>RHMC01000050.1 GCA_003719395.1 Streptomyces altiplanensis
TGACACTCGCCGCATAATGATACGAACAGGTGTCCACTCATCGGGGACAAGGCCCCTTCTACCAACTGCACCTGGTGCTCGACAAGCACGCGGGGGAACAGCTCGAACTCGTCGACACCATCGCCGAACGCGTCCAGTCCCTGGGCGGCGTCGCAGTGGGAGACCCCCGGCACGTCGCGGAGATCACGTCGATTCCACGGCCTCCGAACGGTGTCGAGGAGGTGCCGGCCATGCTGTCGCGGCTGCTGGAGGCCCACGAAAGCATCCTCGTCGACGCCCACGACGCCGCCGCCCGGGCCGCCGGGCTGGGTGACGACGGCACCAACGACCTGCTGGTGTCACAGGTGATCAGGACCGGTGAGCTGCAGGCGTGCTTCCTGGCCGAGCAGTTGGTCGACACGCCGCTGGTCCGCGCCTGACGCAGCACGGGGTCCCACCGCCCGGTTCGAACGGGTCTTCCTGCCGGAGGCGCGCGCGGCGGTGGGGCCGGTGCTGGGGCCTGCGTCGCCGAAGCCGCGAAGCGTGCCTGACTCCACTGGCTCACCGCCGTGCGGCGGACTTGGCCGCACCTGTGTCCGGCAGGATCTGACGGGTGCGTGTCCGTCGGATGGAACCGAGGATCAGTTTGTCATTTAACATTCAGAGCCATCGTCGGATCCTTGGACGTCTCTGTGTCCATGCCGCTCTGGTCCCTGCCTGCTGTTAGCCGAACAAGTGGCTGATGCCGCCTTGGCCGTCCGCTCCGTTCCACATCACAGCCCCCAACCAGAACGGGAACCAGAACACCTGCTCCGGCAGGACGGGGGCGGCGATGAACCAGACGACGGGCAGGACAGCGAACAGCAGGCAGCAGCACCAGCCGCTCCTGCCGGAGGCCGACGACTGCCGTGTTGGATGTGTAGGCACCTCGCGAAGGTAGGCGGTACTCACCATTCGCGTATGAGTACCTGTACTTACGCGGCAACTACGGTGCTGCTGGGATGTCCGCCGTGGTGTGGTGCCTTTCTTGTGGAAGGACCGCCGGCAGCGGTCCGCCTCTTCGGCTGTGGCGGTAGTGCCCGACCACCACAGCCAGGCCGGCGAAGAACGCCCTGATGCTCCGAACTCACGACCACGGTCTTCGCGCCGATCCACTCCGTGACGGGGCGCAGGATCAGAAGAAGGCCGCCCTCATGTCCGCCGAACTGCGAAAACACTGATCAAGTTCGAGCCGCGTTCGACGCCGGGACCATAAACGGCAAGCTTACGGGCCGCGCGACGGTCTGCTCCAGGACCTCGACGGGGCGGCGTCTACTGCCCCGCCAAAAGGGCAAGTACGGCGGTCAGCAGTGCCACTGTCCCGGCGAATGCCACACCGGCACGCGTGAAGGCAGCCGGCACCGTCGCCCCGTCCAACCGGGCCAGCACGCCGGCGACGCCCGCCACCAGCAGCCCCATGAGAACAGCCGCCAGAAGAGCCAGTGCCAGCAGCGTCCTCGTCGTCAACGTCATCACAGATCCCCACTCCGGTCGCCGCGCAAGCCCGGGACGTCCGGGCCGTGGGTGCCACCTTCGCCATTTCGGTGTGCGGCGGTGTTCGGCCGGTCCAAGATGAACGTCTGCGAACACTGCGAACTTCACGAGCACGGCGGACACCGTGGATGGGAGCCTGCGTTGACCAAGGAGGAAGCGCTGGAGCACCTGCGCGATCTCTTGAGCGATGCCCGTGCCAAACGCCGGATGACACTGACAGCGGTGGCCAGGCGTGCGCAACTGGGCAGAACCACGGTCAGCCAGGCCTTCAACGGCCGCAGCGTTCCCAGTGAAGACACTCTCGTCGCCCTCGCCGGTGCCCCCTCGGCCTGGACCCGGACGAACTGCTGAGGCTGCGGCGCACGTGCCTGGGCCCCACCCGGACCGCCCACACCGAGGGACTGTCGCCACAGGACATGGCATTCGAGGCTCGCTACCGCAAGTACCTGAAACTGCGTCACAGTTCGCTCACCGTCGTCGGCCTGGACCTGCGCGGCCCCGCCAAGGCCAGCTGGCCCCTGGACGCCGCGTATCTGAGCCTGGAGCTCGCCGAACGGGACCTCGGCTGGAGCTACAACGGTTACACATCCGCCCAGCAGCGGGTCGAGCGGGCCGAACTGGCGCTCTCCGGCTCCCAGCGGACGCTGATCAGGGGGCTGGCCGGCAGCGGCAAGACAACGCTGCTGCAGTGGCTCGCCTGCGCCACCGCGACCGGGCAGCTGCCCGGCCCGCTGGAGGAGCTGCACTCCTCGGTGGCCTTCCTTCTTCCCCTGCGCACCCTGGGGCGTCGCGGCGATCTGCCCACCCCTGCCGAGTACCTGACAGCCGTCGGCTGCTCCTTCGCCGCTGCACAGCCGGAGGGCTGGGCAGACCGGGTACTGGCCTCGGGACGCGCTCTGATCCTTGTCGACGGCCTGGACGAGGTCCCGAAGGCGATGCGGGAACGGACCGGGCAGTGGCTGCGGGAGCTGGTGGCGGCGTACGGCCGCTCAAGGATGGTCGTCACCACTCGCCCCAATGCGGTACCCGACTCCTGGCTGGGGGATGTGCACTTCCGCGAACTCACCGTCCGGCCGATGAGCCGTACGGACGTGGGCATCTTCGTGACCCGTTGGCACGCGGCGGCGAAGGCCGGGGCCCCCAGCCGGGAGGTACGGACACATCTGGAAGGGCTCGAGACCGCGTTGCGTGACAAGGTACGCGCCAAACGTGATCTCGCACTGCTCACGACCACCCCTTTGCTCTGTGCTCTGGTGTGCGCCCTGCACCGGGACCGGCGCGGACAACTCCCCCATGACCGCATGGAGCTGTACGCCGCCGCGTTGTCGATGCTGCTGATCCGGCGCGACCAGGAACGCGAGGTGATCGCACCCGAGGGAATCGAGCTGAGCGAACGCGAGAGCATTCAGCTGCTGCAGAAACTGGCTTACTGGCTCATCCGTAACGGCCAGACGGAACTGGCCCGCACGACGGCGGAGTCGCTGATCGCCGAAGCCCTTCCCCTGATGCCGTCGGTTGGCGAGCAGGGTGACTCCCCAGCGATCCTCAATCACCTGCTGGTCCGCACCGGGCTGTTGCGCGCCCCGACACTGGACACGGTGGACTTCGTGCACCGCACCTTCCAGGATTATCTGGGGGCGAAGGCGGCGGTGGAGGCAAAGGACCTTCCGCTGCTGGCCAACAACGCCCACGACGAGCAGTGGGAAGACGTCGTCCGCATGGCAGTGGCGCACGCGCGACCGGACGAACGCGCGGACCTCCTCGGCAGGATCATGGAACGCTCGGCCTCCGACCCGCAGAGCGGCACGCGGCTCTCGTTGCTGGCCCTGGCTTGTCTGCAGCACGCCACGGAGCTCTCGGCAACGGTCCGCTCGGAGATCCAGGCCAGGGCCGACGACCACATTCCGCCGCGGTCTCTGGCTGAGGCGGACGTCCTGGGCGAGGTGGGGCCGGTCGTACTGGATCTGCTGCCCGCTCCGGACGCCTTGGCCGAGGATGAAGTGCCGGCTGCCATCTGGGCTGCTCAACAGTTGGGCGGTGATACGGCGCTGGCCTATCTCAAGGGGTTCAGCCGACTGCCTGCGACAGCGGTGAGCCACAGGCTCGCGCTCAACTGGTCCCGTTTCGACCCGCACGAGTACGTGTCCGAGGTCCTCGCGCCCCTTGCCGAGCCCTACGCCCTGATCCAGATCGACGACAGCCGCCAGGCCGAGGCCTTGCGCCCGCTGGACATCACCGGGGTCCACTTCAGGGGAGCTCACCCCCTCAAGGAGCTTCCCCGGTTTCACCACGCGCCCCGGATCACGTCCCTGGTGCTGGGCGGCGGCAATACGATCGGCGATTTCAATTGGCTCTCCCGATACCCGGAGCTGGAGGAGCTGACCCTCTACGGCCTGCCAAGCATCACCGACCTGGACGGTCTGCAAGGCACAAAGGTGACGCATCTGGGACTCGAGGACATGCACCCGCGCCTGGACATCACCGCGCTCGCCTGGCTGACCACCCTGCGCAGCCTGTCCCTCGACACCGCACTGCCGCATTATCTCGACCTGGCGGGCCTGCTCGCCCGCCACGATCTCCGATCGCTGACCTTGGGGTTCCGGTTCACCGCCGATGAACCGTTGAAGGGACTGTCCCGCTGGGCCGGACTCACCCATCTGGGGCTGTCCGCACAACTGCTTGCCACTCATGCGATCGAGGTGGCGAGCCTGCCAGGGCTGACGAAGATCCAGCTGAACCACGTCGACACGCGGGACCGCGATTTGCACGAAGTGGCGCCCTTGAAGGGCGTCACCGACGTCTTCCTCACCCAGGTGGCAGGCGAGAGCCTGAGGCTCGTCGCCCGCCTTTTCCCCGCCGCGCACACAGTCACCGTCAGCTCCGCAGGCCACGGCCAGCAGGTGGACGTCTCTCCCATGGCTGCCGTCCCCGCCCTCCGCAGCCTCACCCTTTCGGGCTTCGCGCAGGTAACCGGCACCGACGCCCTCCCCGAGGGTGTCGTCCGGATCCGCCCCCGTCCCCGCTCCACCAAACCCTCGCGCCTCCCCAGTGCTGTTCGTACACCGTCGTAGTCTCCGTCGCCCCGCGCGAAGCGACCGTTCAGCGTTTCACCGCGATCACAGCACTGGCGCGATCCTTGGCCTCACGGCCCGAACGAGTCCTCGCCCTTGACCGCTCGGACTGGCAACTGCCGTACGTGCGGCTGGAGATGGTCTGCGAACAGATCCTGCATGTCTCCCCGCACCGCCGCCACCCGCGGCCGCGTCGTGGTTTCCGTGCCCGGGCCCCGACGAACCAGTTGTCGGCGTGCCCCGCAAACCAACCCGCCGGTGAATGGCCGGAATGACCGGCATCCCCAACGCCGCGACAGGAGCATGCTGTCGGAGTCCGCACGCACACCGGACCCGCGGCAGGAGTCGGAACATGCGCATCGGCGTTGTCGGCGGAGGACTCGCCGGGCTGTCAGCGGCGCGGAGGGCCCTCGAACTGGGCGCCGACGTGGAGGTCCTCGAAAGCGCCGGGACCGTCGGCGGGCTGGCTTCCTCCATCCGGGCGGGCGGCCTGACCTTCGACCTGGGTCCGCACACCCTTTACCCGGGGGACCCTGCCGTGGTGCAGGACGTCGAGACGCTGCTGGGCACCACGCTGCGGCGGGTCTCACCCACCCGTGGCATCTGGAGAAGCGGCAGGCTGTACCGCTTTCCGTTCCACCTGGGGAACTTCGTACACGTCTCGGGAGTGCGCGCCGCAGCGCGCCCGGTACTGAGCTATTTCGCGGCCAGGGCGCTCGGCACACTCCGCCCGTCCCTCACTGCGACGGACCTCGAGGAATGGGCGGTGCGTCGGTTCGGGCGCCCACTGTACGAGTTCTACGTCCTTCATCACGTCAGCAAGAACGTGGGTGTCCCGCCCTCCGAGCTGCCCGCCCTCTGGGGCCGGCAGCGCATAGCCATCCCGGACGTGGGCACCGCCCTGCGGCAGCTGTCGGGCCGAGCGGTCCCCTCGCGGACGTCGTACTACCCGCAGGGCGGCATCGGCCGCATCGTCGCAGCACTGGCCGTCGCGGTACGGCACCGCGGCGGCTCGGTCCGCACCGGCACCACCATGGTGTCCTGGGGACGCACCGGCGACGAAGTCGAACTGCGGGTGCAGACGGACGGCCGGTGTGTGGTCCGCACGCTGGACACCGTGATCAACACCGGCCCGGTGGACACCTTTCTGCGGTGCGCGGACGAGGGAACGGTCCCTTCCTCCGTCCACCGCGCAGCGGGCCGACTGCGATACCGGGCCACCGTCTTCGTCTACCTGTCGACCGACGACGCCGCAGCCGGTCTGCCGTGCGACCTCTGCTACTTCCCGCAAGGGGAGGTCTTCACCCGCGTCTATTCACCCACGGGGTATACGGGGGCGGGCGCACCGGGATCGTCGGCCGGCTTCTGCTTGGAGATCCACTGCGACCCCGGCGACGGGCTGTGGAACCTGCCGGATGCAGATCTCGGACGGCTGACCGTGCGGGACGCGGCCGCCCTGCCCTTCTTCGGTGCGGCCGCACGGCTGCGTGTCGAGCGAGTGCTGCGGATCCGGCGGCACTATCCGCTGTCTGCTCCGGTCTCGCCGGATCTGACAACCGTCGACGACTACATGGACGGGGCGTCCCCGTCCGTGGTCAGTGCCGGCCGGCTCGGGTCGCACCGCTACGTCAACATGGACAGCGCCATGCGGATGGGAACACTGGCAGCGGAGGTCGCGTACGGGTTGCGTGCCCCGCTCGACATCCGGCGGGTCGCCGACGATCCCGTGTTCGTGGAAGACGGACGGAGGCGGTCATGAACGCGGTACCCCGGCACGTCGGGGTCATCCCCGACGGAACCCGCCGCTGGTCCAGGCTCCGTGGTGTCCCGCTGGCGGACGGTTATCTGCTCGCGATGGAGAACCTCGCACGCGTCGTGGACGTCCTGTACTCGGCAGGCGTGTCCGTGGTGTCCCTGTATCTGCTCAGCCTGCGCAATCTGACGCGGACCCAGGCGGAGCTCGGGGCGGTGTTCGAGGCCGAGACGTACTTCTGCACACGCTTGTTGCCGCAGGTCCTGGCGAGGCGCTCCGCCCGGGTGTCGGCCGTGGGCGAGCTCTGCCGGGTTCCCGCCGCCTACCGGCAGGCGCTGCATGCGCTCGACGGTCCGGCCCCGGACACCGAGCGCCGCCTGTACCTGCTGGTGGCCTACGACGCCTGGGAGGAGCTGCGGGCGGCATGCGCTCACACGGCCCCCCGGACCCCGTTGGCTCGGCGGCTCGGCGTGCGCGAGGACGTCGACCTGGTGTTCAGGACCGGTGGAGGCAACCTGCTCAGCGGCTTCTTGCCGCTGCAGAGCCAGTACGCACACATCCACACAGTCGAGACGCTCTTCAACGACCTCACGCCGTCGGACGTACGGTCCGCCCTTGCCGACTTCGCCGGTCGCGAGCGGCTTCAGGGCAGCTGACCGGGTTCCAGCAGGGTGGCGATCCGGTCCGCCCTGCGTGAACCCAGATCACGGAACGCTTGATGCGCAGCGCTGAGAGCGGCGCGCGCCCCCGCCTCGTCGCCGGCACTCCGCAGGAGGAGCCCGCGTTCATGGGCCGCATACGCGCTGCCGGGCCGGTCCCCGAGCTCGGCGAAGCCCGCGGCGGCCGCTTCGAGGCACGCGTTCGCCGGCCCGGGGCGGCCGGCCCTGCGGTGGACGATGCTCCGGTGCAGATGCGCGATGGCTTGCCACCGGCTGTCACCGAGATCGTCGAACACGCGTACGGCCAGGTCGAGGCAGGCCTCCGCCTGTCGCTGGTCGTCCAGATCGGACCAGCTGGCTGCTTGGTGTACGGCTGTGATGCCGACCCAGCTACGGTTGTGACGGCTCTCGAAGACCGGTATCAGGCGCTCGTGGACCGCAAGGGCGTCACGGGCATGCCCCTGGCCCCGCAGCACGGCACCGACCCGTACCAGAGCCATTGCCTCACGGTCCGTGTCACCGGCGACACGGAACAGGCGCACCGCCTCGGAGAGGAACTCCATCGCCTCCTCCCAGCGTTCCTGCGCTTGACGCACGGTGCCGAGTCCGCGCACCGCGAAGGCCATGCCCCACCGGTCGTCGATGGCGCTCAGCATTCGACGGCTGTCCTGGAAGCAGCGCCACGCCGCCTCCCATGAGCCCTCGTTGCGCAACGCCACGCCGATGCCGCCGAGTGCGTATGCCGCTTCCCTGCCGGGCGGACGGCCTTGCTGCAGTGTCAGGCACTCCTCCAGGGCGTCCACGGCTTCCGCCCAGCGCGCCTGCGACCTGCGGACGTTCGCGAGGGCGAGGAGCAGTGTGACCTTCGTGGTGGCGTCACCGCTCCGGTCGGCCGCCTCGGCGGCGATCGCATAGGACTCCTCGGCCGTCTCCCACATGCACCGGGTCTGGAAGAACGGCATGAGCGCGCCGCCCAGGGCGGCAGCGTCTCTCCAACGTCCGGCCTCCGAGGCCCGCCGTGCCATGAGCGAGACGTTCGTGTACTCCACGGCGCACCAGGCGTCACCTCGCGGATGCGCAGCGGACCCCCCTCCGCGAGGTCGACGGTCAAAGGGCCGGCGCTGCCGCCGCTCGTCGGGGACAGCGCCCGGCCCACCACGGCGGCGATCCGCCGGTAGGCCGTGATCAAGCGGTCGTCAGGATCGGCCGAACGCCCCTCCAAGGTGCACAGCTCCATCGCGAAGTCCCTGATCAGGTCATGGAACTGGTAGAGCACGTGGTCGCAGCCGTCGGGGGTGGCCACCGCCCGGACGAGGTTCAGGTCGTGCAGATGGGTGAGGATCTGCTCCGCCCGGTCGTGGTCGGATCCGCAGAGCGCCGCAAGGTGCCAGGTGGTGAACCTGCCGCCCTCTACCCGCGACAGCAGCCGGAACGCCCGCTGCTCCTCGTCGGAAAGCTGCCGATAACTGGCCTGGAAGGACGCCCGCACGGCAAGGTCTCCTGCCGAAAGCCAGTTCAGGCGCCGCTTCTCGTCGCTCAGCATGTCCGCCATCCGCGTCCCGGAGGAGTGGGGCAGGACGTTCATCCGTGCCCCGGCGATCACGAGGGCGAGCGGCAGGCCCGCACAGTACGAGGCGATGAGCGACAGCGCTTCGTCCGAGGCGTCGGCGGCATGGTGCGCCACGAGGCGCAGCAACTCCGTCGCCGCCTCACCGCGCAGGCTCCCGACGTCCAGCAGCCGGGCCCCGGAGAGGCCGGCGAGGCGTCTACGGCTGGTCACCACCACGGCCACCGCCGCGCGGCCGGAAGGAGGTCCCTGACCTGTGCCTCCTCTGCCACGTTGTCGATCAGCACGACCAGGCGCGAGCCGGCGGTCATGGTACGGAACTGATTGCGCCGGTCCTCGAACGTCACGGGGATGCGCTGTGCCGGCAGGCCCAGAGCCAGCAGGAACTCCGCCAGTACGTCGGAGGTCCGGCGCGGCCGGCCACCGAATCCGCCGACGTCCGCGAAGAGAGCACCGTCGGGATGACTCTCCGCCAGGGAACGGCACAAGTGCACGGCAAGCGTCGTCTTGCCCACGCCGGCGGAGCCTGTGAAGACGATGACAGGTGACGGGTCGGCGTTCCGTACCAGACCGGTGGCCACCGCCAGTTCGGTCACCCGGTTGACGAAGTCGGGCGTGTCGCGCGGCAGCAACCGGGGGCAGGGTGCGGGCGCGGGGTCCTTCGTTATGTGGATGTCCCGCCCTGCCACGTAGCCGCCGGATACGTTCAGGTCGCCGTGCACGGTCAGAGCGCTGCGCGCGTCCACGTGGGGGTTGTCACCGACCGCGACGACATCAGCGGTGACATGGGAGACCGCGTCGCCGCCCGCCTGGACCAGGTCCCCGTCCACGGCGACGTCCCGGACGCTCTGCTCGCGGGGCGCCGCGCCTTCGCGCCGCCGTCGAAAGCTCCACCATCTAGGCGCCATCGGCCTCCTCGCCCTGACGCTGAGTCAGTCCACCGCTCAGCCGGGAGTCGGAAACGGACTGCTCGCCGGCTCCTGCCAGCCGCTGGGTCACCGATCCGCCGACGACGGTATTGTCCACACGCTGCCGGACGCCGGGGCGCGCTTCCAGCGTCACCCATGCCTGCAGGCCACCGCCGACAACCACCAGGACCGCGAGCGTGAGCCACCACGCGGCCGACCACTGCTGGGTCAGGAGGCCGGTGACGACGTTGACGGCCGCCGCAAGGACGAACGTCGCCGCCGCGGCCCAACCACGCCGAGTGCCTGCGCTCATCGCTGTCTCCGCCCTGTCCCGGATGCGTCATGGTTTTACGTACGACGACGACTGGCACGGCCGTTGAAATCGTACCGAGACGGCTCCGGCGGCGTCCGCGTTTCACAGCATTCCGACCGCGTTCCCGTCGGGCCCGGCAAGCAGGTCGAGGTCGAGACCCACCGCTCCGAAGCGGGCCTCGTACACCTCATGAGCGCCGTCCTCCGGCACCACCACGAAAGTCGCCCAGTTGGCCATGCCGGAGACGATCTCAGCCACCGGGCAGGCCGCCAAGGGAATATGGCAGTCGTCCGGTTCTCACCAGCCGGCTGCCGGGGCACGGCTCAGAGGTGGCAGGCCGCCTCACCGTCCGGGTGAGTCGCGCCCGGCCGGCCGGAGGCGGGCCGAACCGGTTGTGCGAGGTGCTGCCACAAGAAGGTGTGCACCAGGGCTTTGTTGTGGGCCGACTGTTCGTTGTCGCTGGCGCCTGCGTGGCCGCCGCCGGTGTTCTCGTGGAGCAGCACCGGGTGGCCGAGTTCGCGCAGCCGTGCGGCCGTTTTGCGGGCATGGCCGGGGTGGACGCGGTCGTCGCGGGTGGAGGTCATCAGGAGGACCGGCGGGTACGTCCGGTCCGCGGTGAGCCGGTGGTAGGGGGAGAGCGCACGGAGGTGGGGGCGGTCGGCTTCGTTGTCCGGGTTGCCGTACTCGGCGATCCAGGACGCGCCGGCGAGGAGCTTGTGGAAGCGGAGCATGTCCAGCAGCGGTACCTGGGCGACGATCGCGCCGAACAGCTCCGGGCAGCGGGTGAGCATCGCGCCCATGAGCAGGCCGCCGTTGCTGCCCCCCGCGGCGCCCAGCATGCCCGGGGTGGTGATGCCCCGCGCGACGAGGTCCGCGGCGACGGCCGCGAAGTCCTCGAAGGCTCGCGGCGGTCCGCGCCGAGTGCGGCCTGGTGCCAGTCCGGCCCGTACTCGCCGCCGCCCCGGATGTTCGCGATGACGTAGGTGCCGCCGCGCTCCAGCCACGCCCGGCCCGTCACCGCGCCGTAGAAGGGAGTGAGGGAGACCTCGAAGCCGCCGTAGCCGTAGAGCAGGGCGGGGCCGGGGCCCGTCGGGCCGCGGTCGGGGCCGATCACGAAGTACGGCACCCGCGTGCCGTCCCGGGAGGTCGCGAAGAACTGCTCCACCGCCAGACCGTCCGTGTCGAAGCGGGCCGGAGCCTGCTTGAGGATCTCCGTGTCGGCGCCGATCTGCCCGCGGTAGAGGGTGGAGGGCTGCAAGAACCCCGACACGTCCAGGAAATACTCGTCGGAGACGTCCGGGTCCGTGTCCACGACGGTGACCGCGGACAGCGTCGGGACGTCCGCGAGCGGCTTGCGCGCCCACCCGCCGCCGGAGACCGGGGTGAGGACCTCGATGTGGGTACTGACGTCGCGCATCGTCTCCAGGATCAGATGGCGGCGGGTCCATGAGTGCCCGGCCAGAGCCGTCCGCTCGTCCGGTGCGAACAGCACCTCGGCGGTGCGGTCGCCGGCCAGGAAGGCGTCGAAGCCGAACGCCAGCAGGGAGCCCGCCCGATGTCCGAGCCAGTCGGACTTCAAAGTGACGATCAGATACTGGCGATGGGCGTAGGCGCGGGCGTCGTCGGGAACGTCGATCTTCACGAGCGTGGCGTCGGGAGCGAGGAGGTACACCTCGCTGCGGAAGAAGTCCAGCGAGCGGCCGACGAAGTCCCGTTCGAAACCGGGTGTGGCGTCGTGCCGGCCCCAGGCCGACACGTCTTCCGCCCCGGCCTCGAAAACCAGGGCGGCTTCCTCCAGCGGCGTACCGCGCCGCCACCTGCGTACCGTGCGCGGGTAGCCTGCGTCGGTCAGCGAACCGGGCCCGGAGTCCGTGCCGACGAAGACGGTGTCGGCGTCGATCCACCCGATCCGCGTCTTCGCCTCCCCCACCTGGAACCCTCCCGCGACGAAAGTCCGGGTGCCGAGGTCGAACTCGCGGACCACAACGGCATCACCACCGTCGCGCGACAGACACACCAGCGCCCGGTCGTAGTCGGGACGGCGCACCCGTGCACCGGCCCACACCCACTTCTCTTCCTCCGCGGCGGCGAGCGCGTCGACGTCGAGGAGGACCTCCCACTCGGGAGCGTCCTTGCGGTACTGCTCCAGCGTCGTACGCCGCCACACACCACGCACGTGGTCGGCGTCCCGCCAGAAGTTGTAAAGGAACGCTCCGCGACGGGTGGCGTAGGGGATACGGTCGGAAGCGTCCAGCACCTCCCGCAGGCGCTCCTTCAGGGAAGCGAACCCGGCGCCGGCGGCCAGCGCGGCCTCCGTCTCGGCGTTCCGCTCGGCCACCCACTCGAGCGCGGCCTCACTCTCAACGTCTTCCAGCCACAGGTACGGGTCGTCATCGATCACAAGCCGAATTGTGCAGGCCCGGAGCGCGCGGTGAGACCACATCCGCCAATGCCCGGACGTGCGTCTCCGGCAGACCGGAGAGACCGGAGAGTCCGCTGCGGGGCCGGTGGCGGAAGAGGCGGGCGTCGAAACCACCCTCCTCGCGGGGGCGCCGCTGTGGAGGTCGCCTGCCGCCGCCCCTGAGCGACCCTCCGCCGCCGGGGGCACGGGCTGCTCCGCCGCTGAGGGGACACGCGGGCGGGCGGGGCCGCATTGATCTCTTGCATCATCCTCCGCAGCAGGGGCACATGGGGATGAGACGGTCAGGAAGCGGCCCCTCCGACAGGCATGCTTCCTGGAGTCCACGTTGCTGTTTCCGTACTACCGCCTCGGCGTCGACCGTCTCGTGATCGAGATCCACGAGGTGATCGACTTCGGCGAGCAAGACGCCGCTGAAAGCGAGCTGCGCACGTTGATCTCGGGTTCCGGCGCCCGGATCGTGATCCTCGACGTGCACACGCCGCTGGTCACCGCTGCGGCTGTCAACGTGCTGCTGCGGGTTCGGCAGGTCGCCCGCTGCGGAGGAGCCGTGCTGTCTGTGGTGGCACGTCGGCCTTTGGCCCGCAAGGTGTTCCGCATCGCCGGTGTCTACCGGTTTCTGCTGGTGACCACCACGTTGTCCGGCGCCGTGGCCTGCGCGCGCGGATGCCGTCCCGTCTCGAAGCAGCCGGCGCGGCGGGACCAGGGCGTCGGGGGGTGAACCCCTGCGGCTCAGGGCCGGGGGCGCAGCTCGTCCTGGGCCGGCGGCCGGCCTGAGATGTTGGTCAGGAGGACGGCGCCACAGGTCGCGCAGCTTGATGTTGCGGTGCTGGGAGGCGCTGCGCAGGATCGCGAAGGCGCGTTCGGCGGTGCACCGCTGCTGTCCCATGATCACGCCGATGGCCTGGTCGATGGCGGTGCGGGACTTCAGTGCGGTCTGCAGGTGGTCGGCGAATTCCTGGGCGTCGCCGATCCGCTGCGCCAGCGCGATCGCTCCGGTGGCCTGCGCCGCCAGCGCGCGGAGGAAATCCATGTCGACGTCCGTCGACCCGTCCGGCTTGGCGAAGTACAGGTTCAAGGCACCGGCTGTGTGGGTGTGGGCCGCGATCGGCAGCGAGACGGAGGAGCGGATACCGCACGCCACGGCATAGGCCGGGTAGTCGCCCCAGCGCCGTTCGCCCATCATGTCGTCGACCAGGACTTCTTCCGCCGTGCGCAGCGACTGGAGGCACGGGCCGTCGTTCTGGCCGTACTGCTTCTCGTCCAGCTCCCCGGCCCTTGGGCCGATGCTGGCCACGGTCAGGGGCCGGCCCCGGCGCTCCAGCGTGATGCCGACCCCGTCGGCGGCCGGACTGCGTTGCAGAGCCCTGTCGACAAGAGCCTGCAGGAATTCATCGACACTTTCGGCGTCGAGCAGCAAGCCGGTCAGGTCCGGTACGTCCAGGTCCGGTACGTCGGAGGGGGGTCCGTCAACCATGGTCGTTCCTCTTCCGGGCCGGCTGACCCGTGATCGGCCGTGAGAGCAAGGACTGCCGGGGGCCACGGAACCCCACCCGGGGGTGATGCCTCCAGCGCGTTACGGTCCGCCCTGCTCCGGCGGGGAGGCGATGCGGGCGGGCTCTCTCATTGTCGCAGCTTCCGGTACGCACGAGGGGCTCGACCGCCCGGAGCGGGTCCGTCCTTTGACGCCCGGGGGTGCCGGTCGTCGCGCCCGGGAGGTCATCACCTCGACGGTGGTGGACTACCTGCGCAGCGGCGTGGCGGCGGGCATGCTCGTTCCCGACGCTTCGCACCCGTCCCTGGAGACCTTCCGGGTGACGGCCGAGTAGCGCGGAAGCCGCCTGGGGTGCCGCGGTGCTCGCTCGCGACATGAGGAACGGGGAAGCACCGCAGCACCGGCGAGACCGCGGCGGAGCCGTCGGGCTCGAACGAGAAGCAGCGGGCGCGACGAGGAGCAGGGGTGCGGCATGGCTCAGGAAAGACCCTCGCCGAGTGCGGAAATGGCGGCCGGGCCGTAGCCGGCGCCGGCCAGGGGACGGCGGATGTCGTGTTCGAGGTCGGGCAGGTAGCCGACGAGTACGTCGGCGGGGCCGTGGACCCGTACCCGGCCGAGGGCGGCGGGCAGCAGCACGGTCTGTGCCCGGTCCAGCTCCTGTGGCCGGTCGCCGCAGGTGAAGGAGGCCGGAGCTCCCGCGTTGCTGAGGACGAGGGCGGTCGCGAAGGCGTGGTCCAGCCGGGCTCCGGCCCGCACCTGCCACCGCTCCAGGGCGAAATAGGGACCGGCGCACAGGATCACCCGTACGACGCCGTCGCCGGCCGGCCACCGCAGGCCGGGCACGAACTCCGGCCGCGGGTCCGGCTTCCACTGGCCCAGGAGCGCGTCGACGTTGGTGTGCCACTGCTCGTTGCCGAGCGCCGCCCCGTCCTCCATGCGATGGCGCATGGCGTGCTCCTGGAGGTCGGAGGTCTGCTCGATCTCGTAGACCAGCGTGCCGGGACCGAAGCTGTGCAGGGTGCCCGCCGGGACGTACAGCGTCAGCCCGGCGCGCACCGGCAGGCGGCGCATCACGGCGTCGAAGTCCTGCTCCAGCAGGGCTCGCCGCAACCGATCGCGGTCCACGCCCGGCTCCACGCCGACCAGCGCGGTGGCTCCGGGCTCGGCGTCGAGAATGTGCCACGCCTCGGTCTTGCCGTTGGGTTCGCCCTGCCCGCGGGCGGCCTCGTCGTCGGCGTGCAGGTGCACCGGCAGAGGACCGGCCGCGTCGATGAACTTCGTCAGCAGGGGAAAGCGCGGTCCCCGCCAGCCCCGGCCCACCAGCCCGTCGGGTTCCCTCTCGGTCAGTTCGCGGAGGGAGCTCCCGGCCAGCGGGCCCTCCCGCACGTGCGCCCCGTCGCCGTCGACATCGCTGACCTCCCACGTCTGCGCCGATCCGCCCGGCGGGGAGCCCGGCGCGCGCCAGGCGGTCGGGGATGGCCCGGCCTCCGAAGACGTGCTGTTTGACGGGGGTGGTCAGCCGCAGGGGGTACCAGTCCACGAGCCACTCCTCACAGACGCATCCGCCCGGTGGCTCCGGACGGCGACTGCTGCTGTGCAGGCTGGCTCATCCTGTCCTCCTGTCGATGATGTGCGCAGGGCCGGCCGTCCGTGCTTCACCGCTGCCCGTGGGCAGACGCGGTGTCGTCCGGGAACCCTTCCGTCCTGTAGCCGTTTTCGGATACTTCACACCCGTGGCCGGGCGCGAGCCGCGCCCCGCGGGACGCCGCCGGGTCATCCGAGGGGAATCTGGCCCGGGCCTACGTGCCGACACTCGTCACACGGGGAGCCGGTGACACCATCGCCTCCGACGCACGGGCCCGGCGCCTGGCGCGCGTGGCCGGCGACAAACGCGCGGCCGAGGTCCGGGGCTCCGCGCCGGGGCCCGCTGCAGCGCGGACGCCGTGGCCACGCTGATCCAGGAATCCACCGCAGGAGAGCGCGTATGAAGCCGTCAAGGACGCCCGGCCGTCCGCAGTCCCGGCCTACGGAGCGTCCGTCGCCCTGGCTGCGCCTGCTGCCCGGCATCTCCCCCGAGCGGCGCGGCTTCGTACTGGCCTGGTGGGGGTTCGCCCTCACCTTCCGTTCGCCCGTCCACACACTCCGGTCACCGCCCCCGCCTCAAGAACGGTGGGGAGGCGGGTTCCGGCAGAAAACGCGGACGGCGGGCAGCGGCGCGCAGCCTCAGGCCGCGAGGGTGGTGTCCGGTGCGAGAGGTGCCTGAAGGTCCTCTTCGGGCTGCCTGGCCGCTTCCAGGATCTCGTCGGCAGCCGCGATCGCATCGGTGATCGAGCGGGTCCCGGTCACCACACACAGCGTGTAGGTGACGTCTGCCAGCTCTCGTTGCCACGCCTCATCAGCCTTTTCCGCAAGCGCGATGCGCGCACTCGCGTACCGGGCAAGCAGAGTCCTCACACGGCGCGGCTCCGGCTTCAACACCACTACAGTCCCTCCCGCAGACACTCTTGAGTGCTGTACGTGTTCCCGCCCGATGCGCCCTCATGCAACACAATCTTCCGGACGGCCGGTTCAGTCGGTACGCGAAGTCCTGCGCCGGGCCGGGGCCGGTGACGGCCGGGTGCCGATTCCGCCCCGCCATGGCGGGAGGGGGCGAGGTCCGGTTCAGTCCTCGATGGCGACGCGTACGCTCTTGACCTCGGTATCGGCGGCGTCCGGTACGACCATGCCGGCGTCGATGCCGGTGCGCAGATAGTGAAGGACGTCCGTGGTGAGGCGCTCGCCGGCAGTGCGGCGGGAATGCCGGGCGGGTACGGGGTCAGCATTTCGGCGGTGACCCGGCCGATCGCCTTCTCCCACGGCACCTGTTCCGTCGGCCCGAAGAACGCGTCGCGCGGAAGCAGCACTTGTTCGAGCTGAAGCCGGCGGGGGTCCGGGACCTCGACCGTCTGTGCGGGCCGCAGTTCGTCCGCGTGCGCGGCGACGTCCCGCAGGGCCGAGAGGAGGGTCTGGGCGGTGTGTTCGTCGTCGGCGTGGCTCAGTTGGGCGCTGATGCGGCGGTGGTCGGACAGGTGGAGGTTGATCTGGTGGTGTTCACGCAGCCAGTCGGCCGCCCGGTAACCGGTCGTGCCGAGCGAGGTGATGTCGATGATGACCTGGAGGGGGTCCATGTCGGCTGCGCGGCCGGGCCCGCAGAAGTCGTCCCGCCCGTGGACGCGCATGCCGTCGATGCCGCCGATCCGGGCCCGTACGGACGCGGCGAGGGCGAGCGCGTCGTCGTAGAGGGCGTGGCCGTGCTCGACCATCTGGCGCCGCCACCCGTCCATGGCGGCGTACAGGAGCACGGAAGGGCTTGTCGTGCCGAGGAGATCCTCACGGCTCTTCAGCACTTCGGGCTCGATCAGATCGCCCTGGAGGTGGAAGACCGAACCCTGCTCCAGTCCTGAGCCCATCTTGTGAACGGAGGTGACGCAGACATCGGCTCCGGCGTCCATGGCCCAGGCCGGCAGCGCGGGGTGGAACGGCAGGTGCGCCCCCCATGCCTCGTCCACGATCAGCGGCTTGCCCCGCTTGTGGCAGACCTGCGCGATGGCGGAGAGATCCGAGCAGGTGCCGTACGGCGTGGGCGTGGTCACGAGCGCGCCCTTCGCGTCCGGGTGTTCGGCGAAGGCCGCCTCGAACGTCTCCGCGGTCGGCGGGTGCGCCAGGTGACGCTGCGGATCCCACTGCGGCGTGACCCAGATGGGCCGGATGCCCGACAGGATCAGCCCCGAGACCACGGATTTGTGCGCATCACGCCCCACGAGCAGCTTCTCGTGCGGCCCTGCCACCGACAGCATGGCCGCTTTGACCGACAGAGAACTGCCGCAGGTCGAGAAGAAGGTGTGCTCGGCCCCGACGGCGTCCGCCATGAGGGCCTGCGCGTGTTCCAGGACGCCGTTGGACGATGTCCGGTCGTCCAGCCCGCTGGTCGCCAGTACGTCCGAAAGGAAGACCGCGTCACCCAGGACCGCACGGACACGGGGGTCGGCGCCGCGCCCCTGCTTGTGGCCCGGCGGAGTGAACGGGGTCTGTTTCTCGGCGTGGTAGGCGGCCAGAGCTTCGAGCACGGGCGCTTCTGAATGGTCCATACGGTGCGCCTGCCCTTGGCTCCCGGGAGAAAACGGCGCGCCGCTCCAGGTGCGGCCGTGCGGGTGAAGCCGGGAAGGGGGCGGCAGTCGGCGGTTTCCCGGAGCCCACGGTTGCCGGAGTCGCTTTCCGCTACGAGGGACGGGTGGTGGCCGCCCGGTCCCCGGCCGGGGTGCCGGCGGGGAGATGCTGGCCGAGCTGTACGCGTACGGACCCGGATCGGTGTCCGTCCGACGACGGGCGCGCCCAGCATCTCCCCGCCCTGGGCGAAGGGGCTTCGGGGCTACGGTGCCACGGCGATCTGCTGGGCCGGGTCGGTGGTGTCCGCCACCTTGTAGACGGCGTTGAAGGTGGAGCTCGTCGCGCTGGTCGGACAGCCGAACCCGCCGGTGACCTTGACCGGGACCGAGGCGTTGGTGAAGGCCAGCGAGGACGGGGCGCCGTTGGTCCAGGAGCCGGGGACGCTCGCTGCGGCGGTGGGCGCGGTGACGACCGTACAGGTGGCCAGCCCGGTCGTCTTGACCACGAGGCCGCCCGCCGGGACGGTCATGGTGGCCGTGACCGGAGACCCGTTCTGCATGGACACCTTCCAGTCGCCGCTGGTGGTGATGGCCGGGGTCACGCCCGGCATGCTCGAGGTGCAGGAGCTGTACGTCGGGGCGGAGATCGGCGAGGAGACCGGGCCGGCCGGGTTGTGGTTGCCGGGAGCGGCCGGGACGGTGCCGGTGGACACGGAAACCGAGCAGGTCACGGTGACCGAGCCGGCCTTGAGGGTGGCCTTGCCGCTGAGCGTGGCCTTGAAGGCGTGGCCGGCCGGGGTGACGGTGGTCGAGCCGGCCGCCGGTAACGGTAACGGTGCGGCGGTGCGGACGGCGGCGCCGAGGGTCAGCGCGCCGGCGGCGGCGAGCCCGAGGACGAGGGTGACGCGTGTGCGGCTCATGGCTGTGCTCCTTGGGGATCGGAGAGCGGGGTGGAGGAGGGAGTTCCGTGCGGTGCGGGCGTTGCGGATTCCGCGGTCCCGCCGGCTCCGGCAGGTGTGCCGGACCGGGGGGTTCGCGGCTGCCAGGCGAACATGAGGCCGCCGCCGAGGATGCCCAGCAGGGTTCCGACGAGGAACCCGCCGAGGTTCGACAGCACGAGCGCGGCGGTGGCGATGAGGGTGGTGAGCACCCCGGCGAGTGCCCGGTAGTGCGGGGCGAACCAGACGGAGACACCGAGGACGATCATCACGAGGCCCATCAGGACGGACGGGATCCCCGCCACGCCCTGGGTGAGCATGACCTTCAGCGGAGCGAGCGGCAGGACACAGATCTCGGCCCCGGCGAGGACGGCGGCGAGGCCGCCCCAGAACGGCCGGCTGCGGCGCCACCGCCGGAACCGCGTCCGGCTCAGAAGCATTCCTTCTTGCCCTTGTTGATCTTCATGCTCAGACCGGAGAGCTTGAAGGTGCCGGCGTTGGTGGCCCACGCCGTCTGCCGCAGATCGGTGATGCTGACGGTGTCGGCCTGCTGGGCGAACATGTCCTGCATGCCCTGGGCGTCGGCCGGGCCCTTGTCCAGGGTGGAGGCGTCGCGGCCGATCTCGATGTTCGTGAAGGTCGCGTTGCCGGACAGCTGGGTGGCGTCGACGAAGAGGTCAGTCGCCTTGACCGGGGTCTTCTTGCCGGCGGTCAGGTTGAGCGAGATGTCGCCGATCACCGGGAGCGAGGTGACCACCGACTGGCAGAGGCTGTTGAGCTCGGCCTCCTTGATGGCGGTGACCGCCACCGGGATGAGTTCCTCCCGGGCGTTGACGTCCACGCTGCCGTACTGGGCGAAGCCCTCGCCGGTCAGGCTCTTGGCGGAGACCTTGAACTGCTGGCCCGAGACCGCGAAGGAGGCGGCGAGCGCTCCTTGGGCGAGGGCGATGCCGAGGCCGGCGGTGACGGCGACGGCCGGGACCGTCAGGACGGCGAAGCGCCGCCATCTCACCCGGCCCTCGTCTAAGTCGTGTTCCATGACAGATTCCCCTTGGGTGGGTGGGGTGGGGTCGGTGCGATCCGGTACGAACCAGTGCGGTCCGGTGCGCTCCGGTCGCATGCGATCGCTTACTCGTCAGTACGACCGTGGAGTTGAATGTAAGAGTGCCAATGACGGTTGGCAAGGTTGTGCGAACGCCGCCTTTCGGCCAAGTCCTACTGCTCCGTACGCAGCAGCGCGGCGACTTCCGCCTCCACCCTCCGGGCCATCGCGCGCGCGAATTCCGCGGCCACGACCTCACCCGCCACCGGGCGCAGCGCCGCTGCCGCCTCCGCGATGTGATCCAACTGCGTGGCCGAAAGCCGCTCCAGGCCCTCCGGGCCGATCACATGCCGCCGGAACAGGGCGACGAACCGGTCCGCGAGCGCCGCCGCCTGAGCGTGGACGAAGCCCCCGGCGTCCAGGATCTCCGCGAGCGGCACCCCCTGCCGCAGCAGTGTCAGCGTCGCCTCCAGCAGCCGCCGGTTCGGGAAGGTGACGGCGTCCCCGTCGACCCGTACGTACTCCAGCGCGACGGCCCGCCGGGTGTCCTGGGAGGTCGCCGCCGGGCCGAACAGTTCCCGCAGCTCGGCCAGGTCCATCGTGACGGGCTCCTCGTGCACCCAGTCGCGGGTCATCTCCCTCCTCAGACCGAGGAGTTGGGCGATGCCACCCCCCTGCTCCCAGGCGGTCAGCAGCTCGGCGATGCCGTTCACCGTGTAGCCGCGGCCGAGCAGGTCGTCGATCAGCCGCAGCCGGGCCAGGTGGTCGTCGGAGTACCAGGCGATCCGGCCCTCCCGGCGGGGCGGGGGCAGCAGCCCGCGCTCCTGGTAGTAGCGCAGATTGCGGACTTTCACGCCGGCCGCCCGGGCCACTTCCTCCCGGCGGTACCGCGCCCCACCCGCCGCCACCGCGTCCCCCGCCACCTCGCTGCTCACGGCCCCGAGCCTAATGCCGTACGGGACGCGTCCGGGAGTTGTCGTCAAAGTGTCACGCCCGCATCGGCGGCGAGGTGCGGGCGACCGCCGCTCGGCAGGACTCGGCATCCGGCCGTTCCGGTCGTCCGACTCGCAGGCGCCCGCTTCCGATGCGGCATCGGCATCGACATCAGGCGATGTCCAGCACCGCCTTGCCGTGAAGGCGGCGTTCGAGGAGGGCGTCGACAGCCTCGGCAACCCTGTCCCAGCTGCCGCGCCACGAGATCTGCGGGTCGAGTTCGCCGACGGCGACGCGGTGGGCGAGCCAGGTCAGGTCGGGAGCGAGACCCGTGCAGGCGGGCAGGGAGAAAGTGGCGATCGAGCGGTTGTGCCGGCCGCTGTCACCGAAGAGTGCGCCGAAGGGGAAGGTTTCGCCCTGGTGTGCGGAATGCCCGACCGCGACCAGAGTGCCTCCCTGAGCCAGCATGCCGTAAGCGTCGACGAGTTGCTGACCGCCCACCAGGTCCACGACGCCGTCCACCGGCTCACCGACCTCAAGCGGACCGGCCACCACCTCGTGCGCCCCGTTTGCCCGCAGGCTCTCACCGTGCTTCTCCGGGTCTCCGGTGGAGGCAATGACGTGTGCACCACCGAGGGCGGCGAGCCGCACGGCATACCGGCCGGTGCCGCCCGTGGCGCCGGTGACCAGGATGCGCCTGCCCAAGATCGGGCCGATGCGGTGCAGCGCCCTCAGGGCACTGGCTCCGGCGACGGGAACAGTGCTGACCGCTCCCGGGTCGGATCCGGACGGAACCGTCCCGATCCAGCCGGTGTCCACTGCACGGAGTCCGGCCCACGCGCCGTCGATGCCGAGCGTGACCACGGAGGTGCCGACCGCAGGGCCGGACCCGTCAGCGGCGGCCCGCACCACCACCCCGGCCGCGTCCCAGCCGAGGACGGCTCCGTCGGGCGCTTCTTGCAGGCTGAACCGCACCTCACCGTAGTTGAGGGATGTCGCCGTCACCCGGATCAGAGCCTGATGCGGGGCAGGTACGGGATCGGGCGCCTCACCGAGGCGTAGCCCGGTGGGTGCGGAGCGGTCAATGAGCAGAGCACGCATGGATGTTGCCCCCTTCAGCAGGAATCAAGAACCACAGTTATGCCACTCAGTGGCATTAGCTTGCAAGGGGCGTTCGCCTATTGGGTACGATCACGCCATGACTGCTGAGCTTCCGTCGTCCGGCGACAGCCGACTTCCGCTGCGCGAGCGCAAGAAGCAGCGCACACGTCAAGCGCTGATCGACACCGCCCTGGAGCTGTTCACCGCGCGGGGCTTCAGCGGGGTGACCCTCGATGAGCTCTGCGATGCGGTGGACGTCTCCAAGCGCACGTTCTTCCGCAACTTCGCCAGCAAAGAAGACGTGGCCATGGCACCGACACAGGACTTGTGGCGGGCCTTCCTCGACGATCTGGAAACCCGCGAACCCTACGGCCGCCCGCTGGCAGAGATGCTCCAGGAGGCCCTTCTTGCCGCGCTTGAGCGGATGGACGAGGAAGGCTGGGCCCGCCGTGTCCTGCTCAGCCGGCGGCTGGCCGGGACGACCCCGTCCATGGACGCGCACGGCCTGCACTTCTGCCACGAGACCAGCCGCACGGCGCTCGGCACCCTGCACCGCCGGCTCCGCTTCGCCACCCCCGGCGACCTGCGACCGCAGCTCGCCCTGGACTTGCTGGTCGCCGCCTTCCACTGCGCGCTCGACCGGTGGGCCAACCGGCCGGGCACTCCCACCCGCAGTGACCTCGCCACCGATGTGCGCAGCGCATTCGCCGCGCTCCCCGGCAGTCTCACACTGACCGCCGAACTCCGGCCCACGAGACCAGGATCGGCGGGCGCGACCTGAGAAGCGGCCTCACCGGAAGAGCGCGGACGGCGAAGGAGGAACAAAAAGGGATGGGCCGGGAGAGCGAAACGCTCTCCGGCCCATCCCCGCGTGCCGACGCCACGTGTGTGGCGGCGGATCAGGCGCGGTCGGCCCAGACCGTGTTCAGCTTGCTCTGGTAGTAGAGCGGGGTCAGGCCGAGGACGAAGCCGAGCAGCAGGCCGACGACGCCGGAGCAGTCGGAGGTCACGCCGGCGGCGCGCTGCGCCTGGGCGATGCGAGAGCCGGTCTTCACGATGGAGACGAACGGCGGGACGATCAGGAACGAGCCGAGGGTGATGGCGACGACCGCCATGCCGGGGTTGACCTCAATGGTCGGGTCGATCGCCTTCACCTGCTTGTTGACCTTGTAGTACCAGACCAGCCAGTAGATACCGAAGGTCACCAGAGTGAGCAGCCAGGTGACGACCGGGCTGGAAGGAGCGCCGGCGGGCGCGGACGTGCGGACGTCGGTGGACATCGTTTTCCCCATTTGCTTGCTGTGCTTCCTGCTGCCCGTCCTGGCTGAGCCACCCCACGGGAGCAGGGAAGAGATGAGTGTGCCGCCTCGCGTTGGTGCTGTTGGGGCGAGGGCTTACGAAGCGTAAGGGCTCTGATCACGCCAAGGACGAGTAGGGGCATTACGAGTTCATTACAAGGCGCAAACCGGGGGATTCAGCCAGGCCCCCTGGTGCCGGGTCCTTGGTTGTGGCGATGTCGTGCTTCTTGAACTCCGCGATGGCGGCGTCCCAGGCATTGCTCAGGGCGCCGTCCTCCTGCTCGTAGTGCCACAGGCGCAGGGCCTTGCCGTCACCCTCCGCGGCATCGGAGCCGCCGCCGCAGGCGGTCAGGGGTGCCACGAGTGCCGGGGCTGCCACGGCGAGCAGGACACGGTGTGACGTGCGGGAGCGCATGTTCGTCATGAGGGTTCCTTGGGTGTGCACGGGAAGGGCGGTGCGGGGGGCGCGGGTGTTCAGGCAGTGTGTGGTGCGGGGGTCAGGCGGTGCGGCGGCGGTGGACGCGTGCTTCCCAGGGCTGCAGGGTGTGCGGGGTCGTGAGGGGTGTGGTGGCGGGGACGTTGGCGATGAGGGTTTCGCTGTGTTCCCAGCCGTGGGGCGGGGCGACGGTGAGGTCGTCTCCGCTGAAATTGGCCAGGACCAGGAGTTCGGTGCCGGATGCGCGTCGTGGCGGGTGAAGGCGTAGAGCTGCTGGTGGCCGGGGTGGAGCATGTGGAAGTCGCCGTGGGTGAGGGCGGGTTCGGTGTGCCGCAGGGCGATGAGGCGCCGGTAGTAGTGGAAGACCGAGTCCGGGTCGGTGAGCTGGGCCTTGGCGTTGATGCGCGTGTGGTCGGGGTTGACCGCGATCCAGGGGGTGCCGGCGGTGAAGCCGGCGTGCTCGGTGGTGTCCCACTGCATGGGGGTGCGCGCGTTGTCCCGGCTGCGGTGGCGCAGTCCGGTCAGGATCCGCTCCTCGTCCACGCCGAGGGCGAGCTGCTCGCGGTGGTGGTTGAGAGATTCGATGTCGCGGAAGTCGTCGATGGAGGTGAAGGGGGCGTTGGCCATGCCCAGTTCCTCGCCCTGGTAGACGTACGGGGTGCCGCGGTGCAGGTGCAGGACGGTGGCGAGCAGCTTGGCGGAGCGGTCGCGGCGGGCGGGGCTGTCGTCGCCGAAGCGGGAGACCACGCGGGGCTGGTCGTGGTTGTTCCAGTACAGGCTGTTCCAGCCGGTCTCGCCCAGGCCGGTCTGCCAGCGGCCGAGGCTGGCCTTGAGGTCGGTCAGCCTCAGCGGGCGGGTGTCGAACTTCCCGCCGGGGCCCTGGTCGAGGCCGACGTGCTCGAACTGGAAGACCATGTCGACCTCGCGGCGGGCGGGGTCGGTGAAGAGCCTGGCCTCCTCGACGGTGACGCCGGGCATCTCGCCGACGGTCAGCAGCCGGCGCGGGTGGCCCTCGAAGACCTCGCGGTGCATCTCGGCGAGGTACTCGTGGATGCGGGGGCCGCAGATGTAGTGGGGGCTGCCGTCCCCGTAGCGGCTGCCCTCGTGCACGGCTCCGTCGGGCAGGCCGGGAGCCTTGGAGATGAGGTTGATGACGTCCATGCGGAAGCCGTCGACGCCTCGGTCGAGCCACCAGCGCATCATGGCGTGGACCGCCCGGCGGACTTCGGGGTTCTCCCAGTTGAGGTCGGGCTGCTTGCGGGAGAACAGGTGCAGGTAGTACTCGCCGCTCGTCTCGTCGTAGGTCCAGGTGGGGCCGGAGAAGAAGGAACCCCAGTTGTTGGGCTCCGCACCGGGCGTGCCCGGCTCCATGCCCTCGCGGGCCGGGCGCCAGATGTACCAGTCGCGCTTGTCCCCGTGCGGGCCGCCGTCGCGGGAGGCGGTGAACCAGGGGTGCTCGTCGGAGGTGTGGTTGACGACCAGGTCCATGACGAGCTTCATGCCGCGCTCGTGGACGGCGGCCAGCAGCCGGTCGAAGTCGGCCAGGGTGCCGAAGAGCGGGTCGATGTCCTGGTAGTCGCTGATGTCGTAGCCGTTGTCGTCGTGCGGGGAGGGGTAGACCGGGGAGAGCCACAGGACGTCGACGCCGAGTTGGGCGAGGTAGTCCAGGCGCTCGATGATGCCTTGCAGGTCACCGATGCCGTCCGCGTCGGAGTCGGCGAAGCTGCGCGGATAGATCTGATAGACCACCGCCTCGCTCCACCAGGAGTCGGCAGGACTGACTTCGTTCACGGGCACGTCAAACCTCATCGTGATAGTTGTGTGACTCTGAGTTCTGTTGCCGTCGGCCGGCTCGGGGTGTCGCCGCTTCTACCAAGGGTTACCGGTTCTCGGTCGAATTCGACCCGCAGCTGTGCACCACCTGCAACGACATGTCCGGCCCCGCGAACGACGCGTCCCAGAAGGCCAGGCCCGCCTCGGCTTCTTCCAGAGCGCCTCTGTGGTCGCCCTTGCGGGCCCGCTCCGCGCCGGCTGCCTCGTGCAGCAGTGCGGAGCTGTCGGCCTGCGTCTCCTCCAGCGCCAGCCGGTAACCCGTCGGCGTGTTCGCGATCAGCTCGGCGTCCAGCTGCGACCGCGCCCGGGAGACCAGCACCTGTACCGCCTTGCCCGGCCGGTCCGGCTGCGCGTCCGGCCACAGCCCTTCCACGAGCCGCCCGGTGCTGCACCCGGCCCGCAGGTCGACGGTGAGCAGCGCCAGCAGCCGCGCAGACGCGGCGCGGTTGTCTCCTGTCCGCGGCAGGCGACGCGGGGCAGCAAGGTCAGCTCGGAGGTCACCCGTGCAGACCAGCCAGCGTCCCGCGCCCCCGGAGCGAGCCGCCGGGCCGCAGGCCGGCGCACCGTCGTACCCGTCCGGGCAGCCTCCCGCCGGCGCCGGGCCGCCCGCCCGGCCGAATACGCCGCCGCCGTCCGTGCCCCCGTCCGCACCATCAACAAGCCCTGGGTGCACCACCTCTACTGCGCCCCGCACTCCTTCCGCCTCTCCGGCGCGGACCCGACCGCGGACATCGTGGTGATGATCCGGTACGCCGGCCACAAGCTCCAGCAGATGAAATCCCGGCCGGGTACGTCGAGCGTGGGCCGGCCGGTGACGCGGCCCCGGCCCGCCGGTGCCCCGCAAATGCCGGATGGCAGGCATACACCTCTCCAGGCCGGGAAGACGCCGCCCGGAAGCGCACCAGCCGGAGGAGGACAGACACATGACAGCGATTGGTCAGGTCGACACGGTCGAGGCGCAGGCCGCAGCGTCATTCGGCGTCGAGGCTCCCGGCGGCGCAGGCGAGCTGCCCTGGATCGAGGATGCCGGGAAGGTGGCCCCCAAGGACGCGCGGGCTCTTTCGAAGGTGTTCTTCGACCGGCTTCAGGTCCTGGAAGAGGGCACACACGAGTACCAGTACGCCCGCAACACCCTCATCGAGATGAACCTGTCCCTGGTCCGGTTCGCCGCCGGCCGCTTCCGCAACCGCGGCAGCGGCGACATGGAGGACATCGTCCAGGTCGGCACCATCGGCCTGATCAAGGCCATCGACCGGTTCGACCTCTCCCGCGAGGTCGAGTTCACCTCGTTCGCCGTGCCCTACATCGTGGGGGAGATCAAGCGGTTCTTCCGCGACACCACCTGGGCCGTCCACGTGCCCCGGCGCCTGCAGGAGCTGCGCGTGGAGATCACCAAGGCGAAGGAACAGCTCGCCACCGGCCTGGACCGCGAGCCGACCGTCAAGGAACTCGCCGCCCACCTGGAGCTGGACGAGGACGAGGTCGTCGAAGGTCTCGTGGCCTCCAACGGCTACACCGCGGGCTCCCTGGACATGCCCGCCGACCCCGACGCCGGCCAGTCCAGCCAGGCCCGCGCGCTGGCCGACGTGCTGGGCGAACCGGACCCCGCCATGGAGACGATCGAGAACCTGCACACCCTGGCTCCGCTCCTGGCACGTCTCGACGAGAGGGAGCAGCGCATCATCACCATGCGTTTCGGCCAGGAGATGACCCAGTCGCAGATCGGCGCCGAGCTGGGCGTCTCCCAGATGCAGGTCTCCCGCCTCCTCAGCCGCACCCTGGCCAAGCTCCGCACCGGCATGCTGGCCTGACGTGCCGAGTGCCCGGTTCCGACGCCCTCATCGGTTGTGCTCGTCATGTGCAGATGCGCGACATCGGCATGAGTGCCGGAAGATCGGGCAGCCCGTAAGGCTCCAGGTTCCGACGGGACAAAGGAGTGAAAGATGTGGCTACTGACCGAGATCATTCGGAAGTCGGCCTGTTGACCACCATGAGTATCAAACAAAGCTGGCACTTCGAGGGTGTGCTGAGCGACGTGAGCGAAGCCCGCGACCGGGCCTCGGATTTCCTCTACGGCCTTGCTCGCGCCCATCCGCCCGCGGCTCCGGACGCGCACGACGACGTACTGATCGTCGTCACCGAACTGGCTTCGAACGCGTTTGCTTTCGCCCCCGGGCCCTTCACCCTGACCTTGCGGGCGACGACGACCGGAACGCTGCACGTCGCCCTGACCGACACCAACCCCGCCGCACCCCGGCCACGGCCCTTCGACCTCGCCGGCCGCGGCGGGGTGGGGTGGCACCTCATCAACACGCTTGCCGAACAGACCATCGTCGTCCCGGATCCGGGCGGCAAGACGGTGCACGTCTTCCTCCCGTGGTGATCGCACAGTGCGCTCGCACAGCGCGCTCGCTCAGAGCTCCACCGCGGGCACTTCGGCCTCCCCGGCCGGCCGGGCGCCGGCTCGGCCACGGGGTGGGTGACGCGGAGCTTGGACTGGCCGTGCGCAGCCGCTCCCAGTCGTCCATGAAGCGTGCGACGAGGCCGTGCTTCGCGGCCAGCCGCGTCAGTGTCTCCGTACGGTAGTAGAAGTCCTCCCCCAGCACCTGGTGCTCGGCTCCCTCCGTGCGGTCGAAGGTGAAGTCGAAGAAGCCGCCGGGCGCCAGCACCCGCCCGACGTGCGCGAGGCATTCGTCGATGACCTCGAGCGGTGAGTGCGAGAAGACACTGTGGGCGTGCACCACCGTGAACCAGGCGTCGGGAAGGAAGTCCAGCTTCAGGTCCTCGACGGGGGTCAGGTACGGGAGTCCGGTCTGCAGTCCGTAGCGGACCAGCGTCTTCTTGGCCTCGACGAGGATGTCCGGCGAGATGTCGATCCCGTAGTAGTGGCCGGGCTCCAGGTACTCGATGAACCGCCAGCCGGCGCGCAGGTTGCCGCAGCCGATCTCCAGCATCCGGTCCTGCGGCGTCAGCCCGTGCCCCACCAGGTAGTCGTACTGCATCTGCCCGATGGCCAGCCAGCGGTCGTACGAGGGGCCACCGCCGACCGCCGCCTCGGGGCTGCGGGCCGTGTCGGACGCCATCACGGCCCGGTAGTACGCGACATGGCTTCCCCGGTGCCGCAGCCGCAGCCAGCTGTCCCGCCCCGCCCGGCGCAGGTAGGGCACTACGCGCCCCGGGTGCCGCAGCGCGTACCGCACCTTGTGGCCGAGACGTGAACGGTTCGCCGACAGGCGCGAAGCGGGTGTCTGCTGCATGACGGCCTCCGTGCCATCGATGGGCCTGCCCCTCGTCGGATGCTAACCACGGGCGCCGGGATGCGCCCCCTCACTCCTTCGGGAGAACCGTTCAGCCGAGTGCCCTGCCCCGTGTGGTGGGCCCGACGCCACCACCCGCAGCGTGGAGAGGACAGGGCGGGGGAACCGTCACCCGCCGCATCCCGAGCGAGGCCAGGCCATGCAGGAAATACGTTTCGTCGTCAGTACGCCGGAGCGTGTGCCGCGCGAGGTGCGTGAGCGCCGCTTCTCCGGCCGGGTGGCCGCGCGTCCACTGCCCCTGCTGGTGGCCGTCGCCACCGCCTTCGCCCTCACCCACCTCGCCCTGGTCGCGCCCGGTCTCGGACTCGGCTGGGACGAGAGCGTGTACGTCAGTCAGGTCAGCCCCCAGGCACCGGCGGCCTTCTTCAGCGCACCCCGGGCCCGGGGCATCACCTACCTCGTCGCCCCGGTCACCGCGCTGACCACCTCGACGGCGGCGCTCCGCGTGTACATGGCCGTGCTGGCCGGCGGTGGTCTGTTCCTCGCCCTGTGGGTGTGGCGGCGGCTCCTGCCCGCTCCCGTGCTCGCGGTCGCCGGGGCGCTGTTCGCCAGCTTGTGGGTCACGATGTTCTACGCCTCGCAGGCGATGCCCAACCTCTGGGTCGCCTACGGGGCCCTCGCCGCCGTGGGGTGCTTCCTGCGGGCCGCCCGGGACCCCTGGGACCACTGGGCACTGATCGGCATGGGCACCGGGGTGACGTTCGCCGCGCTGATGCGTCCGACCGACGCGGTGTGGCTGTTCCTGTCGCTCGCCGTGGCGGCCCTGGTGATGCCGCGGACACGCCGCAGGGGCCTGCTGGTCCTCGTGGCGGCCGCGGGCGTGGCCCTCGGCTGCGCCGAGTGGGTGGTCGAGGCGTACACCCACTACGGGGGCCTCACCGCCCGGCTGCGGCGGGCCAGCGAGATCCAGGGCCGGCTGGGCTGGTACTTCGCCGTCGACGACCACGTGCGGGCCCTGGGCGGCCGTGCGCTGTGCCGGCCCTGCGACGTGCCCTGGCGGTACCCGGCCTCGGCCCTCTGGTTCTTCGCGCTCCCCCTGTTCGTGGCGGGCGGTGTGCGGGCCACCGCCCGTACCGGGTACCGCGCGCCGATCGTCCTGGCCACGGTGGTGGGGGCGGCGGTGGCGGCGCCGTACCTGTTCACCGTCGGGTACGCGGCGCCACGTTTCCTGCTGCCGGCGTACGCCCTGCTGGCCCTGCCCGTGGCGCAGTGCCTGGTCCGGGCGTGCGGCCCCCGGTCGCAGTGGCGGCGTACCGCGGCCGGGCTCGTCGCCGTGGCCGTCGCCGGCCACCTGGCGATCCAGTACGTCCTGGTCGACGGGGTGGCGAACCGGGTACGGCGCGACACCGCCGACCTCACCCGGATCACCGCCGAACTGCGCGCCCAGGGCGTGCGTCGAGCCGTGCGTGATCAGCGGTGACGAAGCGATCCGGGTCGCGTTCCGGACCGGCTGCGCCTCCCGCCAGCCCGGCGGTCACGACGAGAGCATCACGCCGCGGGCCCTCGCCGCCACGGCGCTCCGACAGCCCGTCGCGGTCCTCGTCTCCCATGGGAGGCGCCCCCCTGCGTACGCCCGTGAGTGGCGCGTCCACCCGCTTCCCGACCTGGGCCGTCGGACCGGTTTCCGCGCCTATCTGTCGCCCGTCCCCCGCTCGTCCGGCCAGGAGGCGCCCGGGACGCGCAACGACGCGGTGAGCCGGACCCGCCCCTGAAACGCGGGACAGGCACGCGTGGCGGGACACACTGCCCACGCGCGTGCCGACGGGCTCAGTCCTCGAACGTCAGGAGATGATCGGCACCGGTCTGGTGCAGGGCCCGGCGGGCCTGCTTGGAGGCGCCCCGGACATGCACGGCAACCGGTGGCGCAGCCGTCAGCAGCGGCCGGACGAGTGCGTACGCGCAGATCGTGTCCAGCCGCTGGACCCCGCTCAGATCGAGTGTCCATTCCATGACGTCCTGCAGAGCCGGATCGAGCAGGACCTCCTCGATCTGCGCGGCGGCGACGCCGGTCACCTCTCCGGAGAGGGCCAGCTCAGCCCGTCGCCCGTCGACGGACAGGATGCGGACCCGGCGCTCATCACCCGTCTGGGGGCCTCGTGCGTGATCTGCCATGAGAGCTCCCTGGAACGCGTCGGGACCGGACGGTGTGTCCGGCCTCCATTCTCCCGCCGGGACCGCGAAGAGGACCACTCCGGACCCGCGCCGGCCGCACTGCGGTGGGCGGGGCCCGGCGGGATCGGCCGATGTCCGCGGCACGATCCATGTGCAGGCGAACGGTGGCACCGGTCTGCGGCGCCGAGCGGATTTCGACGAGATCACAGAGCTGGTGCACGAGCCACAGTCCACGGCCGCCGGGCCGGCTGTGGGTGGGACGGATGCGCCCGGCCAAGGGGTCGGCGATGTATCCGCCGCCACTGAACTCGCAGAGGAAGGCGGTCCCCGACGACCAGGCACGCAGCGACCCCTGCCCGCCGCCGTGACGGACGCTGTTCGTAGCCACCTCCGTCACCGCCGCGGAGAGCTCGCGCAGCCGCCGCCCGGTCAGGCCGTACTCTGCCGCACACTGCGCGACCTTCTTCCGCACCGCGGCGAGGTCACCGAGGCCGTACCCCCTCTCCTGGTGGGGGCTGCACAAGTCGGTGAGGTCCTCGCGGGTGTAGGGCTCGTCCGGGGCGTAGTGCTCGCCGGCCTCGTGCCTGCCGTCCCTGGTGATGAGCGGATGGCAGCGGGAGAGGGCCTGCCGCGGGGTCCGTGTCGCCAGCGTCGTAGGGGCACAGCAGCCACCACCCCGGGCTCTGGGCGAATGCCTCGTTGCGCAGCCACTCGTGGTAGCGCAGCTCCGCGGCCTCCGCGCCGGTGCGGGCCTCGTTCCAGGCCGTCCCACCGATGCCGCGCACCGGCCGGCCCTCGGCCGTGTGCTCGCCGATCCAGTCCTGCCAGGCGGCGATGAGCCGGCCGGGGTTGCGGCCGGGGGGGCGCCGCGTCGACGAAGCCACCGGCTCCGGCCGGAAAGTCGTCCGCCGGGTCCGTCAGCCGGCAGACATGGTCCCTGCCTCGGCCTCGTCCAGCGTCGCCATCGCCCGTGCGGCCCCCGCTCCGGTCTCCTCTTGCCCCGACATCTCACCCCGCCCATGGCCGCGCCCGCGACGGCGGCCGGTTCCCTCCCCGGGCCACCCTCGTCGGTGACCGCCGCCTCCCGGGGAGGAAGCGCTCCTGTCACCCTCACGGGTCCGAGGCGGGGTCCGTCGGGAAAGGGGCGGGGCGTACCCGTCCCGGACGCGCCCACCAGCACGGGGAGCGCCGCAACGGGCGGGCCGGCACGGCACGCGAGACCTTCGGCTTCCCCGATTGCCCTGTTCAGCCGCTCATGTCCACGGCAGTCCGGGCAGGCCGCAGTGGCCGGCTCGACCCGCGGACGACCAGGCGGGTGGGGACGGTGACGGTGCGGGACCGGGAGCGGTCGCCGTCCAGGCGGGCGAGGGCGGTCCTGGCCGCCGCTTCGCCGATGGCTGCCGGATCCTGCGCCACGACGGTCAGCGCGGGTTCCAGCACCTCGGCCAGCGGAAGGTCGTCGAAGGTGACCAGAGCGACGTCCTTGCGCGCGGCACGGGCCAGTTGGGCGACCACGCCCATGGCCACGATGTTGTTGCCCGCGAACAGGGCCGTGGGCGGATCCGGCAGACCCAGCAGTTCGGTGGTCGCGGCAGCGGCGGTCTCCTGGCCGTGGGCACCGGCCGTGAGCGTGCGGTCGTAGGGCAGGCCCGCCTCCGCGAGTGCCGAGCGGTAGCCGGCGAGCCGCTCACGCCGGGTGTAGAGCTTCGCGGGGAGGTCACCGATGAAACCGATACGCCGGTGGCCCTGCGCGATGAGATGCGCGACCCCCTCGTGGACGCCGGCTCTGTTCGAGCTGACGACACAGTCGGCCGACAGGCCGATCCCCGGACGGTCGAGGAACACCACCGGCAGACCGGCGGCGCGTGGTGCCTTGAGGTAGCCGTGGTCGGCGCCGAACGCGGGGACCACCATCAGGATGCTGACCCGGCGGGCCAGGAAGGTGCGGGTCAGCACGTGTTCCCGTTCGGGGTCTTCGGCGGACGAGCCCATGAGCAGGGTCAGCCCCCGAGCCCTCACCGCGTCCTCTATGCCGCCGGCCACCGTCCCGAAGAACGGGTTGCCCAGGTCGGGCACCACAAGACCCACGGTGGTGTCGGGGCCCCCGACACGGATGTTCCGGGCCATCAGGTTGGGCTGGAACCCCAGTTTCGCCACCGCCGCGAGGACGCGCTCCCGGGTCTGCGGGGAGCTCGGACCGTCCTCGTTGAGCACCCTGGAGACCGTCTTGGCGCTGACACCCACTTCTCGGGCGACATCGGCCAGAGTGGGGCGGCGGGTCGCGGCCATGTACCACCGTTCCTGTGCGTTCGCCGGGCCCGGCCCGTGTGGACCGGGCCCGCTGTCTTCTCCGAGCTGCCGGCTCAGTGGGCCGACACGCCTGCCGCCCTGGCGGCGTCGGCGTCCGTGACGACGGTACCTCCGTCGCTCTTCACCGTGAGTGCCCCGGTCATGATGGCGACCACCTCGGCCATGGAGTGGTCGGAGGGCTTGATCAGGGCCTCGCGCCGCCCGAGCCGGTGAACATGGATCCGGTCGGCGATCTCGAACACGTGCGGCATGTTGTGACTGATCAGGACGACGGGCATGCCCTTGTCGCGAACCCGGCGGATGAGGTCGAGCACCTGTCCCGACTCCCTTACGCCCAGCGCCGCGGTGGGCTCGTCCATCACGACGACGCTCCTGGCCCAGGCCACGGCGCGGGCGACGGCAACGGCCTGACGCTGGCCGCCCGAGAGGGTCTCCACCGGCTGAGTGAGCGAACGCAGCCCGATCTTCAGATCGGCCATGTGGGCGGCGGCTTCCTCCCGCATCCGCTTCTTGTCGAGCATGCGGAACGCACTGCCGAGAACGCCCGGGCGGCGCAGTTCGCGTCCGAGGAACATATTGGAGGCGATGTCCATGGAGGCTGCGACGGCGAGGTCCTGGTAGACCGTCTCGATGCCGTGCTCACGTGCGCTCTGCGGGCCGCTGAAGCGGATGGGGCTCCCCTGGAGCCGGATCTCTCCCTCGTCGGGGACGATCGCGCCGGTCAGCGCCTTGATCAGGCTGGTCTTGCCGGCTCCGTTGTCCCCGATGACGGCGAGCACCTCGCCGGGCATGAGGTCGAAGTCGGCCCCGTCGATCGCGGTCACCTGGCCGTACTTCTTGACCAGGCCGCGAGCCTGGAGAACGGGGGTCATCGACGTGTCGGTACTCATCGCGCCTTCTTCCGGGAGATCTGGTCGACGGTCACGGCGAGGATCACCAGGATGCCGGTGATCAGCGTCTGGTAGATGGACGCGACACCCATCAGCTGGAGCCCGTTGCGGAAGACACCGACGATCAGTACGCCGATGAAGGTGCCGAGTACGGCTCCCCGGCCGCCGAAGAGGCTTGTCCCGCCGAGGACGACAGCGGTGATGCTGTCGAGGTTGTCGGTCTGGCCGGCCTGTGGATCGCCCACGCCGGTGCGGGAGATGAGCAGGAGCGCCGCTATGCCGTACACGAGCCCGGCGAGCGTGTAGACGCCGATGGTCAGCCGGGAGGTGCGGATGCCGTTCAACCGCGCGCTTTCCGGGCTGTTGCCCAGCGCGTAGACGTGGCGACCCCATGATGTGCTGCTGAGCGCGTAGGCGAAGGCCAGGAACAGGGCGATGGTGACGAGGGAGCCGTAGGTGATGTCGGTCCGGCCCAGCGGGAAGGTCTCGCCGAGGGCGGTGAGCGGCGCGGGCAGGCCGGTCACCGTCTGCTCGGCCGAGTAGATGTGGGTCAGCGCGAACGCCACGTTCAGCATGCCCAGCGTCACGATGAAGGGCGGCAACGGAATCATCTGTACGAGCAGGCCGTTGAGCAGTCCGAAGCCACCGCAGACCACGAGTCCGAGGGTGATCGCGGCGAGAGGGGAGAGCGTTCCCTCGGCGGCCGTCTTGGCGATGACGATGCTGCCGAACGCCATGACGGCGCCGCAGGAGAGGTCGATGCCGGCGGTGAGGATGATGAGGGTCTGGCCGATGGCCAGGGTGCCTACGACCATGACCTGCTGGACGATCAGGGAGAAGTTGCCGCCGGACAGGAACTGCTCGGTCGTCAGGGAGAAGAAGACGCAGGCCAGCAGGAGTGCGGCCAGTGGGCCCGCAGTGGGTGCGGCGAGCAGCCGGCGGACCGCGGTCGGCCCTTTCAGCTGGTCGTAGGGCGTGGTCGTAGCAGTCATGGTGATCCTTGCCGAGGTGCGTGCCGGAAGTGGGTACCGGAGGCGGGTACCGGATGTCGTTACCGGAGGCGGGTGTCCGGAAGGGTGCGGTGGCGGCCGGACGGCTCCGGGGCTCAGCCCCAGCAGTTCTCCAGGCCGTACGCGGTGTCCTCGGCCTCGGTCCCCGTCTGCGACTGGTCGGTGATCAGGGTGACGCCCGTGTCGGTGTAGCCGGAGGCCTTCTTGCCGTTCTCGGCGAAGTCCGCGACGGCCTTGACGCCCAGGGACGCCATCTTGAGCGGGTACTGCTGTGAGGTGGCGGCGATCTTGCCTTCCTTGACGGCCTTCGTGCCGGTGCAGCCGCCGTCGACGGAGACGACCAGCACCTTCTCTTCCAGGCCCTTGGCTTTCAGAGCCGTGTAGGCGCCCAGTGCGGCCGGTTCGTTGACGGTGTAGACGACGTTGATGCCGGAGGCCTTCTGGAGGCAGTTCTCCATGGCGGTCTGGCCCTTGGCCTGGTCGCCGCCGGTGTCCTGGCTGCACACGATCGAGGGGTCACCTTCCGGGATGCCGAAGCCCTTGAGGAACCCCTCGTGCCGCTGCAGACCCACGGCGACCCCGGGCGCCAGGTCAAGTGTGGCGATCTTCGCCTGCTTGCCGGTCATGGCGGCCTTGGCGTACTGGCCGATGAGTTCACCGGCCTTGACGTTGTCGGTGGCGAACAGCGCGTCGGTGGCGTCCTGCGGCTCGGTCGGACTGTCGAGGGCGATGACCAGAACGTTCTTGGCGCGGGCCTTCTCGAGGGCGGGCACGATCGCCTTCGAGTCGTTGGGCGTGATGAGAATGCCTTTCACGCCGGAGTTGACCATGTTCTCGACCGCGGTGACCTGGCCCGCGTTGTCCCCGTCGAACTTGCCGGCCGCGCTGACCAGTTCGACGCCGCTGTCCTTTGCGGCCTGCTCTGCGCCCTCCTTCATCTTCACGAAGAAGGGATTGGTGTCCGTCTTGGTGATCAGGCCGACCTTCACCGGACCGTCGCCCGGACCACCCTGCGAGCCCGATCCGCAAGCCGTCAGGGCCAGCGTCGCGACGGCGGTACAGGCAGTGACCCTGACCAGGGTGGGAACCGCGTGGTGGTTACGGGGCATGGCTGACTCCTGCGGGATTCGGAGGGAGCGGCCGCGCTGTTCAACGGGGCGGCGGCACGGGAAAGCTGAAACGCCCGGCAGTGTCAACGTTGACTTATGTCATCGTTGACACCACCTGCGGAGGATGATGGACTCCGTTTCCCCGCAACGTCAATGCCCCGGCACCGTCACAAATCCGCAACGCAGCGACAGCGGCACGTCGGCGGCGCCCCTCGGGCCCCCTGCGCGGCGCGTCACCCCGGGCCGCCTCGCGCCGCCCCGACCGGAGAGAGACTTCCATGCGCCTGCCTGAGGTCACCGTCCTCGGTGAATGCGTCGCCGACGCCTTCACCGCACAGCAACCCGCACCGGACGAACTCGCCCTGCGGGTCCTGCCGGGCGGCGGCCCGGCGAACACGGCCGTGGCACTCGCCCGGCTGGGCACGCCCGCCCGCTTCCTCGCCAGACTGTCGGACGACGTGTTCGGCCGGCTCTTCCGTACCCGCCTGGAGGCCTCGGGCGTCGATCTCTCCCAGGCCGTACGCGCCCGGGAGCTCAGCACCCTGGCCGTCGCCGAACTCGACGCAGAGGGACAGGCGGCGTACTCCTTCCACGCCCAGGGCACCGCAGACTGGCAGTGGACGGCGGACGAACTGTCCGCCACCGACCTCGCGTCCACCGCCTGCCTGCACTCGGGCTCGCTGGCCCTCGTACGCGAACCGGGCGGCCGGGCCGTGGAGGAGTTCCTGCTCCGCGCCAAGGCCACGGCCACGATCTCCCTCGACCCCAACGTCCGGCCGCTGCTCGTGGCGCCCGAGGTCTACCGCGAGCGCCTGCCGCGCTGGTGCGCGATCGCCGACGTCCTGCGCCTGAGCGAGGACGACTTGGAGCTGCTGCTTCCCGGGCACTCGGTCGAGCGGGCCTGTGACGTCTGGCACTCGGCAGGTGTCCGACTCGTCGTCGTCACCCTCGGGAAACGCGGCGCGATCGCCTCGCTGGACGGCGAGCGGGCCGCGGTACCGGCGCCGCCGACCGTCGTCGTCGACACCGTGGGGGCAGGCGACTCCTTCACCGCAGGGCTTCTCCACCACCTGGGGACCAAGGCACTGCTCGGCGGCCGGCTGACGGACCTGCGCCTCGACGACGTCACGGAGGCGTGTGTGTTCGCGGCCAGGGTGGCGGCGCTCACCTGCTCGGCCAGCGGGCCCAACCCGCCGTGGGAGCGCGAGTTGCGGCAGCCGGTGACCGCGGTGGGGCCGTAATCCGTTTCTGTCTCGGCGGCTCTGCCGAAACCATTGACGGACCGACCCGAGCTCGCTCATCATCACTGCCCAGCGGATGTCATCGCTGACATATGTCAACGATGACATCCGCTGTTCCGGGCCGCCCACAGTGCAGGAGAGATCATGAGCCCAGGCCCCGTGTACCGCCGTGCCCGGCTGCGCCTCGCCGCCGCGGCAGCCGCGACATGCGCACTCGCCGTAACCGCCGTAACCGCCCAGGCGGCGGCGACCGGTGCCCCGCCCCACATCGAGACCTACCGGCCCCAGTTCCACTTCTCCCCGGAGAAGAACTGGATGAACGACCCCAACGGGCTGGTGTACTTCAAGGGCGAATACCACCTCTTCTACCAGTACAACCCCAGTGGCAACACCTGGGGCAACATGTCCTGGGGCCATGCGGTCAGCAAGGACCTCGTGCACTGGGAGGAGCTTCCGCTCGCCCTCCCGCACGACGACGAGGAGATGGTCTTCTCCGGCAGCGCGGTCGTCGACCACGAGAACACGAGCGGCTTCGGGACGAAGGACGACCCCGCGATGGTGGCCGTCTACACCAGCGCCTACAAGAAGGACGGCAGGCAGGCCCAGTCGCTGGCGTACAGCACGGACCGCGGCCGCACCTGGAGCAAGTACGAAGGCAATCCGGTCCTCGACATCGGCTCGAAGGAATTCCGCGACCCGAAGGTGCAGTGGTACGCGCCGACGAAGAGCTGGCTGATGACGGTGTCCCTGTCCACCGAGCACAAGGTCCGCTTCTACTCCTCCAAGGACCTCAAGAGCTGGACACATCTGAGCGACTTCGGCCCGGCGGGGGCCGTCGGGGGCGTATGGGAGTGTCCCGACCTCTTCCCGCTGCCCGTCGACGGGGACACCGGGCGCACCAAGTGGGTGCTGGTGGTGAACATCAACCCCGGCGGCATCGCGGGCGGTTCGGCGGCCCAGTACTTCGTCGGCGACTTCGACGGCACCCGCTTCACACCCGACGACGACGGCTCGTACACGCCCCCTCCCGGCCTGGTCGTACAGGACTTCGAGGCGAGCGACTACGGCGACTGGACCACGACCGGCACGGCCTTCGGCGGCGGACCGGCCTCCGCGCCTGCACCCGGCTCGTCGGGCACCAGCGGCGTCGAGGGCAAGGGGTTCGTCGACAGCTTTCACGGTGACGACGCCGAGACCGGCACCCTCACCTCGCGGCCCTTCACCGTGAACAGCGCGCATCTCAACTTCAAGGTCGCCGGCGGCCGTCACCCCCACGTCCCCGGGTCGGTCCTGGGTGCCGTACCGGCACCGGAGGGCACGGTCCTCGCCGACTTCGAACAGAACGGCTACGGATCCTGGACCGCCACGGGCACCGCCTTCGGCGACGGCCCCGCGAAAGGGACGCTCCCCGGCCAGCAGGAGGTGTCCGGGCACACCGGTGACCGGCTGGTGAACAGCTTCCTCGGCGGCGACCCGGCCACGGGCACGCTCACCTCGCCCGAGTTCACCATCACGGCGAAGCACATCAACTTCCTCGTCGGAGGCGGCAAACACCCCTCGGGAGCCGAAGCGCCCACCGCCGTCCGGCTCGTCGTCGGCGGCAAGACCGTGCGCAGCGCCACCGGTGCCGACACGGAGGCACTCAACTGGGCCTCCTGGGATGTCGGCGACCTCGCCGGCCGGACCGCGCGCATCGAGGTCGTCGACGAGAACACCGGCGGCTGGGGCCACATCCTGCTCGACCGGGTCACGCTCTCCGACACCCCGGCACAGCCCCGTTCGACCGAGACCACGGTCAACCTCCTCATCGACGGCAAGGTCGTCCAGAGCGTGTCGGGCACGGACAGCGGGAGCCTGGACTGGGCTTCTTTCGACCTCCGCGCCCACCAGGGCAAACAGGCCACCGTCCAGATCGTCGACATGAACAGGGGTGGCTGGGGCCACATCATGGCCGACCACTTCGTCGCCGCCGCCAAGCCCGCGACCTCCAGCGTCCAGCGGGCCCACTGGGTCGACCACGGCAAGGACTACTACGCGGCCGTCTCCTGGGAGGACGCGCCCGACGGCAAACGCCGCATGATCGGCTGGATGAACAACTGGCAGTACGGCAACGACATCCCCACATCCCCTTGGCGCAGCGCGCAGAGCATCCCGAGAGAAATGGCGCTGCGCACCGTGGACGGCCGGATCCGCCTGACGCAGCAGCCGGTGGCCTCCGTGCAGTCGCTGCGCACGGGGCGGGCCGTCGGTATCCGCGACGTCACGGTCACGGACGGCTCCGTGCCCCTGGCCGGCGGACGGGCCGACGGAAAGGCGCTCGACCTCCAGGCCACCTTCTCCCTCGGCGATGCCGACCGGTTCGGACTCAAGGTCCGCACCGGCGAGGGGCAGGAGACCGTCATCGGGTACGACTCGAAGGCCCAGGAACTGTACGTCGACCGCACGAGGTCGGGCGCGGTGGACTTCAGCGACCACTTCCCCGGCGTCCAGCGCGCACCGCTGGCGGCCAAGGACGGCAAGGTCGAGCTCCGGATCCTGGTCGACTGGTCCTCCGTGGAGGTGTTCGGCGGTGACGGCCAGGCCGTGATCACCGACCAGATCTTCCCCGACCCGGACAGCGAGGGGATCCAGCTCTTCGCAGAGGGCGGCTCTGTCGACGTGGACAAGCTCAAGGTCTGGCAGCTGCGTCCCTACCGCGACTGACCCGCTCACCGACAGAACGGGCGGGGGAAGTCCCCCGCCCGTTCCTTTCACGCCTCACTCCATGTCGGCCCCAGGCGCAGCAGGCGCGGCCCGGCAACCGCATCGGGGCCGTCTCCCCGCGCGGCACATGGCTGCCGGGCGAGCGGTTCGAAGGTCCATGCCCCGTGCCGGGCGCCGGGTATGAGGACGAAGTCGGCCACCCGGGGTTCCCTGGTGGTCAGGGGCGGTGGTCAGTCGACTACGGACAGGACGATCTTGCCAGTGGTGCGCCGGGTGTCGCTGAGTTCGTGAGCCTTGGCCGCGTGCTCCAGGGGGAGCGTCGTGTCGATCTCGGCCCTCAGCAGCCCCTGTCCGGCCAGTGCGGCGATCTCCCGCATGCCCGCCTGGTCGGCTTCCACGGCCATGAAGGTGGCGCGCAGGCCGAGCGGACGGGCCTCGTCCGCCAGGTATGCCTCGGCAGGGGAGGCAAGGGCGACGAGTATGCCGCCCGGGCGGAGGGTGCCGCAGCGAGCGCGGCCCGTACGCGCCGCCGATCGTGTCGATCACGACGTCGACCGGTTCGACGGCCGTCTCGAAATCGGCCTCGGTGTAGTCGACCAGTTCGTCCGCGCCGAGGCCGCGCAGGAAGTCGTGCTTGGCCGAGCGGGCGGTGCCGATGACGTACGCGCCCCGGGCCTTGGCGATCTGTACGGCGAGGTGGCCGACGCCACCCGCCGCCGCGTGGATCAGCACCCGGTGCCCGGGGCGCACTTCGGCGACGTCCACCAGGGCCTGCCAGGCGGTGAGTGCGGCCAGCGGCAGCGCGGCGGCCTGCACATGGGTGAGGCCGGTGGGCTTGCGGACCAGGTGCCGGGCCGGGGAGGTGACGTACTCCGCGTACGTACCCGCCGGGAGCGGGTGGCGCGGCATGCCGAACACCTCGTCGCCGGGGGCAAGCGTGGCCACCCCGAGGCCGACTGCCTCGACCACGCCCGAGACGTCCCAGCCGAGCCGGATCACGGCACCGGCCAGCCCGCCGGTGGCCCGGTGCCAGGAGTCGGTCGGGTTGACCCCCGCCGCGTGCACCCGTACCAGCACCTCGGCCGGCCCGGGTTCCGGACGCTCCACCTCGATGAGCTCCAGCACCTCGGGCCCGCCGAACTCGTCCTGTCCGATCGCACGCATCGTCATCTCCCTGTTCACCGGGGCCGGTTCCGGCCCACTGGATCAAGGTTTCAGCGTTCCGGCGACAGGAACGAGTGGCAAGATTGCCATTATTTGAAAGGATCTTGCCATGCATCGTGTTGTGGTCCTGGCCCTCGAAGGCGTCTATCCCTTCGAACTGAGCATTCCCGTAAGGATCTTCGGCACCGCCGCCGGGCCCGACGGTGAACCGCTGTACGAAGTCTCCACGTGCAGTCTGGACGGCGGGCCCGTCACCACGAGCGCCGACTTCACCATCACCGTGGCCCACGGGAGCGAGGCGCTCGAGCGAGCCGACACCCTGGTCGTCCCGCCCTTCACCTGTGGCCCCGGCGAGGACCGGGAGTGGCTTTCCGACGAGTTGGCCCAGGCACTCGCGCTGCTGCCGGCCGGAGCGCGCATCATCTCGATCTGTACCGCCTCGTACGTCCTGGCCGCCGCCGGCCTGCTCGACGGCCGTCCCGCCACCACTCACTGGAACGAGGCCGACCGCTTCCAGCGGGCCTTCCCGCAGATCCAGGTCGACGCGAACGTGCTGTTCGTCGACGACGGCCAGGTCCTCACGGCGGCGGGTGTGGCCGCCGGGGTCGACCTCTGCCTGCACCTGGTACGCCGCGACCACGGCAGCGACATCGCCAACCGGGTGGCCCGGCTCTGTGTCGTACCCCCGTGGCGGGAGGGCGGCCAGGCCCAGTACATCGAACGCCCGGTACCGCGCCCCTCGACGGCCGGCACGGCGCCGACCCGCGACTGGGCCCTGGGGCAGCTCCACCGGCCGCTCGCTCTGGCCGAGCTGGCGGAACACGCCCGCATGAGCGTGCGGACCTTCTGCCGGCGCTTCCGCGACGAGGTGGGCATGCCACCCGGTCAGTGGCTCGCCCAGCAACGGGTGGAGCACGCCCGACGGCTCCTGGAGACCACCGACCTGCCGGTGGACCAGGTCGCCGCCCACGCCGGCTTCGGCACCGCAGTCTCACTCCGTCAGCACCTGTCGGCCACGATCGGAGTCTCCCCGACGGCCTACCGCCAGGCATTCCGCGCCGGATGAGTCCCGGCCCGGTGGCCCTGTCGCCCGAGTACGGCGCGACGCCGGAGGCCACCGCCGACGAGGGCGGTGGCCTCACGGTCCGGGTGCGCTCCGCCCCCGTAGGGGTTCCCACAGTCGCCGAGGACGAGCGTCCGCCGCCCCTGTCGAGGTCGTAGGCGCCGCCGGTGTACCAGATGCCGTCGTGGTTCACACCGTTGAGGAAGGTGTAGAGGCCCCACGTGCCGTCGTTGTACTGGTAGGCCATGACGACGTCGTCCTTGCCGTCTCCGTCGACGTCGCCCGAGACCACGCGGTTGCCGACGATGGCCCTGTTCAGAAACCGGCGATTCCCGGCGGCGACGGGGTCCGGGCCGGGGGCCGCCGTGTGGCGGTGCGGCGACTGCGTGTTCTCTGGGCGGACCCCCTCCACAGCGGGGCGCCCTCGACGGTGCAGAGCGTGAGGTCGGCGGCGGCGCCGGTGGCGTGCGGGCCCTCCGGCGGGTTCGGGCGGTGCCCGCGGATCACGAGCAGGCACAGCCCGGAGGGGAGCAGCGTCTGCGCGTGACCAGGCGGTCGACGACGCCGAGCCGCAGTCTGACCGGTGCTTCGCCCGGGCCGGCCGGCCGCTGGTCCAGCCGCAGCACGCCGACCTCGCGCAGATCGATCAGCAGCTCTCCGCCCTCCCGGACCTCGACCGCCGCGACCCGTGGATCGGACAGCGGTACGGTGTCCAGCCTTCTGCCCTCCGCGTCGCACCACCGCACAGCAGGTCGGAGCATGCCGCCTTCCGCTTCAGAATTCCTTCAAGAGCGCGCCGAGGGCTGCGGGGCTCCGCTGCGTGGCTATGTCCATGAGTGACGGCCGGCACCCGCCCGCGCTGGTGCTCCCCGGCCGTGGTGGCACTCCGGTCCCGTGCCGGACGAAACCTGTTTCCGGGCCGCGGCGAAGTCGTCGGCACCTGCGGACTGCCCCGCAGGCGGGCAGGAGAGAGGTCGCTTGCGTGGATCATGCACGCCCGCCACCCCGTCACGAGTCCGGCAGGCGCCCCGGCCCACAGACACTCAGGCTGTCTGCGTGCCGGCGGTGGCGGCCGGAGTGCGGCGGAACGGGGCCGCGGCCCGATGCGGCCGCGGGCCA
>RHMC01000051.1 GCA_003719395.1 Streptomyces altiplanensis
AGGGCCGGAGGGGTGTGGGGCGGGGGCGTGGGCGGCGTGGCAGGGCCTCCGGGAATGGATGTGCGCATTGCAGTCTTGTTTGAGACACTGATGTCTCAAGCGAGACCGGACGGTGTCACCCCGTACCTTCCGGCACGACCCGAACAGGACCGCAATGCACCCCGCCCCCGTCCGGCCAGACCCCCGGGCCCAGCTCGACCCCCGGCGCTGGGCGTCCTCACGATCCTCTCCGGCAGCCTGCTGCTGATCGCGATGGACACCACGATCCTCAACGTCGCCTTCCCCTCCCTCGTCGCCGACCTCGGGCCCAGCTCCGTGCAGCAGTTGTGGATCATCGACGTGTACGCGCTGGCGCTCTCCGGTGTGCTGGTCACCGCGGGCGCGCTCGGTGACCGCTGGGGGCGCAAGCGCCTGCTGCTCATCGGCTTCGGAGTCTTCGCGCTCGCCTCGCTGATCGCCGTGTCCGCCACCGAGCCGTGGCAGGTCATCGCGGCCCGCGCACTGCTCGGAGTCGGCGGCGCGGCCATCATGCCGTCGACCCTTTCGATCCTGCGGCACGTCTTCACCGACGCCCGCGAGCGCGCCTTCGCGTACGCCGTCTGGGCCGCGGTCTTCGGTGGCGGCATGGCGCTCGGTCCGGTCGTGGGCGGTCTGCTCGTCGAGAAGAACGGCTGGCAGTCCGCGTTCCTGCTCAACGTGCCGGTCGCGCTGGCCGTCATCGCGTTCGGTCTGTGGCTGCTGCCCGAGTCGCGTCAGCCGCGCGAGGGCCGCTGGGACTGGTGGGGCGTCGGCCAGTCGGCCGTCGGCATGCTCGCCCTCGCGGGCGGCATCAAGCAGCTCGGCAAGGGCGGTCCCGCCGACCCGGTCGCCTGGCTGCTGCTGGCCGTGGCCGGGGTCGCGCTGACCGTGTTCGTACGCCGCCAGCTGAGGCTTCCGCAGCCGCTGCTGCAGGTGCGGCTCTTCGCGAGCCGGCCGTTCAGCATCGCCGCCGCCGCGATCTTCCTCGGGATGATCGCGCTCGGTTCGGCGCTGTTCCTGATCACCCAGTGGTTCCAGTACGGCGAGGGCTACACCCCGCTCCAGGCCGGCATCCGGCTGCTCCCCGCGCCGCTCGGACTGGTCGTCACCTCACTGGTGACGCCCGCCCTGATGCACCGTCTTCCGATCCGTCACGTCCTCGGTGGCGGACTGCTGATGATGACGGCCGGCCTCGTGCTGCCCTGGGTCTTCCAGCAGGCCGGTACCCTCGGCTACCCGTCCGTCGCCTTCGCGCTGGGCGTGCTCGGCTGCGGCGTCGGCATCGCCACCACGGTCGCCTCGGTGACCCTGATGGCCTCCGCCCCGGCGCGCGACGTCAGCGGCGCCGCCGCCATCGAGGAGACCTGCTACGAACTCGGCGCGGCGATGGGCGCGCCATCCTCGGCAGCGTGGCGTCCGCCCTGTACCGGGCGCACCTGCCGCCGCTCGGCCTGGACGGCGCGGCGACGACGGCCGTACGCGACTCCGTGGGCGAGGCCGCGCACCTGGCCGCGCAGACCGGCGGCCCGGCCGGGACCGCCCTGCTCGAAAAGGTCTCCGCGGCCTTCACCGCGGGCATGACCCCGACCTTCCTGCTCGCGGCGGCACTGCCGCTCGCGGCGGCGGCCCTGGCCTGGGCGAAGATCCCCAAGGACCTCCGCCCGACCGAGAACGCGCACTGAGCCGGCCGGGCGGCCCCGGCCCCTACCCGTAGTACTTCGGAGCTACGCGCAAGGGTGCTCGCTGGCGGACGCCGACACGTGGCGTGATCCATACATTCCGTACCGGAAGCACGACAGACATCCGGTACGGAAGGACCATTCCCATGGTGTCCCGCCCGCGCAGCAGCCGCCCGCGCCGCGCTGCTCGCCGCACTCGTCACCGCCGCGGTGGCCGTACCGGTGTCGGGCGCGGCCCGCCCGGCGGCCGTGCCGGCTCCCTCCCCGGCCACCTTGGCCGCTCGCGCCGCGACCCCGCCGAACTCGCCGAACGGTACGCCGCCACCCGCGACGGCATCCGGGCCGCCGAGCGGACGGCCGCCGGCCACGGCGACCGCAAGCGGGCCGCCGTGCTGCGGGGGATGGCGGGCCCGGAGCGTCGCTTCCTCTCCTTCGACGGCCGCGACGGCGGCCGCACCGCCGAGGTCTTCGGCGACCTGTCCCGGGCCGAGCGGATCGCCGTACTGGTCCCGGGCTCCGACACCAGCCTCGACCGGTACGGACGCCTCCGCGCCGGCGCGACCGCGCTCCAGCGCGAGCTGGGCGGCCGGTCCGCGGTCGTCGCCTGGCTCGGCTACGACACGCCGGGCACGGTGAGCCCGCAGGTGCTGACACCCGGCCGCGCGGACGAAGCCGCCCCCGCCCTGCGCCGGTTCGTGGCGGAGCTGGGCGCGGCCAGGCCCGCCGCCCGTACCTCCCTCCTCTGCCACTCCTACGGCTCCGTGGTCTGCGGCCGGGCAGCCGCCGCGTCCGGCCTGGACGACGCGGACATCGTCCTGTACGGCAGCCCCGGCACAGGTGGCGACAACGCCGCCGCGCTGCACACCCGGGCCACCGTCTGGGCCGGCCGGGGCGCCGGCGACTGGATCGCCGACGTACCGCACGGTCGGATCCAACTCCCCTACATCACCGTCGGACTGGGGACCGATCCCGTCTCGCCGGAGTCCGGCGCCCGAATCTTCGCGGCGGGCGGCGGCGGCCACAGCGACTACCTGAAGCCCGGTTCCGTCTCCCTGGCCAACCTCGCCCGGATCGTCTCCGGACAGACGCCTTCCGAGGAGGGCGTCATGCGTGACCTCGTACGGCGGATCGGTGCCGCGACCCCGACCGGCCGTGACCGGCGCCGTCGTCGGGCTGCGCGCCCTCGCCATCCTCGGCGTGGTCCTGGGCCACTGGCTGGTGACCGCCCTGTCGCGGACAGCGGCACGGTTCGCGCGCGAGTCCGCTCCAGTACCTGTCCCGACTCGCCCCCGTCTCCTGGATGTTCCAGACCCTGGCGGCCTTCTTCCTGGTGGGCGGGCTGGTGGGGACGAAGAGCTACGCCGCCGGCCGCGGCCGAGGCCGACGTCAGGGCAGTGGCTCGGTGCCCGTACGGCCCGGCTGGGCCGGCCGGTCGCCGCCGTGCTGGTGGTGTGGGCCGTGGCGGCGGGCGTGATGCTCGCTTCCGGGGCGGACCCGGTGACCGTACGCGCGCTGCTCAAGCTCGCGCTGTCCCCGCTCTGGTTCCTGCTGGTCTTCGCGGCGCTGACGGCGGTGACCCCGCTGGTGGCGAAACTCCATCCGCTGTGGCCGCTCGCGGTCGTCCTGTACGTCGACCTGGCCCGGTTCGGCCTGGGCGTCCCGCCCGGCTCGGCTGGATCAACGTGGTGGCCGGCTGGCTGGTCCCGTACTGCCTGGGCGCGGCCCGGGCCCGGGGCGGCCTGCGGGGCCGTACGGCCGGCTGGGTGCTGCTGGCCGGGGGCGCGGCCGCGACCACCGCCCTGGTGGCGTTCGCCGGTTACCCGGCGTCCATGGTCGGGGTCCCCGGCGCCGCGGTCTCCAACCTCAACCCGCCCACCCTCGCCGCCGTCACCTTCGGCCTCGCCCAGTGCGGCGCGGCGTTGCTCCTGCTGGGACCGCTGCGGCGGGTGCTCGCCCGGCCCGCCGCCTGGGCGGCGGTGGCGCTGGTCAACCTCTCCGCGATGACGGTGTTCCTCTGGCACCAGACCGCTGATGATGGCGGTCACCGCGACCCGGGCCTCCTCGCGGGCAGGCCCCTGCCCGGCCTGCACACCGTTCCCGACGGCCTCGGCTGGGTGCTCGCCCGGCTGGCCTGGCTGCCGGTGTTCATGGGGGCCCTGGGAGTGTGCGGGGTGGCGTTCCATACGTACGAACAGGGCCGCCGCGGCCGCGAAGGGCAGCCGGATCGTGCGCGAGGGCGTCCCGCCCGGGACGAGGCGGCGCGGGGTGCCTAGGGTGGATCTTGTGAAGGGGGAGAACGCGGTGGTGGAGCGGCTGGTGAAGGCTGTGCGGGCGGTGCCGCGCACCCTGCGCGAGGACCTGTGGACCGGGGCCGCCGCCCCGCTGCCGCCCGGCGGACGGCCCGGCTGGCTGATGTGGCAGCCGGTCGTCGTGCTGCTGTTGCTGATCTGCGCGGCAGTCCTCGGCGTGATCAGCGTGAACGATCTCGCCTTCGACTGGGGCCACGGACTGGGCACCAGGTACGCCCTGTTGCTCGGCGGGGCACAGTCGGTGGCGCTCGTCGTCGCGGCGTTCCGGCCGCTGCCGGCGTGGTGGATGGTGACGATCTCCATGGTGGCCGTCGCGTGGCTCTCGGGCTCGCAGTTCCCGCGGGACGACGTGTCTCCCTGGACCGCCCCCAAAATCGCCGCAGGGCTCCCGGGCTCGCAGTTCCCCTGGGACCCGTTGTTCCCCTGGACCGGCCCCGGGATCGCCGCGCAGGCCGGCGTGCTCTTCATGCTGGCGTTGCGGGTCCGTCCCCGCGTCGTGGCCGAGGCCCTGACGATCAGCCTCCTGGCGGGTTTGGTCTGCAGCACGCTCATTCTCCAGGGCCACTTCACCGGCGTCGCCGCGCCGTCGGAATCCTCACCGCCGCGGCGGTGGTCGGCGGCTCACTGCGCGGCCGTCAGGTGGCTCGCACACGGAACTCGTCGTCCAGGAGGAACAGACCGCGAGGAGCGCGCCCGGCGCACCCTCATGGAAGAGCGCAACCGCATCGCCCGCGAACTGCACGACGTCGTCGCCCACCACATGTCGGTCATCTCCATCCAGGCGCAGGTCGCCCCGCACCTGGTCGACAACCCGTCCGACGAGCTGAAGGAGAACCTCGCGGGCATCCGCGAGAACGCCGTCGGGCGCTGTCCGAACTGCGCCGGGTCCTGGGCGTACTGCGCTCGGAGGAATCCCCGTCGCAGGAGGCCCGGCACGCCCCGCAGCCCACCCTCGACCGGCTGGACGAGCTGGTCGGCAATGTGCGGAGCGCCGGGCTCGGGGTCACGGTCCGGACCACCGGAGAACCGCGCCCACTGCCGCCGGGCGTCGAGCTGTCGGCGTTCCGCATCGTGCAGGAGGCGCTCAGCAACGTGATGCGGCACGCGCCCGGAGCCGACGCGCGGGTGGTGATCGGCTACCACACGGCCGGTCTCACCGTCCGGGTCACCAACACCGCGCCGGACGGGACCGCGGAGCCCCCTCGGGGCGCGGGCCACGGTCTCCTCGGGATGCGGGAACGCACCACCATGCTGGGCGGCGAGTTCACCAACGGTACTGTCCCCGGCGGCGGTTACGAAGTACTGGCGACGCTTCCCCTGGAGGACAGTCCATGACCATCCGCGTACTGATCGCCGACGACCAGGTGATGGTCCGCCAGGGCTTCACCGTGCTGCTCGACGCCGAACCCGGCATCGAGGTCGTCGGGCAGGCCGTGGACGGCCTCGACGCCGTCGGCAAGGTCGCCGAACTCGGCCCGGACGTCGTCCTGATGGACATCCGGATGCCGGGGCTCGGCGGAATCGACGCGACCCGGCGCATCACCGAACCGGCGGGCGCCACGGTCAAGGTCCTCGTCCTGACCACCTTCGATCTCGACGAGTACGTGTACGAGGCGCTGCGCGCCGGCGCGTCCGGGTTCCTCCTCAAGGACGCCTCCGCCGCCGAACTCGCCCGGGCGGTACGGGTGGTGGCGGCCGGTGACGCGCTGCTCGCCCCGAACATCACCAAGCGCCTGATAGCAGAGTTCTCCCGGCTGACCGACGCGCCCCGCGCCCCGCTCAAGGACCGCGTCGGCGCCCTGACGGAACGCGAGACCGAGGTGCTGTCGCTGATCGCGCAGGGCCTGTCGAACGCGGAGATCGCGGGGCGGCTGGTGCTGGCGGAACAGACCGTGAAGACCCATGTGAGCCGGATCCTGGTCAAGCTGGGCCTGCGCGACCGGACCCAGGCCGCGGTCTTCGCGTACGACACGGGACTGGTGCGCCCGGCCGGATACTGAGCCGCTGGGCTACTGGGCTACTGAGCCGGTCCGGCCGGAATCAGGCGGCGCGCGGCCGACATCGCCGCCGCCAGCGCCTGACGGCGGTCGCTGCCGCGCTGGCCCAGCACCACCCGGGTGCTCAGCCCGTCCAGCAGCGCCAGCAGTTCGGACGCGTCGCGCACAACGTCCATCGGTGCGAAGCGCCGCCGCGCCACGCCCTTGGTGAGCAGCGCCTCCAGGTCGTCCTGCCAGGCCCGGTCCATGGCCTCCTGGGCCTGGCGCAGGTCCTCGTTCGCCGGCGTACGGGCCCACAGCTCGATCCACAGCATCCAGCGCGGGTCGCGCGGTCCGCGCGGCAGGTACAGCTCCAGGAACTGGTCGAGCTTGCGCTCCGCCGTCGTCGGGCGGCCCAGCAACACCCGGCGTTCCCCGGTGAGTTCGGTCTCGCTCCAGCGCAGCGCCTCCAGCAGCAGCCGGTCCTTGCTGCCGAAGTAGTACAGGATGTGGCCGCCGCTGGTGTCCAGCCGCTCCGCCAGCGCGGACATGGTGAGCGCGGCCAGACCGTGCTCGGCGATGACCGCCATGGCCTCTTCGAGCATCCGCTCCTGAGCGATGTGTCCGTCGCGCCGTCGCGCCGCTCCTGCCACCGGTCTCGCCTCCGCCGTCCGTACCCGATGGTCACGACCTTAGCCGCGGAGCGCACGGATGTGCGCCGGGGTCTTGACGGGCGGGGGAGCGGCACCGCATCTTGAATGCCGTTCTAACTTTTAGAACAGCATTCAAAGTCACGAGGTCTGGGCGGGGAGCGGCATGGCCATACGCGAGGCGGAGCAACAGCGGCAGGGCGGCGACGAGGTGTTCCGGGTCGAGGCCCACGGCATCGACCCCATCCCCGACGAGGAGCGGCACGGCAGCGCCAAGGACCTCTTCTGGCTCTGGTTCGGCTCCAACCTGACCTTCACCTACGTCATCAACGGCGCGCTCGCCGTCGCCTTCGGCCTCTCCTTCTGGCAGGCGACCGCCGTCGTCGTCATCGGCGGCCTGTCGTTCTTCGTCATCAGCGCGGCGGGGCTGAGCGGCATCCGTACCGGCACGGCCACTCTCGTGATCTCCCGCGCCGCCTTCGGCACGCGCGGCAACTGGCCCGCCGGAGCGCTCAACTGGGTCGTCAGCATCGGCTACACCGTCGTCAACACGGTGGTCGGCACTCTCGCCCTGGAGGCCTTCTTCGCCGAACTCGGCTGGAGCGGCGGCGACCCCGCCCGCGCCCTCGCCCTCCTGACCACCCTCGCCCTGACCTTCGCGGTCGCCCTGTGGGGCCACGCCACCGTCCAGTTCGCCGAACGCCGGCTGGCGTACGTCCTGGCCGCCGGGTTCGCCGCGCTGCTCATCCTCGTCCTGCCCGGCGCCGACACCACCGCCCCCGCCACCGGCCCCGGCGCCGCCGGCTGGAGCCTGGCCTTCGTCGTCATGCTGGCCGGCCCCTTCTCGTACCTGCCGATGCCCGCCGACTACACCCGCTACCTCCCCGCCTCCACCTCGCTGCGCTCCATCACCTGGAGCGGGGCGCTCGGCGGCTTCGTCTCCTCGGTCGCCCTCGGCGTCGCGGGTGTCGCCGCCGCCACCCGGACCGACATGACCGACGCGGTGGCGGGCGCGGAGAAGCTGCTGCCCGGCTGGTTCCAGCCGGTCTTCCTGGCCCTGGTGCTCCTCGGCTCCGTCACCAACTCGATCATCACGCTCTACTCGTCGAGCCTGAACCTCCAGGTGCTCGGCATCCCCTGGAGCCGGTCGCGGACCCTCCTCATCAGCGCCGTCGTCACCGCCGCCGGTTCGCTCTGGGCCCTCTTCCTCGCCGACTTCACCGAGTCGCTGCTGTCCTTCCTCTCCCTCCTGATCATCGTCTTCGCCCCGTGGGGCGGCGTCTTCCTCGCCGACATGCTGCTGCGCCGCTGCCGTTACGACGCCGAGGCCCTGCACGCCGGAGCGGCGGCGCCGTACTGGTACCGGGCCGGTTACCACCCGGCGGGCATGACCGCCCTCCTCGCCGGCATGGCCTTCGCCGCCCTCACCTGCGACTCCGAACTGTGGACCGGCCCCCTGGTCGCACCGCTCGGCGGCGCCGACCTGACCCTCCTCGGTTCGGCCGTCTCCGCACTCACCTACTGGGCGCTGGCTCCACGTGCGCCGTCCGGTCCGCCCGCTGAACCACCCGTACTTTCCGTACCACCCCAGGAGTTCACCCTCATGACCCGCACCACCCCCGCCGACCTGGTCCTCGTCAACGCCCGCATCCACACCGTCGACCCGCGGCTGCCCCGGGCGCAGGCACTCGCCGTACGCGACGGGCGCATCGCCTGGCTCGGCACGGACGCCGAAGCCGAGCGGTGGACCGGACCGGACACCGAGATCATCGACGCGGGCGGCCGGCTGGTGCTGCCCGGCTTCATCGACGCCCACAACCACGTCAGGCTCGGCTCCGACGACGCCTGCGTCCAGCTCGCCGGGGTCCGTACGCTCACCGGCATCCACGAGCGCATCCGCGCCTGGCACGCCGCCCACCCCGGCGCCGACTGGATCGAGGCCGAAGCCTTCGACTACTCCGCGATCCCCGGCGGCCGGATGCCGCGCGCCGAAGACCTCGATCCCGCCACCGGCGACACCCCCGCCTTCGTCCTCAGTTACGACGTCCACACCGCCTGGCTGAACACGGCGGCCCTGCGCCGCCTCGACATCGGCAAGGGCCGTACGAGCCTGCCCTTCGGCGAGGCCGAGACCGACCCCGCGACCGGCGAACCCACCGGATTCATCAAGGACTTCGCCGTCAAGGGCCTCTCCCGCGACGGCCACCGCGCACTGCGCGCCCTCGGAGTGCCCTGGGCGTCGCCCGACCGGCAGTACGGGCGCCTCGCCCAGAGCCTCGACGACGCGATCACGTACGGCATCACCACCGTCGTCGAGCCGCAGAACTCCCTCGACGACCTCGCCCTCTACGAGCGGGCCCGCGCCGAGGGCCGGCTCCGCTCCCGGATCGTCGCGGCCCTCTTCCACCCGCGCGTGCACCACCGACGCCGACCTCGACCGACTTCGCCGCCGCCGCCCGCCGCTTCGACGACGACCGGCTGAGCGTCGGCCCGCTCAAGGTCTACATCGACGACGTCATCGACCCCGCACCGCCGCCCTGCTGGAGCCCTACACCGGCTGCGGCCACCACCGGGGCGACACCTTCTACCCGCCCGAGGAGTTCGCCGAGCTGCTGACCCGGCTGGACGCGCGCGGCTTCCAGTGCTTCGTCCACGCCACCGGCGACCGCGGAATCCGTACCGTCCTCGACTCCGTCGAGCGCGCCCGCGCCGCCAACGGCCCGCGCGACGCCCGCCACCAGGTGGTCCACGTCGAGTGCCTCGACTCCGAGGACATCCCGCGCTTCGAGGAGCTGGGTGTGGTCGCCTGCATGCAGCCGCGCCACTGCGCCCCGGAGATCGCCGGGCCCGGCAAGGACTGGGCCGAGAACGTCGGCGAGGGCCGCTGGCACAAGGCGTGGCCGATGCGCAGCCTCCACGAGGCCGGCGCGGTACTCGCCTTCTCCAGCGACTGGAACGTCGCCGAGATGGACCCGATGGTGGGCATCTACACCGCCGTGACCCGGCGCCCCCTCGGCGGCGGCGAGCCCTGGATGCCCGGTGAGACGGTCGACGTGGAAACCGCCGTGCACGGCTACACCATGGGTTCGGCGTACGCCAACTTCCTTGAGGACGAGCGGGGTTCACTGACCGTGGGCAAGCTCGCCGACTTCGTCGTCCTTTCCCGCGACATCCTGGCCGCCGCACCCGAGGACATCCCCGGCACGGTCGCCGAGACCGTCGTCGTGGGCGGCGAAGTGGTGGTCACGGCGTCATAGCCAGCCGTTGCGGCGGAACGCCCGGTGGATCGTGAAGCAGGCGGCGGCCATGACGGCGAGGGCGAGCGGGTAGCCGTACGTCCAGCGCAGTTCGGGCATGTGGTCGAAGTTCATGCCGTAGACACCGCAGATCATGGTCGGTACGGCGATGATCGCCGCCCACGAGGTGATCTTGCGCATGTCCTCGTTCTGGACGATCGTCACCTGCGCCAGGTGGGCCTGGAGGATCGAGTCGAGCAGTCCCTCGAAGGCGGCGATCTGCTCGGCGGTCCGGGACAGGTGGCCGGCGACGTCCCGGAAGTACGCCCGGATCTCCGGGGCCACGGCCGGCATGGGCTCGGTGGCCAGCAGGTGCAGCGGGCGGGCCAGCGGCGCCACGGCCCGCTTCAGCTCCAGGAGCTCACGCTTGAGCTGGTAGATCCGGCCCGCGTCGCCGCGCCCCGCCGACTCGCTGAACACCGCGGTCTCGACCGCGTCGATGTCGTGCTGCACGGCCTCGGCCACCACGAGGTAGTCGTCCACCACGTGGTCGGCCACCGCGTGCAGCACGGCGGCGGGGCCCATGGCCAGCCGCTCGGGCGCCGACTCCAGCACCTCCCGGAGCGGGCCCAGCGAGCCGCGGCCGCCGTGCCGGACGGTGATGACGAAGTCGGGGCCCGTGAACACCATGAGGTCGCCGGTGTCCACGATCTCGCTGGTGGCGGTGAGTTCGGCGTGCTCGACGTAGTGGACGGTCTTGAAGACGGCGAACAGCACGTCGTCGTACCGCTCGACCTTCGGCCGCTGATGCGCCTGTACGGCGTCCTCGACGGCCAGCGGATGGAGCTCGAACAGCGCGGCGAGACCGGCGAACTCCTCCTCGGACGGCTCGTGCAGCCCGATCCAGACGAATCCCTGGCCGGCCTTGCGGACCCGCCGCAGGGCCTCCTCGGCCGGACAGTCGCCGGGCCGACGTGCGCCGTCCTCGTAGACCACGCAGTTGACGACCGCACTGCCGAGCGGGGACCGGGTGGGGTGGCTCAGGTCCACGCCCGGGCGGTAGGCACGGCGAACCGCCCGGCTGAGAGTGCGGATCAACGGCATGGGGTGCTCCTTCGGCGAATCGGCGGCCAGTGTGCCACCGGGGCCCCGGCCCCCTCCACGGGGGGTGCTGCGAGCCGGTCCCGGGGCCGTGCACTCCTGAGCACGGATCGCACATGTGGAGTTGAGGAGTGCCTGAGCCGGGCCCCTCGCACCATGCGCCGGCCCTCTCACGCTCTGTGCCGGGTCCTGTGCGGCCACGGCCGGCGATTCCCCTCCCCGGCGGAGCCCGGGTGCTGCCCGCCGGTTCCTGATCCGGCCTTTTCCACCACTGCTTCCCGCAGTGCGCGCAGCCCTTCCCCCTTTTTTTTGCGTTCCCCTCTTTCCCTTTTTCCTTTTCTTACGGCTTTTCCTTTTCTTACGGCCCGCTGCTGTCCATCCCTGCGCGCGGGCGGCCGCCGCCGTACCCCCGAGAGGACCCCTGTGAAGTGGAGCGAGTTGCCGGCCGGCCATGACCACGAGGTCCTCGAAGGGGATCCGGAGGCGAGAGCCGCGGGCACCCGCTTCGACGCCCACCGGGCCACGCCGACCGCCGCAGCGCCGTCGCCCACGCGCTGTCCGTCACCGGGCAGGACGACATCGTGCTGATCGCGGGGAGAGGGCAGCGAGCCCTGCCGGATCGTCGGGGAGCGGCTGATTCCGTTCAGCGGCTACGCCACGGTGCGCGAGCTCACCGGGCGTAGCCGGACGCGGGCGGCGCGGCACCGCCGGCGAGACACCGCCCGCGGGCTCAGCCGCCCTCCCGCTCGTCCTCGTACGCGGCGCCCTCGCCCTCGTACGCGTAACCGGCGACCCAGGTGATGTCGAGCTGCGCCGACGAGCCGGGCGCGGCGGGCGGTCCGTACAGCGCGCTCTCGTTCTGCAGGATCCAGGACAGCGGCCCGGACGGTACGCCCCGCGTGCTCGACCCGACGAGCACGCCGTCCAGGTAGTAGCGGAGCTCGTCCGGCGTCCACTCGACGGACGTCGTGTGCCAGTCCGTCCAGCGGGCTCCGGTGGCGAACATGTCCTGCCGGCCGCCGTCGCACGGGTGCGTGAACGCCGTGATCGTGTCGGTCCAGTTCTGCTCCGGATAGTCGATCTCGCACCCGTCTCCGTACCAGAGGTGCGCCGACTTGTAGCCGGGCGCGGCCTTCACCACCCGGAACCGCTCGCTGAACTTCCCGTACGTCTGCTCCATCAGCTTCTTCGGGACGACCGCGGCGGCGTGGACGGGCCCGCCGTCCTCGGGCCGCCACATCCGGATGCTCATCCGGCCGTCGCCGTTGCCGGCGGGGCCGACGCTGACGGTGTCCTCCGGGTGGTAGGCACCGCCGACGGACCGGACGGAGTTCCCGTCGGCGCCGGACGTCGCGGTGTCCTGCCAGCCGCTCGGATACGCCCACCACTCGTCCCGGTAGGTGCCTTCCAGGCCGGCGCAGTACGCGTCCTTCGTGTCCGCGTGGTGGTCGCAGTCGCTGAACGATCCGAGCGGCACCGTGTCCCCGTTGAAGTTCTCGGCGAAGACCTGCCGGAACGGCCCGCAGTCACCGCGCGGCATGCTGTCGCCGACGGTGCGGCAGGCGTCCTGCGATGACGTGACCGCGTCCGACGCGGGCATCAGCCAGGCGAGCAGGAAGGACACCGAGGCCAGCGCCAGTGCGGAGGGCAGGAGACGGCGCCGTGGCCGCCGGTGCGTGGGTACGGTCATGGGCCCGGTCCTCCAGATGCGTGTTCTGGACGGTGCGCCCCATACCGTACGGGGGCGGCGCCCCGCCGTACACCGTGCGCACGTATGGCGGGCGCACCGTGCGCCGGAGGGGCCGGGGGCGGAGGGTGGGAGACATGTCTCACCACCTCAGCGGACCGAATCTGCGGTCGCCCATGGACGATGCGCGACTGGACCTGACGGATCTGTTCGTGTTCACGGTGCCGGGCGAGCGCACCGTCCTGGTCATGAACGTGCACCCGCTGGCCCCGGCCGCGGGCGCGGTGTTCCATCCGGACGCGGTCTACCGCGTCAACGTCGACGTGGACGGTGACGACCTGGCCGATGCGGCGTTCAGCTTCGTCTTCTCCCCGCCCCGCGACGGGCAGCAGACCGCGACCGTGTACTGGGCGACGGGGGCGCTGGCCCGCATCCCCGAACCCGGCGGGCAGCAGATCTTCACCGACGTGCCGGTCTCCTCCGGGGCCGAGCCCCGCGTGGCCGAGGCCGGGCCCTACCTGTTCTTCGCCGGTCTGCGCAGCGATCCGTTCTTCGCCGACCTCGACGGCATCCTCAAGGACTTCCAGTGGACCGGGGTGGACTGGGGGGCCGACAAGAACGTCCTCTCCATCGTGCTGGAGGTCCCGAGCGACGAGCTGTGCCCCGACCCCCTCATCGGGGTGTGGGCACGGGTGAGCCTGTGGCAGGACGACCGGCTCAGGTCCGTCGACCGCGGCGCCCACCCCTCCCTGACGGCGTACTTCAACGCGGACGAGGCGAAGGAGGCGTACAACGAGGGGGAGCCCGTCCACGACTGGGACACGTACCACGACGCGTGGCGGGAGGTGCTCCGGCACACCGGCGGCTACGACGCCCAGGCCGCCGAGGAGGTCCTGCTCACGGTGCTGCCGGACATCCTGCGCTTCGACCGCGACCTCCGCGCCGCCTACCCCAACGGCCGGACGCTCACCGACGACGTCACCTCCGCCCGGCTGGCCATGGTCTCGGGCGGTAAGGTCGCCGGCGACCACATCGGCCCGCAGACGACCTGCTCCTCGACTTCCCCTACCTGGGCACGCCGCACCCCGACCCGGCGACGGCACCCGGCTAGACCCGGGTCCGTGACCGGCCCGTCCGGTCACGGACCCGGGTGACGCGCCCCTTCGGTGAGGTACGCCGCGACCATGTCGCCGAGCATGCGGCGGTGGCGGGCGCGGTGCTTCGCTGCGGTGAGGTCGCGGCCGAAGAGGGCCTCGAAGGTGTGCTGGTTGGCGATCCGGAAGACACAGAACGCGCTGATCATCATGTGTACGTCGATGGCGTCGGCGGAGGTGACGAAGTCACCGCTCGCGCGCCCCGCCTCCAGGATCCGGCTGATCAGGTCGAGCGCGGGCGTACCGAGGTTCGCGAGCGCCGGCGACTTGCGGATGTGCTCCGCCTCGTGGATGTTCTCGATGCTCACCAGGCGGATGAAGTCGGGGTGCGCGTCGTGGTGGTCGAAGGTCAGCTCGGCGAGCGTGCGGATCGCCTCGACAGGACCGAGGTGGTCGACGTCGAGGGCGCTCTCCGCGCTGCGCACTTCGGCGTAGGCCTGCTCCAGGACAGCCGTGTAGAGCTGCTCCTTGCTGCCGAAGTAGTAATAGATCATGCGCTTGGTGGTGCGCATGAGCGACGCGATCTCGTCCACCCTGGCGCCGGTGTAGCCCTGCCGTGCGAATTCCCGCGTGGCGACCTCGAGGATCTCCGCCTTGGTGCGGTCGGCGTCCCGCTGACGGTCCTTGTTGGCCTGTGGGGCCGGCTGCGAGGTCATGGGGCTCCACCGGTCGACGCGTTGACGCCTCCATCCTATGGCGCGGGCCGGTCACCGTCCGGAGCGGGGGCGGGCGCGGGGGCGTGCTGGGCGGCGAGCCGTACAGGGGTGTTGGCCATGCCGAAACCGCGGTAGCCGCCGATGCGCTGCACGACCTCGAAGAAGACCCGGCCGACGGTGACGGTGTAGAGGTGCAGGAACTCACCGCCGTCGTCGGACCTGTCGTACAGCAGCCCGAGCTCGCGCAGTTCCCGGTGGCGCGCCTCGCTCAGGTCGAAGCGGGCCCGCAGGTCGTCGTAGTAGTTGTCGGGGATGGGCAGCAGTACGTCGTCGGGCAGGGCCCGGAGCCGGCGCGCGGTCACGTCGATGTCGTCGTCGGCCAGCGCGATGTGCTGCCCCGGCAGGTCCCGCGCTCGACGTGCGCGATGTTGAGCGCGAGGCGGACCGTGCCGGTGGCGTTGGACATGGCGCGGCTGCGCAACAGACCGTACGGATCGGCCACTTCGACGCTCTCGTGCGGCCGCAGCCCGAGGACCGAACGGTAGAACAGGGCCGCCTCGTCGAACTGGTCCCACGGATGGCTCAGCGCCACGTGGTCGATGCGGCTGATGTGGCCCGCGGGCGGCGTCGCCGGATCGAAGTCCTCGCGCCAGGCCGGCTGCCGACGTCCGCAGAAGAACAGTTCGGTGCCGTCCGGCGCCGCGACGGCGTCGAGCGGCGCCTCGTCGGGGGGCGCGATGGCGGGGGGAGGACGGGCGAGAGCAGGGACTTGGCGCGCGCGACGCAGAGCCGGTCCGGGGACTCCAGGCCGATGGACACCAGGGAGGTGTCGACGAGGCTGTCGGGACGGGTGCGGTTGAGCAGGATCCTGGCCCGGCCCTGCTCCCACAGCTCGACCGGCTTGGTCGCGTGCTGTCCCGTACGGGCGAATCCCAGCGCACCGAGCAGTCCGCCGAGGCGGTGGTGGTCACGGGTGGCCAGCTCGGCGAAGGCGAAGCCGTCGGGCTGCACGGAGCGGGGGAGGGGTGAGCCGGTGCCGAGCACCTGGGCGACGGACTCCTCCAGCGCGATCAGGGACCGCATCGCGTCGACGGCCGTCCGCCCGGTGTCCGCCTGCCGGAAGCTGTCGTTGAAGATCTCCAGCGACAGCGGGCCCGCGTAGCCGGTGCGCAGGACATGGGCGAGCAGCCCGGCGAGGTCGAAACCACCCTGGCCGGGGAAGCAGCGGTAGTGGCGGCTCCACTGGAGTACGTCCATGGCGAGCAGCGGGGCGTCGGCGAGCTGGAGGAAGAAGATCTTGTCACCGGGGATGGCCTCGATGCCGCCGGGGTCCGAACCGCGCGACAGGATGTGGAAGCTGTCCAGGCAGGTGCCCAGGTTCGGATGGTCGGCCATCCGTACGATCCGCCAGGCGTGCAGATACGTGTCGACGTGCCGGCCCCACGCCAGCGCCTCGTACGCGATCCTGATGCCGTGCCCGGCCGCCCGTTCGGCGAGCAGGCGCAACTGCTCGGCGGCGAGCGCGTCGTCGTCGACGGCGCCGGGGGAGACGTTCGAGCAGACCAGCAGCGTGTCGGCGCCGAGCCGCTCCATCACCTGGAACTTGTGCTCGGCCCGCCGCAGATTGTCCGCGAGCCGGTCGGGGGCGACCGCCTCGAAGTCGCGGAAGGGCTGGTAGAGGTCGATTCCCAGCCCCAGCCCTTCGGCCCGCTCGCGGATCCGCTCGGGCGGCAGTGGGCAGCCGAGCAGATCGTTCTCGAAGATTTCCACGCCGTCGAACCCGGCCCGGGCGACGGCCTCCAGCTTCTCGGTCAGACTGCCGCTGACGGAGACGGTGGCGATGGACTTGCGCATGAGGGGCTCCTGCCTAGGCGGCGACGAGGTCGGCCATGTGGGCGAGCATCCTGACCGGGTCGGGCTCGCGTCCGGTGAACAGCCGGAAGGCGTGTGCCGCCTGGAAGACGGCCATGCCGCCACCGTCCAGGGTGCGGCAGCCCAGGGCGCGCGCCTCGCGCAGCAGCTCCGTGTCGAGCGGCCGGTAGACCACATCGGCGACCCAGAGCCCCGGGTGCAGCGAGTTCGGCGGGGAGGGGAGGCCCGGGTGGTGCGCCATGCCGGTGGGCGTGGCGTGCACCAGCCCGTCGGCCCCGCGAGCAGCGCGGCGAGCGTCTGCGGGGCGGCGTGCGCCCGCCCGGCGCCGAAGCGCCCGGTCAGTTCGGCGGCGAGGGCCGTGGCGCGGCCCCGGTCGCGTCGACGAGGGCGACGCGGTCGCGCCGAGGGTGAGCAGGGCGTGTGCCACGGCGGCTCCGGCACCGCCCGCTCCCAGCTGCACGACCCGGCGCGTGGGGGCGTCCTCCAGACCTCGGGCGAAGGACTGGGCGAAGCCGCTCCAGTCGGTGTTGTGCCCGCAGGAGCGGCCGTCCTCGCTGAAGACGACGGTGTTGACCGCGCCCAGCGCCCTGGCGTCCTCGGACAGGTCGTCGAGGTGGGGGATGACGGTCTGTTTGCCGGGGTGCGTGATGTTCAGGCCGTCGTAACCGAGCCGGTGCGCCGTGCGTACGAGTGCGCCCACGTCGTCGGGGCCGAGGCCGAGCGTGTCGAGGTCGATGCGGCGGTAGAGGTAACGCAGGCCGTGGTGACCGGCCTCGCGCTGGTGGAGCGCGGGACTGAGGGACGGACCGATTCCGGACCCGATGAGCCCGATCAGATAGGAGGCCGGGGCCGAGGACCGGGCCGAGGTCGAGGTCGAGGTCATGCTGTGTTCTTCTCCAGGAGGTGGGCGACGTGGGTGAGGGCGAGGGCGTAGCCGTGGACCCCGGCGCCGCAGATCATCGCGTCGGCGGCCTCCGCGACGTAGGACCGGTGCCGGTACGGCTCGCGCCGGTGGATGTCGAGCTGCACCTCGACGACGGGCGCGTCCACCGTCGCGAGGGCGTCGCGCAGGGCGACCGAGGTGTGCGTGTACCCGGCCGCGTTGACGACGAGCGCGGCGGCGCCGGTACGGGCCTCGTGCACCGCGTCGATGAGTTCGCCCTCGTGGTTGCTCTGCCGGAAGTCCACCCCCAGGCCGTGGCGCGCGGCGACGGCGCGGCACAGGGACTCGACGTCCGCGAGGGTGGCGGAGCCGTACAGTCCGGGTTCCCGCAGACCGAGGAGGTTGAGGTTGGGTCCGTTGAGGACCAGCACGCTGGGCGGGGGCGGCATGGGCTCTCCTTGACGCAATGTACCGAACAGTTAATTGTTTATAGCTGATCTCCTGTGCTCACGAAAGTGTGGGACCGCCGTGGACTGCCGGGGAGTTGGTGATCCCACCAGAACCCTTGACATGGCCGGTACGTGGCTGAAACATGTCGGCATCGCGCTTATGAACTATCTGGTTCGTAACTTCGCCACAGCGGGACACTCGACGAGGAGTACCACGTGACCGACCAGACAGCCCGCGCAGATGCCCGCGGCCCCGGGCCGCAGGGGACGCCCCGCAAGGCGGCGGTGGCCGCCTGGATCGGCAGCGCCCTGGAGTACTACGACTTCTTCATCTACGGCAGCGCCGCGGCGCTGATCTTCTCCCGGGTCTTCTTCGACACGTCCGACCCGGCGACCGCGACGCTCCAGTCGCTCGCCACCTTCGGCGTGGCCTACGCCGCCCGCCCCGTCGGCGCCTTCTTCCTCGGGCACGTGGGGGACAAGTACGGCCGCAAGAAGATCATGCTCTTCACGCTGATGCTGATGGGCGTCTCGACCTTCCTCATCGGGTGTCTGCCCACCCGCGACCAGATCGGCGGCCTCGCCCCGGCGCTCCTGGTGTTCCTGCGCGTACTGCAGGGCCTGTCGGCGGCCGGCGAGCAGGCCAGCGCGGGCTCCATGTCGCTGGAACACGCACCGGCCCACCGCCGCGGCTACTTCTCGAGCTTCACCCTGAACGGAACCCAGTTCGGCCAGATCATCGCGACCCTCATTTTCATCCCGATCGCCGCACTCCCCGAGGAGCACCTCCTCAGCTGGGGCTGGCGCGTGCCGTTCTGGCTCAGTGCCGGTGTGACCGTGCTCGGCTACTACATCCGGCGCAGGCTGGAGGAGACGCCCGTCTTCGAACAGGCCGTGGCCGGCGGAACGGTGCCGAAGATGCCCGTGGCCGAACTCTTCCGCCACCACTGGGCCGACGTACTGCGCGTGACCTGCGCGGCCTTCGTCGCCACCGTCACCACGATCTTCAACATCTGGGCGCTGAGCCACGCCACCAGTGACGAGGTCGGCCTGGACAAGGCGGTGATGCTCTGGGTGGGTGTCGTCGCCAACGCCGCGGCCCTGGTGGCGATCCCGCTGTGGGCGAAGCTCTCCGACCGCATCGGTCGCAAGCCGGTCTTCCTGATCGGCGCCGTCGGCAGCCCGGTGATGATGTTCGCCTACCTGGGCGCCATCAACTCCCGCAGCTATCCGCTGGTGTTCCTCACGGGCGTCGTCGGTCTCGGCATCGTCTACTCGGCGGCCAACAGCATCTGGCCCGCGCTGTACGGCGAGATGTTCTCGGCCCGGGTCCGCATGTCCGGCATGGCCATCGGCACCCAGATCGGCTTCGCGGCCGCCGGCTTCGCCGTCGCCTCCGCCGCGGGCATCGCATCGCCCGAGGGCTGGCTGGGGCTGCGGGGATGGGAGGGCGTCGGCATCTTCACGGCGATCCTGTGCGCGATCAGCGCGGTGGCGATCGCTCACCGCCCGCGAAACCTACCGCGTACCGACGGAGGAGCTGGGCATGAAGCCGCGGTCGGCCGGGCTCGCGGAGAAGGACCGTACATCGGTCGCGGCCTGACGCTCCGCCGGCGGGCGGCAGACGCTCTCCGCCGGCCTCCAGGGCAAGGCCGGTGCCTTGGGGGCCGTGGGGGGCAGAGTCTCGATCCACTGGGTGAGGTACGCGTCGAACGCGCCCAGGTCAAGATCGAGCCGAACCCGTTCACCGGCCATGAACACCTCCGCCTCGAACGCTTTTCCGGAGCCTGCCGACCGACGGGTGGTGCGGAGGCGGAGGCATCACATCGGGGCGGACGTCGGCTGATGCGGTACCAGGACAAGCTAACCGCGACAGGGGGCGCTGATCTTCAGGTCCTTGAGGTAGCGGTCGTATTCGGCCTTCGGGAGAGGGGCAGGCGCGAGGGCACACAGGGCTGTGCGCCACGCGGCGATGCCGACGGTGTGGCGGGCCAAGGTGCCGTCCGCGGCAAGGGAGAGAACGGCTCCGCCGGGGCCGGTGAGCAGCTGTGCGGTGCTGCGGTCGCCGCTGGTCCAGGACTGAATGTGCCAGTTGCCGAGAGCGTCTCCGGTGGCCGTGTCCCAGAACCGCAGTCCTGATTCCGAGCCGCCCCTGGTGCGTTGCACCAGGAGCCTCGCGTCGCTGCTGAACACCGCGTCGGTGTCGGCGTACTGCAACCCGCCCGAGGACTTGGCGATCCGGCCGGTTTCCACGTCCAGGACCGAGACGGCTCGGTCCATGTCGATGGTCACCGCCTTCTCCCCCCGGTGACTGACGGCAATGGCATAGGCCCTCACGTTCATGGGGCGCTTGCGTACCTGCTTCAGGCGGCCCTTTTCGGTCCAACGCCACACGATCGCGTCGTTGGAAACCAGTGTGGCCAGCGTTCTTCCGTCTCCGCTGAGGCCCGCGCTGTCCGAGACGGTGCTGAACGCGCCCAGGTCCTGAAGGGTCCTCCAGGAACGGGTGTCCAACAAGAACAGACGGTCGTTGCTGGCCACAACGAGATGAATGCCGTCCGGCATGAAGAAAAGGGTACGCCGGGCCGAGGCGCCGGTGTACTGCTCGTCGAAGGTTTTCACGGAGCCCACCTGGCGTCCGGTACGGGGATCCCAGAGAGTCAACTCCCCCCTTTGGGCGAGGGCGATGCGGGAACCTTCAGCATTCGCGGCGACCACTTTCTCGTCCCCGAGGACTCTTCGGGAGATGTTTCCCAGTCGCAGCATCCCGGAGTGGCCGTCGGTGACTCTCCACAGGTCTGTGCCGTTCTTGGTGCGTCGTACCGCAATTTGCCCCGGCCCGGTGAGTTCGCCGGGCTTCACCCGGTCGGCGTTCGGGAGAATCTCACCCCCCTGCCCCTTCGTCGTGGCGAAAAGGGACACGGCCCCGTTCTCAGCGCCTGCGGCCACCCACACCACATGAGCCGCTTTGTGTACCAGTTCACAGATTGCGGCACAGTGGGCCGGCCGGCCGCAGTCTGCTGGCGGTATGGGTGACAGCAGGCTGCAGTCGCTGGCGCTGGGTGAGGCTGAACGGCAGGTGTGGAACAACCGGGTCAAGTACCGCAGAACCGCGCAGGGCCCGGACCGGGGCGTCACGGATCATCACCGGCGTCCAAGTGGAAGAAGGTGTGGTCCGCGCCCGTGAAGGGGCAGCCGAGAGGGGGACGCACCGGTCGAAGCGGGAGCCGGCCGAAGTGGTGGGATCCCGTCGGCGGGTGCGCTGCGGAATCTGGCACGCCTCCGGCCTGTGGCCGCGGCGGACAGAGATCTTCCGGTCCACAAGTCACCGGTGGCGCACACGTGGCTGCTCGTGTATTCCTGCCTCCAGTCCCACTTCGTCCCACGTACTCGTCGTGGTTCAACCAGCGTCTTCACGCTGGGCCCGGCGGGCTCGCGCGACACCGTACCGAGTGGCTGCCTCAAGCACTCAGCCGGACCGAATCGAGCGCTGACGTGCCGGCTCAGGCGCTCACCCCGGCGAAACGCCTCGCGTTCCCACGCGAACGGACCCGCATCCCGCGGTAGCGGGTGCGAACCTGTCCCACCGTCACCCCGTCGGCACCGCATGTTCTCCACGAGGTCCCCGTCGACCCCTGGTAGGTCGGTGTACGCGCGGCAATGCTGTGGCGGCAGCGTGCAGTGCCCGTTCAACCGACCACTCCTCAGGAGGATTTATGGGCCTCGGCACATTCGGCACCCTCGGACGCCCGTCGTGCTCCTCGCGACCGGTGACCGTGCTGACCGCCGGGGCGATCGCCCCCGCGGCCGCCGGTACGACCCCCGACCCCCGCCCCCGCAACTCCGCGGAAGTCCTCCGGCCCGTCGCGCCGCCTCCCGCGAGCGCCCGGCCGGCAGCCCCAGATCGTCGTCGACGGCGACGGCATCGAGGACCGCCCGCAGCGCCCGCCCCATCGCCCCGGGCGTCCGCCTCAGTTCGTACGACCGCCTCGAATCCGACAAGTGGCTTCGCGTCGACACGCTCTCCGTCGACCTCGACAGGCAGCGGCGTACGCGCCGACTACCTCCACTCCGGCAAGGTCTCCGACCGCCGTTCGGTCTCCGAACTCGCCGCCGCGCACGACCCGGGCGCGGGCCGCCGCACCGTCGCCGCCATCAACGCGGACTTCTTCGACATCAACCAGACCGGTGCCCCGCAGGGCCCCGGCATCAAGGACGGCAGGACTGTCCACTCCCCGGCCTCGGGCAACAGCCGGGCCGTCGGCATCGGCCCCGGGAGCGCGGGCCGCGTCCTCCAGCTGTACTTCGAGGGAACCCTCACCCTGCCCGCCGGGACACATCCTCTGGCGTCGTACAACGCGGCCAATGTGCCGGCCGGGGGAGTGGGGGCGTACACCTCCGGCTGGGGCACGGCCGACCGCGCCCTGACGGTGGACGCCGCGACTCCCGTCGCCGAAGCGGTCGTACGGGACGGAAAGGTCGTCGAGGTGACGGACCGGCCCGGTGCCGGGCCCATCCCCGAAGGCACCACGGTCCTCGTCGGCCGTGAGGCCGGGGCGGCGGCCATCGAGGCGCTCGAACCGGGCGACCCGGTGGAGATGGAGTACCGGGCGCGCACCGACAGCGGGCCCGTGCCGCGCACCGCCGTCGGCGGCCGCGAACTGCTCGTCGTGGACGGCGTACCGCAGAACCACGACGGCCAGGGCAACAACACCGCCGCGCCCCGCACCGCCGTCGGCTTCTCCAAGGACGGCAGCGAGATGCAGGTGATCACCGTCGACGGCCGCCAGGCCGACAGCGGCGGCGTCACCCTCACCGAGCTCGCCCTGATGATGAAGCGCGCCGGATCGCACAGCGCGCTGAACCTCGACGGCGGCGGCTCGTCGACCCTGATCGCGCGCGAACCCGGCAGCGACGCGCTCCAGGTGGAGAACAGCCCGTCCGACGGCAGCGAACGCACCGTACCCAACGGCCTCGCCCTCACCGCCCCCGACGGCAGCGGACACCTGCGCGGCTACTGGGTCGAGACGCGTACGCCGGCCGGCAGCGCGCCCACCGCGGACCCCGTCGGGGGCGGCCACCCCGAACGGGTCTTCCCCGGCCTGACGCGCCGGCCCTCACCGCCGCCGGTTACGACGAGACGTACGGCCCGGCGGACGGAGAACCGCGCTGGCACAGCGCCCGCGCGTCCGTGGGCGAGGTCGACGACGACGGGCTGTTCACGGCGCGCCGCAGCGGCACCGCACGTGCGCGCGCACCGGGGCCCCGCCGAAGGCGGCATGCGGCTGACCGTCCTCGACGACCTCGCCCGCATCGAGCCGACCACGCGGCGCGTGGGGCTGGCGGACGCGGAGGCGAGCGGCACGTTCGGCATCGTCGGGTACGACGCCCACGGCACCAGCGCCCCGGTGGAACCGCGTGACGTGACGCTCGACTACGACCGTTCGCTCTTCGACGTCCGTGACGACGGCCGGGGCAGCTTCACCGTCACGTCGCACACCGGCAGCGGCGCCGCAGGCCGGATCAAGGCCACCGCAGGAGGCGTCGTCACCGAGCTGGCCGTCAGCGTCGGCCTGGCCGAGCAGGCGGTGTCCGCGTTCGACGACGCCGCGTCCTGGACCTTCGCCCAGGCCCGCGCGAGCGGCTCGGTCGCGGCGGCCCCCGAAGGCCACACCGGCACCGGGCTGAAGCTCACGTACGACTTCACGCAGTCGACGGCGACCCGCGCCGCCTACGCCAACCCGCCGCAGCCGGTCACCGTGGCCGGCCGGCCCCAGTCCTTCACGATGTGGATCAAGAGTGACGGCAAGGGGGCCTGGCCGACGCTGCACCTCAAGGACGCGGCCGGCTCCGACCAGTTGCTGCGCGGTCCGTTCCTCACCTGGACCGGCTGGCGGCAGGTCGCCTTCGCCGTACCGCCGGGGGCGACGACGCGGCTGAGGGTGCACCGGTTCTACCTGGCCGAGACGGCGGCCGCCAAGCAGTACACGGGCGAGATCGTCATCGACACGCTGACGGCACAGGTGCCGCCCACGGTCGACCTGCCCGAGCAGCCCGTCCCGGCCGACCCGCTCGTCGACTCCGCGGCCGAAACGCAGGGCCGGGACTGGCAGTTCGCGGTGATGTCCGACGCCCAGTTCGTCGCCCGCGCCCCGGACAGCGCCATCGTGGCGCAGGCGCGCCGTACGCTGCGCGAGATCAAGGCGGCGAAGCCGGACTTCCTGGTCGTCAACGGCGACCTCGTCGACGAGGGCTCACCGGCCGACCTCGCCTTCGCCCGCCGCGTCCTGACGGAGGAACTGGGCGACGCCCTGCCCTGGTACTACGTCCCCGGCAACCACGAGGTGATGGGCGGGAAGATCGACAACTTCGTCGCCGAATTCGGCCCGGCCCACCGGACGTTCGACCACGAAGGCACCCGTTTCGTCACCCTCGACACGTCGAGCCTGAGCCTGAGGGGCGGCGGCTTCGCACAGATCAAGAATCTGCGTGCGCAACTCGAAGCGGCGGCGAAGGACGAGCGGATCAGCTCGGTCGTCCTGGTGGAACACGTCCCGCCGCGCGACCCGACCGTGCAGAAGGCCAGCCAGCTGGGCGACCGCAAGGAGGCGGCGCTGATCGAGGGGTGGCTGTCCGAATTCCGGCGCACGACCGGGAAGGGCGCTAGCCTCATCGGCAGCCACGTGGGGGTCTTCCACGCCGCGCACGTGGACGGGGTCCCGTACCTGGTCAACGGCAACTCCGGCAAGGCGCCGGCGGGGCCGCCGGACGAGGGCGGCTTCACCGGCTGGTCGCTGGTGGGCGTCGACGAGGTCGCACGCGCCGGGCAGGCGGCGGCCCGGCAGCGCCCCTGGGCGGGCGGCCCCGACTGGATGTCGGTCCAGACCCGCGCCCACGTGGACGCCCTGGCACTCGACGCGCCCTCCGCACTGGCCCCCGGCCGCAGCGCGGCCCGTGGCGGCGGCCGTCACCCAGGGCTCGCGCCGGATTCCGGTCGCCTTCCCGCTGAGCGCGGACTGGACGGGCTCCCCGGACCTCCACATCGGGCCCGCGAAGGACGCCCGCCCCCGCCACACGGCGGCCTTCGACCCGGCCACGGGAACCCTGACGGCGCTGCGGCCGGGCACGGTCACTCTCGCGGCAACGGTCAACGGCACGACACAGCGAGCCGAAGTCCGCATCGCGGCGTCGCCGCGCACAGCGCATGACCTGCGACACGGGACGGTAGTTTCGCGCCACGGGCGGCGCCCGGGGCAGGATTTCCCTGGCCCCGGGCGCCGCCCCCTCCCTCACACCTTGCGGTAGTCGTACGCCTCCCTGGCCGCCGCCTCCACCGCGTCCAGATCCGCGCCCGCCGACGCGGTGACCACCGCGGCCACCGCACCCTCCACGAACGGCGCGTCCACCAGCCGTGCCCCGTCCGGCAGTTCGTCGCCCTCGGCCAGCAGCGCCTTCACGGTGAGCACCGCGCTGCCCAGGTCGACCAGCACGGCGACGCGCTCGCCGCCGTCGACCGACCTGGCCGCCTCCGCGATCAGCTCCGGAACTGGTGCCGAGCCCTCCGTCGGGCGTACCGCCCGCGGCCGCCACCGGCGCGGTGTCCTTTCCTCCCGCGAGTCCCTTCGCCAGCTCGGCGACGGACGCCGCGACCGACGCGCTGTGCGAGACGAGTACGACCCCGACCGGCTTCTTCCCACTCGCCCCGTTCTCCCCGCTCACGCGGCCCCCTCCGTGGAATCGGCCGTGTCGGCGAGCGCGCCGATCAGCAGCGCCGACGACGTCGCGCCCGGGTCCTGGTGCCCGATGCTCCGTTCCCCCAGATAACTCGCCCTGCCCTTGCGCGCCTGCAGCGTACGGTCGCGAGCGCCCCCTCGTCCGCCGCCGTCCGCGCCACGCCGAACGACAGCGACTCGCCGAGCGCGCCGACCGCCGGGATCAGCGCGTCCAGCATCGTCTTGTCCCCGGCCTTCGCCCCGCCCAGCTGCGCCACCGCGTCGACGCCCAGCACGCAGCGCCTCGGCGAGCCGCTCGGGCGTCACCTCGGCCTCGTCGCCGAGCGCCTTGCCCGTACGCCGCAACAGCGTCCCGTACAGCGGCCCGGACGCCCCGCCGACGGTCGAGATCAACTGCCGCCCCGCGAGCGCGAGTACGGCACCGGGCGCGGCGGGCTGTTCCTTGTCCAGCACGGCGGCGACGGCCGCGAAGCCGCGTTGCAGATTGCTGCCGTGATCGGCGTCGCCGATGGCCGAGTCCAGTTCGGTGAGGCGGCCGGCCTCGCGGTCCACGGCGGCCGCCGCGGCGGACATCCAGCGACGGAAGAATTCGGCGTCGAGCACCAGCACAAGGTCTCCTTCTCGCGATCGTTCGATGGTCACGTGTTCCATGCGTACGTCTCAGCGCCCCCAGCGCAGCGCGGCGGTCTCGACCGGCGCGTCCCACAGGCGCAGCAGTTCCTCGTCCACCTGGCAGAGCGTCACCGAGCAGCCCGCCATGTCCAGCGAGGTGACGTAGTTCCCGACGAGCGTGCGGGCCACGGCGACACCCCGCCCGGACAGCACGCGCTGCACCTCGGCGTTGAAGCCGTACAGCTCCAGCAGCGGAGTGGCACCCATCCCGTTGACGAGTACGAGCACGGGCCGCGTCGGCCGCAGGTCCTCCAGCACCGCGTCGACCACGAAGTCCGCGATCTCGCCCGAGGTCATCATCGGCCGCCGCTCCCGGCCCGGCTCACCGTGAATGCCGATGCCCAACTCGAGTTCGCCGGGCGGCAGATCGAAGGTCGGGGACCCCTTCGCGGGCGTGGTGACGGCGCTGAGAGCGACCCCGAAACTCCGGGAGGACTCGTTGACCTGCCGCGCGACGGCCGCCACCCGGTCCAGCGGTGCGCCCTCCTCGGCGGCGGCCGCCGCGATCTTCTCGACGAAGAGCGTCGCGCCCGTACCGCGCCGGCCCGCCGTGAAGAGGCTGTCGGTCACGGCGACGTCGTCATCGACGACGACCTTGGCGACCCGGACGCCCTCGTCCTCCGCCAGCTCGGCGGCCATGTCGAAGTTGAGCACGTCGCCGGTGTAGTTCTTGACGACGAACAGCACCCCCTGCCCGCTGTCGACCCCGGCCGCGGCCCGCACCATCTGGTCGGGAACGGGCGACGTGAACACCTCGCCGGGACAGGCGGCGGACAGCATCCCGGGCCCGACGAACCCCCCGTGCAGCGGTTCGTGCCCACTGCCTCCACCCGACACGAGGCCCACTTTGTCCGCGACGGGCGCGTCGCGCCGTACGACGACACGGTTCTCCACATCGACCGTGAGCTGGGGGTGCGCGGCGGCCATTCCGCGCAACGCATCCGCGACGACCGTCTCCGCCACGTTGATGAGCATTCTCAACGGTATCTCCGATCAAGATTGTCAGGCAGGCCTGAGTAATGTCCTTGCAGGTCGGATACTGTTTCGCGCGTTGTCGGTCCTGGTGGTTCACGGCGCCCGACGGCGGCTTCCGGCGGGGTGCATGTGTTCGCTCCTCTCCACTGCGCGTCTGGCATGATCACGACGTGATCGGTGAGCTTGTGCGGCCCAGCCCCAGGAAGTACGTCCTGTTCGATGTCGACGGTACGTTGATCGACGCCGTGGTCAACCAGCGCAGGGTCTGGGAAATGTGGGCGGAGCGATACCGGCTGGACGCGGACGAGGTCCATCGGGTGGCGCTGCGGACACGGCCGATGGAGACCTTCGCGCAGGTGGCTCCGGACCAGGATCCAGCGGAGTGCCTGACGGCGCTGCACGAACTGGAGGACGAGGACGTCCGGTCCGGCGTCTATACGGCCTTCGACGGTGCGCCGGAGCTGCTGGACGCCCTGCCGGCGTCGTCGTGGGCGCTGGTGACCTCGAACTACGAGCACCGGGTGCGCGGGCGGTTCGCCCGGACGGGCCTGCCGCTCCCGCGCGTCGTTGTCGACGCGCCCCGGTGGCGGAGGGGAAGCCGTCGCCCGTGCCCTACCTGCTGGCCGCCGAGCGGCTGGGCGCCGAACCCCGGGGCTGCCTGGTCGTCGAGGACGCTCCCTCCGGAGTCGAGGCGGGGCTGCGGGCCGGCATGACGGTGTGGGGGGTCAACGCCGCGGTCGCGGTGGCCGGCGTGCACCGTCACTTCAGGACTCTGCGCGAAGCGGTCCCCGAGATCCTCTCCTTCGCCCGCTCGGAGGCGTCAGCCGCAGCGGGGTGATCACGGTGCGGCCGGTGTGACGACGGCCAAAATCCCCAAGCGTCGGCCTCCGTGTACACGCTCGGCGCCGGCCTCGGCCGGGGCCGGCAGCGCAGCGGAAAAACCTGAGGTTCAACACGCCGGGCCGGGGCGACTCGGGACCGGACCGCTGTCCACCAGGGGCCGCGCGGAGTGGACGTTCCGCTCCGAGGAGAGCCCCGCCGACCGGCTCACCGCCCTGCCGCTGCTCGACCTCGGCTTCGACGTGGACACTGACCTGACCGGCGGCGTGCGGGCAAGCGGCTGGAGCTCGGGATCTTCTCCGAGTACGCCAGGAAATCGGCGGCCGACGGCCGGGCCAGTGTGCGCGGGGCGGACCGCAGTGCCTCCCCGCGGACGCGGCGCCGCATCCGGCCCGCGCGACACGGCGGTGCTCGGACCCAGCGCCTCCGGCACCGGTCTCCCGCCCTCACGACCGGGCTTCGGCCGCGGCCCGGTACAGCCGGCGCAGCCGCACCACACCGAGGTCGTGCTGGTAGAGGTTCTCCCGCTGGTCGGCGTCCGCGGGCATGGCCTCCAGCATGACGCGGTCCTGTTCGAGGACGTCCCAGTGCCTCTTCTCGATCAGCGTCTTGTACAGGAAACGCCAGGAGTCGCGCTGCCAGTCCTGGACCTTGCGGTACCGCCAGAAGAAGACTCCGGTTCTGTGCGCGTCCACCGGGCAGACCATCCCGACGATGCCGAACGGGCCGCCGGGGCCCGCGGAGGGCGGGTACGGGATGGACAGGTCCACCCAGTCCACACCGGTGCGGCACAGCTCCACCCAGTCGAAGTTCACGCCCCGCTGGTCGGTCTTCTCGAAGAAGTAGCCGCGGTCGGTCTCGCGGATGCGGAACTTGGCCGTGGTGTCGCCGTCGGACATCGTGTGCGACTCGTGGTGCAGGAAGGCCCCGTGCATCGGGTCGAGGAGGTTCTCCACCGCGTACCGCCACGGCACGTTCCACTCCGCGTAACACAGGAACGCGTCCGTCTGCGGGTCGGTGAGCGGCTCGGGCAGGGTCAGCGGCGCCGGCTCGGGGTGCTCCTCGTCGCCGAAGTACGCGAGCACCGCGCCCGCGACCTCCCGCACCGGCAGCGAGGTCACCAGCTTCTTGCCCTCCAGGTTGCAGCCCGGCAGCCCCGGCACGGACGAGACCGTGCCGTCCGTCTCCACCTCGACGCCGTGGTACCAGCAGGCGACACGGTCGCCCAGGTGTTTGCCGAGGGAAAGCGGCGCGCCGCGGTGCGGGCACCGGTCGGCCAGCATCGAGAGGGTGCCGTCGGAGCGGCGGAAGAGGAGCCACTGCTCGCCGAGCGCGGTGACCTTGCGCATGGCGCCGGGGGCGACGAAGTGCGAGGGGACGACGGCGTGCCACTGGTTGCGCAGGCCGTTGGCGTAGATGTGGTCCGCGGATGTGGTGGTCGACAGCGTCATGGTCAGGCTCCCAGTCGGTGCATCTCGGCGCGGAAGGACTGCTCGGTCCACGGCTGCCCGTCGGGAGCGTGGACCCGACGGGTGTTCAGCCCGCGTACGACGTCGGCCAGTTCGTGGCCTTCGTCCGTGTAGACCTCCTCGAGCGTGGCGGCCAGCTTGTAGGCGTACGGGCTCGGCTCGTGCGTACGGCTCTGGTGGACTTCCAGGTACGGCCAGGTGTCGGTCACGGTGTCTCCAGTACGGGCGGGAGCAAGGGGGAGGGGGAGAGGAGGGGTCACAGGTCGAGGACGAGCCGGGCGGACGCGCACCGCGAGACGCAGATCATCATCGTGGCGTTCGCGGTGTGCTCGGCCTCGCTGAGCAGGAAGTCGCGGTGGTCCGGGGCGCCGTCGAGCACCCGGGTCTCGCAGGAGCCGCAGATGCCGTCCCGGCACGAACTCCGCACGTCCAGCCCGGCGGCCTCCGCGGCCTCGAGTATCGATGTGCCGGCGCCGACGTCGAGCGTCACCCCGGAGGCACGGCACTCGACCTCGAACCCCGCGTCGTCTCCCGTACGCTCCACCACCGGGGCCGCGAAGCGCTCCAGCCGCAGCCGCTGCGCCGGGCAGCGCTGCTCGACGGCGGTCAGCAGCGGCTCGGGGCCGCAGGCGTACACCAGGGTGCCCCCGGGCAGCTCGGCAAGAGCGGCGTCCAGGTCGATGTGACCGTGCTCGTCCTGCGGTACGACGACGACGTCACCGTCCAGCGCCGCGAGTTCGCCGGTGAACGCCATCGAGCCGCGGGTGCGGCCGCCGTACACCAGCCGCCATGCGGCGCCGCGGCGGGACGCCTCCCTGGCCATGGCCAGCAGCGGCGTAATGCCGATGCCGCCTGCGACGAAGACGTAGCCCTCGGCGTCCTCCAGGGCGAAGTGGTTGCGCGGCTCCGAGACGGTGACCTGCTGGCCGGGGCGGAGCAGGGTGTGCACATGGCGGGAACCGCCGCGCGAGGCGGGCTCGTTCAGCACGCCGATCCGGTAGACGCCGACGGACTGCGGGTCGCCGCACAGGCTGTACTGCCGTGTGTGGCCGCCCACCTGGACATCGAGATGGGCTCCCGGCGCCCACGCCGGCAGCGGCTTGCCGTCCGGATGGACCAGCTCGACGGAGAGGACACCTTCCGCCTCCCATGTCATGCGGTGGACGACCAGCCGCAGGGAGTTCTCACTCATGACCTGCTGCCTCCTGACTGTCTTACGGGAAGGGCTTACGGGAAGGGCTTGCGGGGACGGCTTGCGGGAAGGGCCTACTGGCCGGGGATCCGCACGGGCGGGGTGAACGGGTTCTTCATCGGGCCGAGCGCCGCGAGGTCGACCTCGACGAGGGTCGGCCGGCGGAGCCGACCGCCCGGCCGATGACGGGAGCCGCGTGTTCCTCCGCGGAGATCCGCAGATACGGCAGTCCGCAGGCGCGTGCCAGCAGCTCGAAGTCCGGGGTGACCAGGTCCACGCCGGAGCGGCGCTCGCTGTAGCGGTCCTGCATGTTGCGCAGCACCCCGTAGCCGCCGTCGTTGAAGACGATCAGCGTGAGGCGGGGCCGTTCCTGGGCGACGGTGAGGAGTTCGCCGAGGTGTACGGCGAGACCGCCGTCGCCGGCGAGCACGACGGTGGGCGCGTCCGGCCGGGCGAGCGCCGCGCCGATGCCCATGCCGAGCCCCCTGTCCGATGCCGGCCGCCGCGGGGGAAGACGTTGTCCCGGGGGTCGTACATCTCCAGCAGGCGGTTGCCCCAGCTGCTGGAGGGGATGGTGACGTCCCGAGCGACGCCGCCTCACGGGGGAGCGCGGCCCGGATCGCGTCGCAGATCGCGGCCTGCGGGCCGATGCCGTCGTGCAGGTCTGCCCGTACCTCGGTACGTACGGCCGCGACGCGCTCGCTCCAGCCGGTCTCGGCGGGCCGTGCGTGCGGCAGCAGAGCGGCCAGGATGGCCGACGCGTCACCGTGCAGGGCGTGGTGGACCGGGTACACGCGGCCGAGCGCGGCGGCGTCGATGTCGATCTGGAGGTGCGCCGCCGGGAGCCGCAGTGTGTAGTCGGCGGTCTCGTTGGAGCGGAAGTGCGTGCCGACCGTGACCAGCAGGTCCGCGTCGTCGAGCAGGGCGCGCACGGCCGCGGTGGTGGCGAAGTTGCCGATGACCTGCTCGTGGTCCTCGGGTACCGCGCCACGGCCGGAATTGGACGTGATCAGCCCCGCCCCGGTCGCCGCGAGGAGGGCGGCGAGCTCCGTACGCGCCGTCGCGGACGCCTCCGCCGGCCCAGACCAGCGGACGGCGGGCGGAAGCCAGGAGGGTGCCCGCGGACGCCAGTTCGCCCTCCGTGGGGGTGGGGACGGCGGACGCGGGGAGCTCGGCGGGCTCGTCGGTCTGCGCCGCGTACTGGAGGTCGATCGGCCAGTCGACGCTCGCCGGGCCGCCCGGCGCCGCCAGCGCGGTGCGGGCCGCCTCGCGCAGGATGCGGCCCGCCTGCTCCGCGTCCGGCACGCTCGCGGCGTACGCCGAGACGGCGGCCAACATGCCGAGCTGGTCCTTCGTCTCGTGGATGAAGCCCCGGCCGCTGCCCAGGAACTCGCTCTCCACCTGCCCGGTGACGTGCAGCACCGAGCTGCCCGCGCTGAGGGATTCGATCAGCGATCCGGCGGCGTTGCCCGCGCCGGTGCCGGTCGAGGTGAGCGCGCAGCCGAGGGCGCCGCGGGCACGCCCGTAGGCGTCGGCGGCGTTCACGGCGGACGCCTCGTGCCGCACGGGGACGAAGCGCAGTTCCCGGTCGACGGCCTCGACGAGCGGCAGGTTGTGCACACTGACGATGCCGAAGACGGTGTCGATGCCGAGCTTCCGCAGGACGGCGACGAGGAGATCGCCTCCGTTGTCGTAACGCATGGTGTCTCCTCAGAGGATGGAGCGGCCGATTCCGCCGCAGACGTCGATGCTGGTGCCGGTGATGTACGAGGCGCGGGGCGAGAGCAGCGCGACGACCGCGTACGCGACCTCGTCCGCCCGGCCGAGGCGGCCCAGGGCGACTCCCCGGTCGGCGGCCAGTTCCGCCTGCCAGTCCTCGTACGTCATGCCGGACTCCGCGGCGGTGTGGCGGCGGGCCCACTGGCCGGTGTCGACGAGACCCAGGCAGACGGAGTTGACCCGGATGCCGTCGGCGGCCAGTTCGGCCGACAGGGACTTGGAGAGGTTGAGGATGCCGGCGCGGGCGGCGCTGGTGGTGATCAGGCGGGTCTCGGGCTGTTTGGCGAGGACCGCGTTGATGTTGACGATGCTCGCCGCGTCCGATGCGGCGAGGTACGGGCGGGCGGCGTGCAGCGGGTTCAGCACCCCGGCGAACTTCAGCTCCAGCTCGTCGCGCCAGTCCTCGGCGGTCGAGTCGTCGAGCCCCTTCATCCGGGACTGTCCCGCGTTGTTGACCAGTCCGTCGATGACGCCGAACTCCCTGGCCGTACGCCGGGACGAAGCCGTCCACGGCATCGGCGTCCCGTACGTCGCACACCACGGTCAGCAGCCGGTCACGTCCGGCGCCGAGCCGGAGGCGGCCTTGGCCAGCCGGTCGGCGTCGCGGCCGCAGGTGGGCGACGCGGGCGCCCTCGTCGAGCAGGGCGCGGACCGTGGCCAGGCCGACGCCCGAGCTGCCGCCGGTGACCACGATGGTGCGGTCGGCGAGGCCCAGATCCATAACTCGGTATCTCCTGTGGTCAGTTCATGGTGAAGCCGCCGTTGACGGCGATCACCTGTCCGGTCAGATAGCGGGACTCCTCGCCGAGCAGGAACGAGACGATCCCGGTGAGGTCGTCGGGCTGCTGCGGTCGTGAGATGGCCCGGTTCACGCGGTAGAGGCCGTGCCGCTCGGCGGGCACGGTCTCGGTCGCCTCGCACTCCGTCAGCCCGGGGGCGACCGCGTTCACGGTGATCCCCCTGTCGCCCAGCTCACGGGCCATCGCCCGGGTCAGGGCGATGACCGCGCCCTTGGAGGCGATGTAGTGGGCGAGGCGCTCAGAGCCGTACAGGGCGGCGTCCGAGGCGATGTTGACGATCCGGCCGGGCGCGGCGAAGAGCGGGTACAGCGCCTTCGACACCAGCCAGGGACTGCGGGCGTTGACCGTCATCAGCCGGTCCCACACCTCGATGTCGATGTCCTGGAACTCCTTGCCGCCCACGCCGTTGGCCAGCGCCGCGTTGTTGACCAGGCCGTACAGCGGGCCCAGGTCCCGTACGGCGGCGGCCAGCGCGTCCACCGACGCGTGGTTCACGACGTCGCAGCGCACGAAGTGGGCATCGACGCCCTCGGCGCGCAGTTCCGCGACGGCGCGCTCACCCCGCTCCGGTTCCAGCTCGGCGACGACGACCCGGAAGCCGTCGGCGCGATCCGCCGGGCCGTGGCCAGTCCCAGGCCACGGCGCCCCGGTGACGACGACGGTGCGTACGCCGGCCGGGGTACCGCCGGTCGACGGGCTCGTCAGCCACGGGTGACGCCGTGCATCGGCGAGTACTCGGGGTACGTCGGCACCTGCGGCTTCTGCGTGCCGATGACGACGCAGAACAGGGCGTCGGTGTCCCCTTCGTTCTTCAGCGAACGGGTCACGCCGGCCGGGACGACGATCATGTCGCGGTAGCCGAGGGTGCGGTACTCGACCTCGTCGGGGCCGCGGTGGATGCCGACCTTGACCTCGCCCTCCAGGACGAAGAAGGCCTCTTCCACGTCGTGGTGGGTGTGGGCCGGGCCCTCGGCGCCGGGCGGCAACAGCATGTTGGAGAAGGTGAATCCGCCGGACGGGATGATGCGGCTGTCGCCCTCGTGGTTGCCGGTGGCACCCGAGCCGACGTAACGGATCTGGCCGCGTCGGAACTGCGGGCCGGCCTTCTCCTGGAACGACAGGGTGTCGAAGTCCGCCACCCGGGAGTCCTTGGTGGCGATGAGGGAGTCGGTGTACGCGGCGAGGTCGCTGCCGTTGTCGTACGCGGTGGTGGTCAGAGGCATGGTGACTACTCCTGATTGCTGGGGTTGCTGGGGATCGCTGGGGGATCCCCCGGGCTTACTCGGGGATACGTGCGGTGATGCGGAGGTGGGAGAGCACCCAGGCGTTGAAGCGGCCCGGCTGCTCCTGGTTGGCCAGGTGACCGGCGTCCTTGACGATCACGTAGGCGGTCTTGGGGACGGCCCCGGCGATGGCCTGGCTCGCCTCGGGGCCCGTGACCGTGTCCTGGTCGCCGCAGAGCACGAGCGTGGGGGCGGCCACGGAGGGCAGTCGGCGCGCAGATCGCCGAGGCCATGGATTCGGCGGCGTACGCGTACCCGGGCAGCCGTACCGAGGCCGCCATGGTGTCCACGACCTGCCGCACCAGCTCGTCCGCCGCGCCGGACGACACCAGGCGCGGCCCGCGTGCCTCGGCGAAGGCGCGCGGCCCCACCTCGGCCAGCTCGGCGGCCCGCGCCCGCATCCCGTCGGCCTTGCTCCCGTCCGTGCCCGAACCCGGGCTGGAGTCGGGCGACGACCAGGGTGGCGACGCCCCGGGGTGGCGGGTGGCCAGCCGCAGTGCGATCACGCCGCCCCAGGAGACTCCGAGGACATGGGCGCATCCGCCGCGCTCCCGGATGACGGCGGCCGCCGCGTCCGCGAAGTCGTCGAGCGTCAGGGCGGACCCGGGGTCGGGGGACTTGCCGTAGCCGGGGGCGTCCCAGGCCACGACCCGCACGTGCGAGGAGAGTTCGGCGAGCTGCGGGGCGAAGGCCGCCGAGGACGACCCGATACCGTGCAGGCACAGCAGCAGCGGCCCCTGGTCGCCGGCCTCCTCGACGTGCACGCCGGCGGGCGTGCTCACAGGATCTGCCCCGTCCGTCCGGCGAGCGCGGCGAGGCTGCGCAGTACCGCGTACGGCACGACCTGGCTCGTCGCCGGATTGCCGGGGTCGGGACGGTGCGCGACCTCGAAGCGGTACGCGCCGTGCGGACCGGACGCCTCGACGACGTGCCGGGTTCGGTGCGCCGAGGGGTCGGCGACGACCCGGACCCGTACGGCGTCCAGGTCGCCGACGGCCAGCGCCACCGACGCGGCCACGTTCGTCGACTTGGGGAACTTGACCGGCACATCGCGGGCGGTTCCCGACATCACTTCGACGGGCCCGGTCGCAGTCCGCATCCGGTGCAGCAACTCCGCGTCCATCCAAGGCTGTTCGAGCGTCGCGGGGAGCTTGGTGGTGGTCAGGCCGACCTCGTCCAGCGGGCCCATGGAGCGCGCCGCCTGGAGCAGGTCGAGTCCGCCGACCGCGCCGCCGGTGAAGTACACCCGGCCCGGCCCGGCCGCGAGGAGTCGCTTGGCGAGCTCGTCGTCGGTCAGCGCCCCGGTGGAGGCGATGAGCAGGTCGGTGCCGGAGGCCAGCACCCGCTCGCCGTACTGACGTACGACGCCCTGGCCCGCGGCCTCCACGATCAGGTCGCAGCGCTCCAGCGCCTCCTCGAAGGTGACCTGCTGCACGGGAGCGGCCTCGCCCAGCGGACGGTTGTCGACGACGCACACCAGCTCGGCGCTGCCCACCTGCCCCTCGGCGAGCGCCGTGCCGACGACCCGGCCGATCGCTCCCCAGCCGATGATGCCCACCCTGCGTACGGTGCTCATGCGGCGTTCTCCTCTGTGGCGGCGGTGGCGGCGGTGGCGGTGTCCGCGGGTGCGGCCGCGGGTGCGTCGACGGGGGCGAGCGGACCGGGGTCCGGCGTGCCCGCCATGCGGCAGCGATCTCCGACGACGGCGGGCCGGCCGTTCCCCACAGGTCCGACAGCTCGGGGACCCGCCGCCACACCCGGGCGATCCAGGCGTCCTCGACGATCTGGGCGACCTCGGAGGTGTACTCGCAGACCAGCCCGGACGGGTCGGTGAAGTAGGAGAAGGTGTTGTTGCCGGGGCCGTGCCGCCCGGGACCCCACTTCGGTGTGATGCCGTGGTGGCGCAGCCGGCCGAGACCCCGCATGAAGTGGTCGACCGACGGCATCTCGTACGCCACGTGGTTGAGCGACGTCCACTCGGCCTGGTTGAAGGCGATGCAGTGGTGGTCGGCGTTGCAGCGCAGGAACGCCATCTGGTGCTCGGACCAGTCCGAGACACGCAGTCCGAGGACGTCGCAGTAGAAGGCGACGGCGGCGTCGATGTCGGTGGTGTTCAGCACGGCGTGCGTGACGCCGACGGGCACCGCGTCGTCCCGGCCCCGCGGGTGGACCGCCTCGACCTGCGCGCTGATCTCGACGAGGCGCTGTTCGGGGTCGGTGAACCGCAGTCCGTAGCCGCCGCCCGCCTGTTCCAGCGGACCGGGCCCGGAGACGGGGACGGATGCCGCGGGCCTCCAGGCGCCGGCGGCCTCGGCGACCTCCGGCGGGGGTGGCGACGGCGAACGCGAGCCTGCCGAGGCCGACGCGGTCCCGCGCGGTCAGGTGCAGGACGTGGTGCTCGTCGCCCGTGCCGCGCAGCCATCGGTCGCCGGCGTCCGAATCGACGGTCGTCAGGCCCCAGACCTCCTCGTAGAAGTCGGCGGCCTCGGCGAAGGCGGGGGTGTGCAGTTCGACGTAGCGCAGCGAGCGGAGCCGGGCTACCGGGCCGGGCGGGGGTCGGTGCATGAATCTCTCCAGACAGGCAGGCGTGCCGGGTCAGTTGGCCCAGGGGAGGGGGGTGGCGGAGGTGCCCCAGTACAGGGACTTCTGGCGCTGGTACGAGCGGATCGCGTCGCGGCCCTTCTCCGTGCCCAGGCCGCTGTCCTTCCAGCCGGTGAACGGGGTGGAGGCGCTGAACTGCTTGTACGTGTTGATCCACACGGTGCCCGCCTCGATGCGCCGGGCGAGCCGCCACGCGGCACGCGCGTCGCGGGTCCAGATGCCGCAGGCCAGCCCGTAGACGGAGTCGTTGGCCTGGCGGACCAGGTCGTCCTCGTCCTCGTAGGGGAGGGCCACGAGGACCGGGCCGAAGATCTCCTCCTGGGACACGTGCGGGAGGTGTTCGGCAGCCCGTCGAGGACGGTCGGGAGGTAGTACGCGCCGTCCCGGTGGCGCTCACCCTCGGGCGCGGAGCCGCCGCACAGCACCCGTGCGCCTTCGGAACGGGCGAGGTCGACGTAGGCGGCGACGGCGTCGAGGTGGCGGTGGTGGACGAGCGGGCCGACCTGGGTGCCCGGTTCGGTGCCGGGTCCCACGCGCAGATTGCGTACGCGTTCGACGAGTTCGCCGACGAAGGAGTCGTAGATCTCACGGGCCACGAACAGCCGGGAACCGGCGATGCAGGACTGGCCGCTGGACGAGAAGATCCCGAACAGCACTCCCGCCAGGGCCTGTTCGACGTCCGCGTCGGCGCGCACGATCGTCGGGGACTTGCCGCCCAGCTCCAGCGAGGCGGGGATCAGCTTCTTCGCCGCGAGGGCGGCTATCGACCGCCCCGTTTCGGTGCCGCCGGTGAATCCGACGCGGGCGACGAGGGGGTGGCGCACGATGGCGTCGCCGACCACCCGGCCGCTGCCCGGCAGCACCGACAGCAGCGCGGCGGGCAGCCCGGACTCGTCGAGCGCCCGGGTGATCAGCCGGCCGAGCGCGAGGGAGACGAGCGGTGTCCACGCGGCCGGCTTGAGGAGAACCGCGTTCCCGGCGGCGAGGGCGGGGGCGATCTTCTGCGCGTCGCTGGCGACCGGGGAGTTCCAGGGGTTGATCGCGCCGACGACACCGATCGGTTCGTGGACGCTCATCGTGAGGTAGGCGCCGCGGGACGGGGTGACGGTGTCCTCGGCGGTCTCCAGGGCGGCCGCCATGTAGCGGAAGGTGCCGGCCGCGCTGAGGGCGAGCGCCCTGGTCTCGGTGAGGGTTTTCCCGGTGTCGGCGGTCTGCAGCGCCGAGAGTTCGCCGGCGGCCTGTTCGGTGAGCTCGGCGATGCGGTGCAGGAGCCGGGCGCGCTCGTGGGGGAGCAGGTCGCGCCAGGCCGGGTCGGCCATGGCCTTCGCCGCGGCTTCGGCCGCTTCGTCGACCTCGTCGGCGGACGCGCAGCTGACGGTGGCGAGGACGCGGCCGGTCGCGGGGTCGACGGTCTCGGCCGGCTCACCGGCGCCGCGCCGCCACTGGCCCGCGATCAGTATGTCGGTGGGGAAGTGGGACACGGCGGGTCCTCCGGGCGAGGCGGCGGGAAGGGCGGGAGCTCCGGCGCGGACAAGCCCAGGCCGGGGCCTGCTGCTTCGGTGTCCGCTGTTCTCGAAGTGCTAGAAATCTAAGGGCTTAAATATCTACGGCGCAAGACCCTGAGGTGAAATCGTTGCCGAGCCCCTTGGCCGTCACGTCTTCAGGGGGAGGGTGGGGCGACCGGACGAGCTTGGCTTCCCCAAGGCCTTAGTCATTCACCGCTTGGGTTCCTCCCCTGCTGCCGCCGCAACTCCTCTGTCGGCGGAAGGGCCCCTCCATGACGGCCGTGGCCGGCAAGCCGCCGGCCCTTGGCTCCATGGCTGCGGGACTCGAACGGCTGCCCCACTCGCGCCGGCATGTCAAGGTCCGGTTCCTGATCGGCGCCGTCACCTTCTTCGAGGCGTTCGATCAGCTGCTGGCCGCCTCCGCCCGCCCTCATCCCTCAGCGGTAAGATTCTCAGAGCCGTGAGAAGTGGTACGGGCGGTGCCGGCGGGAGCCGTACGAGGGGATGACGATGTCTGGAGCAAGGCCGGCGGACCAGGACGCCGTGGCGAAGGTGATCGACGACTGGGCGCGTGAACGGCCGGACCTGGACACCAGCCCCCTCGAAGTCCTGGCCCGCCTCCACCGCTCCTTCCTGCGCTACAGCGCCAAGCTCACCACGTCGATCGAGCGCAACGGGCTGTCCGTGGCGGGCTTCGACGTGCTGACCGCGCTGCGGCGGTCGGGGCGGCCGTACCGGCTGACGGCGGGTCAGCTCGCCGATTCGGGCCTGGTGTCGTCGGCGGGGGTGACGCTGCGGATCGACCGGCTGGAGAAGGACGGCCTGATCGTCCGCGAAAGGGACGCCGACGACCGCAGAGTCGTCTATTCGCGCCTCACCGACAAGGGGCTCGCGATGGTGGACACCGTCTTCGCGGAGCACCTCGAAAACGAAAGCCGGATGCTCGGCGGCGTCTCGCCGGCCGAGCGCCGCCAGCTCGCGCGGTTGCTGCGCAAGCTGGAGAACTCCATCGTCGCGTCCGACGACGAAGCGACCGGCTCGGCGGTGTAAAGCCGGCCCTGGCCTCGGGTCCGCGGAAAAACGTGTGGTCGCGTGCGCTGTGCGAGGGACCGGCGGACGGCCCGGCTCCGCGGAACCGGGCCGTCGTCGTGCGGCCTGACGCGGCGTCGCGGCCCAAGTCGCGCGTATCAGGCGTTGGCTGACTCTTCATCACTGCGACACCCCTCGACACGCGGTGCGCAACGCGGTTCGGTAAGCCTGTGATGGGCATGCCAACCTGGTCGCGCGCTCGACGCCGCGGCCGTCAGGAGGACGCAGTGAAGACGGGTTCGTGGATGCGCAAGGCTCCGATCGTCCTGGCCGGCGCCGTAGCGCTGGTCGTCGCCTTTCCGGGCGTCGCTCTCGCAGCCCCGCCCCCGGCGCTGCCCGCCAACGCCGACGGACTGGAGCAGACGTTCCAGCCCGCCTACGACTACGACACGGACGGCTGCTACCCGACCCCCGCGATAGGCCCCGACGGAACGGTGAACGGCGGCCTCAACCCGTCCGGCGCCCTCAACGGCCAGTGCCGCGACTCCTGGGACCTCGACAACACCAACGGATACGCGCGGTCCACGTGCAACAACGGCTGGTGCGCGATCATGTACGGGCTCTACTTCGAGAAGGACCAGGCCGTGGCGGGCAGCGGCCTCGGCGGGCACCGCCACGACTGGGAGCACGTCGTGGTGTGGGTACAGAACAACCAGGCCCAGTACGTCTCCACCTCGGCCCACGGCGGCTTCGGCATCTACGGCCGCGACCGGATCCGGTGGGACGGGACGCACCCCAAGGTCGTCTATCACAAGGACGGCGTGAGCACACACTGCTTCCGCCCCGCGAACTCCGGCGACGAACCCCCGGAGAACCACTACCGCGGGTGGCAGTTCCCCAGGCTGGTCGGCTGGAACGGCTACCCCGCCGGTGTCCGCGACAAGCTGAGCCAGGCCAATTTCGGCAGCGCCGTGTTCGGTCTCAAGGACGGCAGCTTCAGCTCTCACCTGGAGAAGGCCAAGCCGTCCGGCATCCCCTTCGACCCCAACGCCGCCTGAGCCGTCGCAGGCCCCTCGGCCCCGGGTGACCGGCCGGTGACCCCGGGGCGGTGCGCCTCGATCAGCCGGGCGGCGCCGGGACCCGTGACGAGCCGCTTGGTGGTCTCCGCGCCGAACCGGCGGAACAAGAGCCCGCCGCTCACGGGCAGGGCGTGGCGTCGCCGTTACCGGCCAGGTGCCGAGGAAAACCTGCACGTGGCCCTCGGCGACACCGACGGGCCCGGTGCTCCGCACGACCGCACGACCGCACGACCGCACGACCGCACGGCGGCACGGCGGCGCGGCGGCGCGGATCCCGGACGGTGGGTCCGGTTTCCTCCCGCGGCTCACGAGCGATCGTCCCTTCCGGGCTCTGCCGTCCTCGGGCCTGCCGCCGATCAGGCTCCAGGTGCCGGAGTGGCAGATCCCGACGCGTTGTCCCCGAAGCGTCCCTGAGGCGTCCCTGAGGCAGGGGAGGGGATGCCCGGCCGGGGCCGCCCGGGGGCGTACCGGCCGGTCGCCCGGTGCGCCGGATCCGAGCGGGGGTCCCGGGCGGGTCCCGGGCGACGGCCGCGGGCCCGGTCGTCCGGACCCGCCCGGAGAACCCCCTGCGCCGTATCGCTCCCGCGTGCGAGCGGGGCGGTGATGCCCGCTGCCGGGTGCCTGCGACGTCGCTGTCCGGCATCGCGCCGTACGGGCGCGACGGCCCGGAGGGCATGTGGCCGCGATCACTTCGCGCCCGCCCCGGGCCCCGTCCGCTGTGAGTCGGCCCATAGGTCCCAGATCACATACGAGGCGCGGTAGTAGGCCACGGTGCGCGCTCTCGCGGCCCGGGCGGGGGCTGCTCGGCCTGTCGGGTCCTTCTCTACGTAGCCGAGCAGTACGGCCGGTCGTTGCCGATGCCCGGGAGGGCCGCTAACCATGGAGCCGGCCCGGGGAGTTCACCACTCCCGACCGGCCGGGCACCACTCGCTCCGGCGTCGCGGACCTCGTCGCGCAGCTCCGCTCCGCCGTCGCCGGTCCCCGAGGCTTCCCCTGTTGTCACCGAACGGAGAGTTACTCCCGTATGCCCGCTCAGTCGCTGAACCCCGCCGCCCGTACCGCCCGGATCCGCAAGTTCTCCGTCTCCGGGCTGTGCGCCGCCGGAGCCGCAGCGGTGGCTCTGACCATCGCCCCGTCCCCCGCGCACGCCGCCGCCCCGGCACCGCAGAGCGCGGCCGCGTCGGCGAAGGTATCGGCGGCCGGCGTCTTCACGCAGGCCGACGTCATCGCCGCGAAGGCCAAGAAGGCACCTTCCTACTCGGACAACCTGGACGGCTGGATCCGTGAGGCCCTGGCCATCATGAAGGACAAGGGCATTCCGGGCAGCTACGAGGGCCTGCACCGCAACATCATGCGTGAGTCCGGCGGCGACCCCGACGCGGCCAACAACTGGGACATCAACGCGCAGAACGGCACCCCGTCCAAGGGGCTGCTCCAGGTGATCCAGCCCACGTTCGACGCCTACCACGTCGAGGGCACCCCGAAGGAACTGACCGACCCGGTCGCCAACATCACCGCGGCCGCCAACTACGCCGCCGACAGGTACGGCTCGATCGACAACGTCGACTCCGCCTACTGAGCGTCGCCTGCCACACGCACGGCACCGCCGCGGACGGCCCGGCCGAACGGCCCGCCGCCGAGGACACCGCGCCGTGGGCCGCCGCACCGCACCGGTCCGGCGGCCCACACCCGGTCAGCCCACCACCCCGCGGGCGATGCCCAGATCCACCAGGTCCTGGGGGCGCAGCCGCAGCAGACCGGCGGTTTCCGGCACCTGCTCCGGGGCGCGCTTGAGGATGGCGGCGGCCGCCTCCGGGGCGATCACCGAGAAATAGCTGTCGGGAGCGGCCCAGAGGTTGCCGGGCGCGCCAGGGCGAGATCGCCGCCTGATCCCCCCTCGCCGATGAGGAGGGTGGTGAGCGGTACGCGCGCCGTGGCCATCGCGCCGAAGAGGTCCGCGATGGCGGCGCCCGCGCCCGCCCGTTCCGCCTCGGCGCGTTGGCCGCGCCCGGCGTGTCGACGAGGGTGAGCACCGGAACGCCCAGCCGGCCGGCGAGGCGGACCAGGCGGGCGGCGGTGCGGAAGCCGGCCGGGAGCGTCGCGGTGCCGCACTGGGCGGCGTACTGCGACGGCCGCGGCCCTGCCGAAGCCCGAATCCGCAGCGCATGCCCGGGTCCGTACCCCCGCAGCGGTCCCCGCTGATCTCCTGGACCCGGTCGAAGTACGCGGCGAGGTACGCTCGCGGCGCGCGGCCGCCGCGGGGAGCGGGCCCGTGCGACCGCCTCCCAGCCGGTGGG
>RHMC01000052.1 GCA_003719395.1 Streptomyces altiplanensis
GCTCGCGGGCTGGACGCGGCAGAGCAGGGGGGCCCGGGGGGCTTCGGGGCCGGGCGCGGCTTCACAGGAGGGGACCGCGCCCGGCGCCGGCACCGAGATCGGCCTGGTGGCCGCGGCGCAGGCGCTGCGGATCATCGGAGCGCCGGTTTCGTTCCCGTCACCTCCGCCCCGTACGTCGCGGCCTTCACCCCCGTCGCCAACATCGCCGTCGGCGACGAGACGCCGTGGGGGGTCGCCGCCGAGCTGGCGCGCCTGCTGCCGGGTACCACGACGGGCACGTACCACAGCGGGAACTCCGCGCCGGAGCAGGTGATCGGGGCCGCGGAAGGCCGCCGGATCGTCGCGGTCGTACGCGATGCCCACCGCCACCCGTGGATGGCCCTCGCGCTGGTGGCGCTGACCGCCGCCAGGCCCGACACCGTCGTGGTGGAGATGGGCGTGCCGCAGGCGCAGCCGCGCGGAGGTCTGTACATCGCGACGCACGGCGCCGCGCGGGTGTGCGGCCGGGCCGCCGCCGAGGTCGTCGCCGGCGTCTGACCGGTACGACGGAGTGCCGGGTTCCGGGGGGATCCCGGCACTCCGCCGTGTCCAGGGGAAGTCCCGGGGAAATCCCCGGGGGAGTCCTACAGGCCCTGCCAGACCGGCTTGGCCGCGTACGTCGCGCGGAAGTAGTCGGCGAGCTTCAGCTTGGACGCCGCGGCCTCGTCGACGACGACCGTCGCGTGCGGGTGCAACTGGAGCGCGGAGGCCGGCACCAGTGCGGCGACCGGGCCCTCGACGGTCTGCGCCACGGCATCGGCCTTGCCCTCCCCGGTGGCGAGCAGCACCAGGTGGCGGGCCTCCAGGATGGTGCCGATGCCCTGCGTGACGACGTGGTGGGGCACCTGGTCGATGTCGCCCTCGAAGAAACGCGCGTTGTCGACGCGGGTCTGCTCGGTCAGCGTCTTGATCCGGGTGCGGGAGGCCAGCGAGGAGCACGGCTCGTTGAAGCCGATGTGCCCGTCGGTGCCTATGCCGAGCAGCTGGAGGTCCACGCCGCCGGCCTCGCCGAGGGCGCGGTCGTACGCCTCGCACGCGGCCTGGATGTCCTCGGCGGAGCCGTCGGGGCCCATGAAGGACGCCTCGGTCAGGCCGAGCGGCTCGACGACCTCGCGCAGCACGACGGAGCGGTACGACTCGGGGTGCCCGGCGGGCAGCCCGACGTACTCGTCGAGCTGGCAGATCCGCGCGCGCGACGCGTCGACCTCGCCCGCGCGGACCTTGGCCGTCAGGGCTTCGTAGATGGGCAGCGGGGACGAACCGGTGGCCACGCCGAGCAGCGCGTCGGGCTTGTGGCCCAGCAGCCGGCCGATGCTCGCCGCGATGAGCTCGCCGCCGGTCCTGGCGTCCGGAACGATGACAACTTCCACGCTGAGCCTGCCGATCTGAGAAGGGAATCCGTCATGTGGTATAGACCAATCTAGCAGAGGCGGGGGCGTGTGCCGGGTGGTCTTCGCCATGCGCGGGCCCGTATTTCCATGGTCGACTGAGACGCGCCGATCGTCACCTTTTGGAGGCACTCGGCATGGCCGAACAGCCGGGCAGGATCATGTCCGCCGAAATCGCCGAGCGGCCCGCGATGCTCCGACGGACCCCCGGAGCCGGCGCGCCGGAGATCCGTGGGACGGCCCGGTCCATCGCCGCGAAGAGCCCGCGCTTCGTCCTCCTCGCCGTCCGCGGTACGTCCGGCAACGCGGCGCTCTGCGCGAAGTACCTGCTGGAGATCCGGCTCGGCCTGCCCTGCGGCCCGACCTCCATGTCCACGACGACCGCCTACGGCGCGCGGCCCGACCTCAGGGACGTCCCCTGGTCGTCACGGTCAGCCAGTCCGGCGGCTCGCCCGACCTCGTGGCGTCCGCCAGGGCGGCCCGCGAGGCCGGCGCGATCACGCTCGCCGTGACCAGCAACGCGGACTCGCCGCCGGCGGCGGTCGGCGGGCACCACATCGACATCCTGGCGGGCCCGGAGCAGGCCCTGCCCGCCACCAAGACGTACACCGCATCGCTCACCTCGCCCTCCACCTCCCCGTCGGGGTCTGCGGGGGCGGCGGCGGGCCGGCCGCGGCGGCCCCGCCGGACCTCGCCGACCGGATCCTGGCCCGCCGGGACGAGGTCAGGCAGCCGGCCGGCCGTTACCGGTTCGCCGAGCGCATGGTCATCACCTCGCGCGGCTACGGCTGCCCGACGGCCAAGGAGGCGGCGCTCAAGCTCATGGAGACGAGTTGCGTCCCCGCCCTCTCCTGCTCCGGCGCCGATCTGCTGCACGGCCCGCTCGCCATGGTCGACAGCATCTCCCCGGCCGTCGCCGTCGTCACGGGGGGCAAGGCGGCGAGGCCCTCCAGCCCGTCCTGGACCGGCTGCGCGGCCGCGGCGCCGATCTGATGGCGGCCGGACCGAGGGCCCGGGTCGACGAGGCCTCGGCCGGTTTCGTACTCTCCATGGAAGGCGTCGCCGAGGAGCTCCAGCCGATCCTGGAAATCCTCCCGCTCCAGCTCCTGGCGTACGAAGTGGCGATCGCCCGAGGCCAGAACCCGGACCACCCGCGCGCGCCGGCGAAGGTGACGGAGACGCACTGATCCGGCGCGTCCGGCGGGAAGCCCTGCAAACTGGGTGACGCACATGCATGGACAGGGAGAATGGTCTAGTCCACAATGCACAGATAAAGCCTCCGCCCTCCCCGCACAGGAAGGCGGAACGAGGTACCGGCGCTCTCTGCCCTGACTGCACCGGGACCTCTCGACGGCCGCGCGGGACCGCACACCCGTCGGCCGGCGGATACCCCGGCCCTTCGGGGGCTGGGGAAAGACTCCGGGCTGCGGTGCCGGGCGGGCTGAGGGTCCCGGCCGGCGCCGTGGCCATGGGGTCGCCCGAGCGAAGGTACGCTCGCACACGTGCCCTCCATGAACGACCTCGTCCGCCAGCACACCGCTCTGAGTGAGACCGACCTCGAGTGGCTCCATCTGCTGGTCTCGGAGTGGCAGCTGCTCTCCGACCTCTCCTTCGCCGACCTCGTCCTGTGGGTTCCCACCCTCGACGGGACGCGCTACGTCTCCGTCGCGCAGATGCGGCCCAACACCGGCCCCACCTCCTACCAGGACGACATGGTCGGCCACCTCGTCCCGCGCGGCCGCCGCCCCCTCCTCGACGCGCTCTACGACGAGGGCCGGATCGTGCGCGAGGGCGACCCGGAGTGGCGGGAGGAGGTCCCGGTCCGGGTCGAGTCGATTCCCGTACGCCGCGAAGGGCGCGTCCTCGGTGTCATCGCCCGCAATACGAACCTGCTGACCGTACGCACCCCCAGCCGCCTGGAGCTGACGTACCTCCAGAGCGCCTCCGACCTGGCCCAGATGATCGCCGCCGGGGCCTTCCCCTTCCCCGGCCAGCAGGTCGACATGGACGCCTCGCCGCGCGCCGGCGACGGGCTGATCCGGCTCGACGCGGACGGCATCGTCCAGTACGCGTCGCCGAACGCCCTCTCCGCTTACCACCGTCTCGGCCTCGCCTCCGACTTGGTCGGAAACCACCTCGGCCAGGCCACCGCCGAACTCGCCCCGTCCCGCGGCCCGGTGGACGAAGCCCTGGTCAAGCTGGCCAGCGGCTACGCCCCGCGCGAGACCGAGGTCGAGGGGGACAGCGGGGTGATCCAGTTGCGCGCGATCCCGCTCAAGCCCAAGGGAACGCGGATCGGTTCGCTCGTCCTGTGCCGCGACGTCACGGAACTCCGTCGGCGCGAGCGGGAGTTGATCACCAAGGACGCCACCATCCGGGAGATCCACCACCGGGTGAAGAACAACCTCCAGACGGTGGCGGCCCTGTTGAGGCTCCAGGCGCGCCGGATGGACTCCGAGCAGGGCCGCGAGGCGCTCAACGAGGCGGTGCGCCGCGTCGGCTCGATCGCGATCGTCCACGAGACGCTCTCGCAGAACCTCGACGAGCGCGTCCAGTTCGACGAGATCGCCGACCGGGTGATCGCGATGGTCGCCGAGATCTCGCCGGGCAAGGTCGACTGCCGCCGTACGGGCCGCTTCGGCATACTCGACGCCGAGGTCGCGACGCCGCTGGCGATGGTCCTCACCGAGGTTCTCCAGAACGCGCTGGAGCACGCCTTCGCACCGGGGGAGCGGGGGACCGTCGAGGTGGCCGCCGTGCGCGGCAGCGACCGCAGGGACGCCCGGCTGCTGATCACCGTTCAGGACGACGGCCGCGGACTGCCCGAGGGGTTCGACCCGAAGCGGACCGGCAACCTGGGCCTGCAGATCGTACGGACGCTGGTCGAGGGCGAACTGGGCGGGACCTTCGACATGGTCCCGGCCCCCGAGCGCGGTACCCGGGTCGTACTCGACGTACCCGTACGCGCCGACAAGTAACGCCGGGCCGGGGCGGAAAAGCGGCGAGCCCCGGACCGAAGAACGGTCCGGGGCTCAAAGCTCACGTTGCTATGCGCATCGGGGGGTACTGCGCGCTGCGGCTCGGGGCGGGTGGTACGTACGCGCTGTACGCGCCGCCAAGCTGAGGCTCGTGCGGGGTGGTGGCTCAGGCGGTCGCGTTACGCGCCCGGTTGCGGGCGGCGCGGCGCTTCATTGCGCGGCGCTCGTCCTCGCTGAGGCCACCCCAGACGCCGGAGTCCTGACCGGACTCGAGCGCCCACTGCAGGCACTGCTCCATGACGGGGCAGCGGCGGCAGACGGCCTTGGCTTCCTCGATCTGCAGCAGCGCAGGACCGGTGTTGCCGATGGGGAAGAACAGCTCCGGGTCTTCCTCACGACAAACGGCGTTGTGACGCCAGTCCATGGCTGCTACCTCTCCTTGGTATTACGTGCTGGTGCTTGTGAATGTGAACGCTTTCACGAATCCCTCCGCAAGTGAAGGGCCGACTGCCAGTTACCTGGTGTGGGTCCTGTGTGCAAGGAGGGGTTCTGGCTTTCAGTGGAGGCTGGTGTTGCGGGCCGTCCCGATCGCCATGTAGAGATTCCCAAACCTCGGCGGCGGATACAACCCCTTCCGGGAAGTTTTTTTTGATTCCTCGGTGTCGGGTAGGTCACAGCCGTACTTCTAAGGGGTGTAACCCAGCCCGTACGTTCGAGTTAAAGGACTTTTGCGCCTTCCGCTCACACAATCACACGCAGTGCACGGCGTACGCCTGTGAACGTCACGCTCGTGCGCAGCCCCAAGTGGTCACCGTCCATCTGGAAGGGGAGGGGCGCCTTCGAATGCAAGGTGAAGTCGGTCAGATCGTGCAGCGTCACCGCGTGCTTGCCATGGGGTCCGCGCTCGGGCGACGAGGTCAGCAACTGGGTCGCGTAACGGGCCACGGCGGGGGTGGACAGCTTGCTCAGCCCGAGCACGTCGAGCGCCTTGTCGAAGGAGGCTTCCGGAGACGCGTACATCGGACGATTGCCCAGGTAGGTCCAGGGGGCGGTGTTGCAGACTATGGACAGCACGAGGTCTTCCACCGGGTCGTGACCGGGGCGCTCCATGGTGATCAGGCCCTGCCGGCGGTGCGGTTCCGTCAGGAACTGGCGTACCACCTGGCGCACGTACAGGGCGTGCGTCGAACGCTTTCCGCGCTCCCTCTGCTGCTCGACCCTGCCGATCACTCCCGCGTCGAAACCGAAACCCGCGCAGAACGTGAACCAGCGGGCCGGCACCGATTCGTCCTCGGTTCCCGGGGTACCCGCCGCCAGACCGAGGCCGACCGTGCGCTCGCTGCGGGTGCGCAGCGCGTCCAGGATGGCGCCGGTCGCCTCGACGGCGTCGTTGGGCAGGCCGAGGGCGCGGGCGAAGACGTTCGTGGAGCCGCCGGGGACGACGGCCAGGCGCGGCAGCCGCTGCGGGTCCGGGCCCTCGTGCAGGAGGCCGTTGACGACCTCGTTCACGGTGCCGTCGCCGCCGAGCGCCACGACCAGCTCGATGTCCTCGCTCTGTGCGGCCCGCCGGCCCAGGTCGCGGGCGTGCCCGCGGTACTCGGTCGTCACGGCTTCCAGCTTCATCTCGCTGGCAAGGGCATGAATCAGGACATCACGGGTGCGCGCACTGGTGGTGGTAGCTGCCGGATTGACCACGAGGAGTGCACGCATGCGCGCCAGACTACCCAGTAGGGGGAACCTGGCCCAGACCTGGTCCGCCGAGGCGGGCGGTTACGCTGCAAGGGTGAGCAATGAGCAGACTCCCGGACCCGCCGCAGGCCCCCGCCCCACCCGGTTGACCGCAGCGGCGGCGCTCGCCGCGCTGGAGGGCCTGGCGCTGGTCACCGGCGGCGTGTACATGCTCGTGATGGGGCTGCTCGGCAGTCCGGACAGGCCCGAGCAGGCGGAGATGGGCGGTGTGACGCTGATCGTCCTGGCGCTGCTGCCGCTGCTGGCCGCGCGCGGACTGCTCAAGCGCCGCGCGTGGAGCCGCGGGCCCGCCATCATCACGCAGCTCATGGCGCTGCCGGTGGCCTGGACTCTGCTGCGCTCCGAAGGGTCCCTGCTGATCCCGGCCGGCATCGCCCTCGCGGTGGTGGCCGTCGCGTCGCTGGTCCTGCTGGTCAACCCCGAGACGAACCGGGCGCTGGGCATCCGCGGCCCCCGCGACGCGTAACGCCGCGGGACGTCCGGCCGCCGTACGGCCGCGGGGACTACTCCTCGACCAGGAGCCTTTCGCGGAGCTGGGCCAGTGTGCGCGCGAGCAGCCGGGAGACGTGCATCTGGGAGATGCCGACCTCCGTGGCGATCTGCGACTGCGTCATGTTGCCGAAGAAACGCAGCAGCAGGATGCGCTTCTCACGCGGAGGGAGGCCTTCGAGGAGCGGCTTCAGCGACTCCCGGTACTCGACGCCCTCCAGCGCCTCGTCCTCGGCGCCCAGGGTGTCCGCGACCGCCGGGGAGTCGTCGTCGGTGTCGGGGACGTCCAGTGACAGCGTGCTGTACGCGTTGGCGGACTCCAGGCCCTCCAGGACCTCTTCCTCCGAGATGCCCAGGCGCTCGGCCAGCTCGTGCACGGTCGGGGACCGGCCGTGCTGCTGGGAGAGCTCGGCCGTGGCCGTCGTCAGCGACAGGCGCAGCTCCTGGAGGCGCCGGGGCACCCGGACGGCCCAGCCCTTGTCGCGGAAGTGCCGCTTGATCTCGCCGACGACGGTCGGGGTGGCGTACGTCGAGAACTCGACGCCGCGCTCCGGGTCGAACCGGTCCACCGACTTGATCAGGCCGATCGTGGCGACCTGGGTGAGGTCGTCGAGCGGCTCGCCGCGGTTGCGGAAGCGGCGCGCCAGGTGTTCGACCAGGGGGAGGTGCATGCGCACCAGCCGGTTGCGCAGCTCCGCCTTCTCGGCCGACCCGTCCGGCAGCTCGCGCAACTCGATGAACAGCGCGCGCGCACCACTGCGGTCGTTCGGATCGTGGCGTCCGTGCTCCGTGGAGTGCTGTCCGTGCTCGCTCATATGGCCCGCCCGCTCTGCCTGCTCCGCCGCCACCGTGCCCACCGGGCCGTCCGCCGGCCCGTCGGCCACCGGTCCCTCGACCGGGTGGGGCCGGGCCTGCTGTTCAGGGATGCCCGCAGGTGCGGGCGCAGGCCCGGCCTGTCCGGCCGCGGCCGCGCGCCCTCCCGTCGGCGCCTGTGGGCTGAGCTCCTCGTTCCACACCGGCCCGTCCCCGTTCCTCACGCCGGCCCGGGTCCCGCGCCGCGCTGTTTGTACAGGCTGATGGTGACCGTACGGTCCTCGGCGACCGTGGAGTCGACCTTGCCCGCCAGTGCCGAGAGCACCGTCCAGGCGAAGGTGTCGCGTTCCGGTGCGCGTCCGTCGGTGGTGGGGGCCGAGACCGTGACGTCGAGTGAGTCTTCGACGAGCCGGAAGACACAGCTGAGGACGGAGCCCGGCACGGCCTGCTGGAGCAGGATCGCGCAGGCCTCGTCGACCGCGATGCGCAGGTCCTCGATCTCGTCGAGAGTGAAGTCCAAGCGCGCCGCGAGTCCGGCCGTGGCCGTACGCAGCACGGACAGATAGGCACCTGCAGCGGGCAGCCGGACTTCCACGAAGTCCTGGGTCCCGGGCTCGCCTGCGATCTGGGACACCCTCACCTCCAAGGTGGCACAAGCTCTTTCGGGGGCCCGGGAGGGAGCGTCCCCCCGGAGCCACGCGGTACGTCGTTCGCCGGTGACGCTATCGCGATCCATTCTGCCGTGTCGCCGGACCCCCGTCCGAGACCGTCACTCATGGTAAGCACATGAGTACGTACAGTGGCTAGGGGTTTGCGGCGCCCAATTGGAAAGTACCGGCGCCGGATTGACGTACCCACACGTCAGACGATCGAACCGTCCACGAAGCACCAACGCCAGTTCTCTCCGGGCTCGAAGCTGCGCAGCACCGGATGGCCCGTCTCGTCGAAGTGTCCGGACGCGTGCCGGTGCGGTGACGAGTCGCAGCACCCCACGTGGCCGCACACCAGGCACAGCCGCAGCTGTACGGGGTGGCTGCCGACCGCCAGGCACTCCGGGCAGGTGCCGCTCAGCGGGGCCGGCTCGGGGTCCGGCAGTGTGGCGACGTGCGGGCACTCGTTCATGATGGCCAGGTTACGGCGTAGGGGCGGACGAGGGCGGGTGGAAACCGATGGACGCATTGCCACTGCTGGTGCTGGTCGCGGGAAGCGCGGTGATCGCGGGAGCCGCCCGCAGGACGCCCGTGCCGGCGCCGTTGCTGCTGGTCGCGGCCGGGCTCGCGGCGGCGTACGTCCCCGGGGTGCCGGACTACACGCTGAGCCCGGACATCGTGCTGCCGCTGCTGCTGCCGCCGCTCCTGTACACGGCCGCGGTGGACAGTTCGTACCTCGACCTGCGGGCGAACATCAGACCCGTCGCCCTCCTGTCGGTCGGCTATGTGCTGTTCGCGACCGTGACCGTCGGCTACTTCGCGTACCTCGTCGTTCCCGGGCTTCCGCTGACGTCCGCGCTGGTCCTCGGCGCCGTGATCGCGCCGCCCGACGCGGTGGCCGCGACCGCCATCGCCCGCCGGGTCGGGCTGCCGCCGCGTCATCACCGCGATCCTCAGGGCGAGTCCCTGGTGAACGACGCCACCGCCATCACCGCCTTCAAGGTCGCGCTGGCGGCCGCGGTGGGGGAGGGCGCGAGCTGGATCGGCGGGGATCGTGGAGTTCGCGGTCGCGGCGGTCGGCGGGGTGGGGGTCGGGCTGCTGCTGATGGTGCCGCTGCACTGGCTGCGTACGCACCTCAAGGAGCCGCTGCTGCAGAACACGCTGTCACTGCTGATCCCCTTCGTGGCCTACGCCGCTGCCGAGCACGTACACGCTTCCGGGGTGCTCGCCGTCGTGGTCGTCGCCCTCTACCTGGGCCACCGCTCCTGGCAGGTCGACTTCGCGACCAGGATCCAGGAGCACGCCGTCTGGAAGATGGTGTCCTTCATCCTCGAATCGGTGGTGTTCGCGCTCATCGGGCTCCAGCTGCCGTACGTCCTGCGCGGACTCGGCCCCTATGGGGGCGGCCAGGCCTTCTGGTACGCGTTCGCCGTGTTCGTGGCGGTCGTCGTGGCGCGCTTCGTGTGGGTCTTCCCGGCGACGTACCTTCCGCGGGCCCTCTCCGCGCGCGTCCGCACACGCGAGCCGGGTGTCACCTGGACCTCACCCGTGATCGTCGGATGGGCCGGCATGCGTGGCGTCGTGTCCCTCGCGATCGCCTTCTCGATCCCGCTGACCGTCGACCACGGCGAACCGTTCCCCGCGCGGAACCTCGTCCTCTTCCTCACCTTCACGACTGTGATCGCCACACTGGTCGTACAGGGACTCACCCTCGCGCCGCTGATCCGCCTGCTGAAGCTTCCCCCGCGTGACGTGTACGCCGAGACGCTCGCCGAGGCGCAGGCGCAGAGCGAGGCGTCCTCGGCCGCCGAGGCGCGGCTGGAGGAACTGCTCGCCGACCGGCGCAATGCACTGCCGCAGCCGCTCGCGGACCGGCTCCGGACCGTTCTGGAGAGACGTCGCAACGCCGTCTGGGAACGGCTGGGCACGGTCAACGAGGAGACCGGGGAATCGGCGGACGCCACGTACCGGCGTCTCGCCGGGGAGATGATCGCCACCGAGCGGGCGGTCTTCGTGGAACTGCGCGACCGGCGGCGCATCGACGACGAGATGCTGCGCAGTCTGATGCGCAGGCTGGACCTGGAGGAGGCGGCGGCCTACCGCACGGATTCCGGCTGACCCGTGATCACGGCTGCGACGGTGGTGCCGGGCGGGAAGGCGCCCTCGGCGGCGAGCGTGGTCAGCCCGTGCAGCATCTTGGCGACGTAGAGCCGCTCCACGGGGAGCCGGTGCCGGTCCTCGAAGTCCGCGGCGAACGCTTCGAGTGCCGGGGTGGTACGGGCGTAGCCGCCGCAGTGGAAGCGGTCGTCCAGCGTCCAGTCGCCGGCCGGGGCGCCGAAGGCCGTGTGCTGGAGCGCCCGTATCTCCTCGCCGAGGAAGCCGCCCCTGAGGACCGGGAATCCGACGACCCGCTGTCCGGGGCCGAGACCGGCGGCGAGCCCGGCTGTGGTCCCGCCGGTGCCGCAGGCGACCCCGACGACGTCGGCGACGCCGCGCAGCTCCCGCCCGAGTGCGGTGCACCCCTGCACGGCGAGGGCGTTGCTGCCGCCTTCGGGGACGATGTGGACGGGGAGGAGGTCCCGCGCAGCGGTCGCGGTGGCTCGGCCACGAGGGCGGTGAGCACCTCGGGGTCGTTCTTCGCACGGTACGTCGCCCGGTCCACGAAGTGCAGCCGCATGCCGTCCGCCGCGCAGCGGGCCAGGGAGGGGTTCAGGGGCCGGCCGGCCAGCTCGTCGCCCCGTACGACGCCGACCGTCGGGAAGCCCAGCAGGCGGCCGGCCGCGGCCGTGGCCCGCAGATGGTTCGAGTACGCGCCACCGAACGTCAGCACCGTACGGCCCGCCGCCGCGCGCAGGTTCGGCTCCAGCTTGCGCCACTTGTTGCCCGGCAGGTCCGGGTGGATCAGGTCGTCGCGCTTGAGCAGCAGCCGTACGCCGCGACCGGTGAAGCGCTCGTCCTCGGCCTGCCACAGCGGCGACGGCAGCCGCGGCCGCAGGCGGGAGAGGTCGAGCGCTTCCTGGGTCATGCACCCATTGTCGCCACCGGCGTCACGTGAGGCGGTCGTGGATGCGCGCGCGCATCGTGTTCATCGAGAAGCCGCGCGGGTCTATCTTGCCCGGCTGCCATTCGAGGTGGCCGATGACGGAACGGGAGTTCCACCCGTGGTGCCGGCAGATCGCCGCCGACGCCCGCTCGATGGCTTCGAGCTGCGCCTCGGGCCACGGGTCTTTGCCGTTGCCGAGGTTCTCGCACTCGAAGCCGTAGAAGTGCCGGTTTCCGTCGGTGTTGGCTTCGTTGTCGGGCGGCAGCGCCCGCTCGGCGATCACGGCGCGCAGTACCTCGTCGTCGCCCATGCCCGCGTGGTTGGCGCGGCCGTACCCGACCAGGTGGATGGTGCCGTTCTTGGCGATCACACCGTGGCAGAGCGGGCCCGGGAGGCCCGAATAGCCGTCGCGGCAGATACGGACGGTCTTGGAGGTGCCCGAGGTGACGGTGTGGTGGATCATCACGCCGTGCACCGGTCCCCAGGGGCCTTTGTGGTTGCGGTTGTGTGTACGCCAGTCGCCGACCTGGACGACGGTGATGCCCTCGTCTCTCAGTACGTCGAGGAACCTGCTCGCGGACATGGGTGTGGCCATGACCGCCTCCTTATGTGAGATGCGATCGTCTCGTACCGCTTGCTTGTACCTGAACTCGGCTGCCACGGCTATCCGTTCGGACCACGTACGAGCCGATTCGGTCAGTTCCGGCGTCGCGCGGCATGCCCCGTCCACCGGTGATCTAGTCACACCCGTTTGTGTAATGGCGCAGTGACTCCTTGTCCTGGAAGTCTTTCGGGTGCAGGTCAGCTCATGGGCGAGAGGGAGTCAGATGTCGGTCGAGGCAGGTTCCGGGATCCGGGAAGAGCAGGCACAACCGCAGCAGCAGAGTCTCGGTACGGCCGCCGCGCGGAACTTGGCCACCACCACCAAGTCCGTCCCGCAGATGCAGGAGATCACCTCGCGGTGGCTGCTGCGGATGCTGCCGTGGGTCCAGGTACAGGGCGGCACGTACCGGGTGAACCGCCGGCTCAGCTACTCGGTCGGCGACGGGCGGGTGACGTTCGTGCAGACAGGGGAGCGCGTCCAGGTCATCCCGGCCGAGCTCTGCGAGCTGCCCGCGCTGCGTACCTTCGGCGACGAGGCGGTGCTCGGCGAGCTGGCGCAGCGGTGCGAACAGCGGGAGTTCGCGGCCGGTGAAGTGATCGCCGCCTCCGGGGACACCGTGGACACGGTCTACCTGCTGGCGCACGGCAGGGCCGAGAAGATCGCGGCGGGGGCGTACGACGACGAGGCGGTGCTCGGCGTCCTCGCCGACGGGGCGCACTTCGGCGACCAGGCGCTCGTCGAGCAGGAGGGCACCTGGGGATACACGGTCCGCGCCGCGACCGCGTGCACCGTGCTGACGCTCTCCCGGCAGGACGTGCTGAGGCTGGCCGACCGCGCGGAGTCGCTGCGCGACCACCTCACGCAGGTACGGTCACTGCCCCGCCAGCGCACCAACAAATACGGCGAGGCGCCCATCGATCTGTCGGCGGGCCATGTCGGCGAGGCCGTCGTCCCGCACACGTACGTCGACTACGACGCGGCGCCGCGCGAGTACGAGCTGAGCGTCGCGCAGACCGTGCTGAAGGTCCACAGCCGGGTCGCGGACCTCTACAACCAGCCGATGAACCAGACCGAGCAGCAGCTGCGGCTCACGGTCGAGGCGTTGCGCGAGCGCCAGGAGCACGAGCTGATCAACCACCGCGAGTTCGGGCTGCTCCACAACTGCGACTACGGGCAGCGCCTCCAGCCGCACGACGGCGTGCCCAGCCCGGACGACATGGACGAGCTGCTGTCGCGGCGGCGCGGCTCCAAGCTCTTCCTCGCCCACCCGCGCGCCATCGCCGCCTTCGGGCGCGAGTGCAACAAGCGCGGTCTGAACCCGGAGAGCATCGAGATCGGCGGCAGCCGGGTGCCCACCTGGCGCGGCGTCCCCATTTTCCCGTGCAACAAGATCCCGGTGAGTGACGCCCGTACGACCTCGATCATCTGCATGCGTACGGGCGAGGCCGAACAGGGTGTCGTCGGACTCCAGCAGAGCGGCATCCCCGACGAGATCGAACCGAGCCTGTCGGTGCGCTTCATGGGCATCGACGAGCAGGCGATCATCTCGTACCTGGTCACGGCGTACTACTCGGCGGCGGTGCTGGTGCCGGACGCGCTGGGGGTCCTGGAGAACGTCGAGATCGGCAGGTGGCACTGAGCCCGGCACCCGGCCGGGCGGCGGTCCGTGCCCCCGGCCGGGGGCACCGTGCAAGCACTGCTGGAGGAAGTGACCGTGACCATGACCGGAGCGGAGGCGGCCGCCACCGAGGGGCACGAGGCGGCGGCCCTCCTCGAACGGACCCGCAGTACCGTCAACCCCCAACTGCGCACGGGCGTGGAGAGCCTGCCCGAGTCCATGCGCCGGATCGCGATGTACCACTTCGGCTGGGAACAGGCCGACGGCACCCCGGCCGCGGGGCAGGCGGGCAAGGCGATCAGGCCCGCTCTCGTCCTCGCCGCCACCCAGGCGCTCGGCGGGGACCCTCGCCGGGCCGTGCGGGCGGCGGCGGCCGTGGAGCTCGCGCACAACTTCACGCTGCTCCACGACGACGTCATCGACGAGGACCCGACCCGGAGGAACCGGCCCACCGCCTGGAAGGTGTTCGGCGTACCGGACGCGATCGTCGCCGGGGACGCGATGTGCGCCCTCGCGCTGCGGCTGCTCGCGGAGGATCCGCACCCGGCGGCGGCCAGTGCGTCGGCGCGGCTCGCCGCCTGCGTCATCGAACTGTGCGCGGGACAACAGGCCGACTGTGCATTCGAACGGCGCGGGCCCCGGGAGGTGTCGCTCGAAGAGTGCCTCGCCATGGCCGAGGCCAAGACCGGAGCCCTGCTCGGCTGCGCGTGCGCGCTCGGCGCGCTCTACGCGGCCGACGAGGAGGAGGTCGCGGCCATGGACGCCTTCGGGCGCGAGGCGGGCCTGGCCTTCCAGCTCATCGACGACCTGATCGGGATCTGGGGCGATCCCTCCCACACGGGCAAACCGGCGGGCGCCGATCTGGTCGCCCACAAGAAGTCGCTGCCGGTGGTGGCGGCGCTGGCCTCGGACACCGAGGCCGCCGCCGAGCTCGCCGCTCTCTACGCGGGGCCGCTGGACGGGGACGCCGTGCGGCGCGCGGCGGACGCCGTCGACCGGGCGGGCGGCCGGGACTGGGCGCAGAGCCAGGCGGCGGACCGGATGGGCCGGGCCGTGCACCATCTGTCGCGCGCGGTGCCCGACCTGGCGGCGGCGGGGGACCTGCTCGCACTCGCCGAGTTCGTCACCCGCAGGACACGCTGACCGCGACGCCGCCGGGTGGTGCGGGGCGCCTGCGGGGGACCGCGGGGCGCCCTTCGCCTCAACTCCAGGATCTGTCAGGGTGGTTGCGTCAGTTCAGATCCTGATCCTGGAGAAGAGAGGCCGGACTGTGGGCGTGGAGATACGACAGGCGGGGGAGAGCGACCGCGAGGCGCTCGTACGGCTGCTGGACGCGGCCTTCATGGACGACCCGGTGAGCAGCTGGGTCTTCCCCGACCGTGAACACCGCAGTCGCGTGCACGGCACGTTCCTCGGCGTCTTCCTCGACGTGGCACTGCGCGAGGGGCGGGTCGACGTCACCGAGGACGGATCCGCCACGGCACTCTGGCTCCAGGTGCCGGCCGGTCTGCCGGAGGAGGACGACACGCCCGCACGGATGCGGGAGACCGCCGATCCGGACAACGAGCGCGCCGAGATCGTCGGCCGGCTGACCGGCGAAGTGCACCCGCACGACCGGGCGCACGAGTACCTGCTGCTCATCGCCGTCTCCCCGGACCGGCAGGGGGAGGGGCTCGGCACCGCGCTGATCCAGCCCGTCCTCGACCGCTGCGACCGCGACGGCGTACCCGCTTATCTGGAAGCGAGCAGCGAGCGCAGCGGCAGGCTGTACGAGCGTCTCGGTTTCGCCTTCACCGGCCGTACGGTCGACCTGCCCGACGGTCCTCCCCTGTGGCCCATGTGGCGCGAGCCGGTCGCATAGCGGCTCCGCGGCCCTCACTGCGGCGGCAGCGAGCGGGTGACGATCTTCTCCACCAGGGTGCTCAGTTCGTCCTCCGGGAGCACCTCGGGCAGGGTGAGGACTTCGAGCAGCAGGCCCGTCATGGCCAGACACAGCACCAGCACGTCGTCCGCGTCACCGGGCAGGCCCGCGTCCAGGTGGAAGCGGATGCTGTCGTCGAGGGCGGCGCGGACGGCGGCGGTGAGCTCCGCGCGCAGCGCGGGGCGCCGGGTGGCTTCCAGACGCAGTTCGAGCATGGCCAGGTAACCGGTGCGCTCGTCCGCCTGCCGCTGTACGAGCCAGCGCATCAGCTCGGTGACCAGTGCGCGGGAGGGGGCGGGGCGCATGGCCTCGGCGACCCGGGCCGGGTCGGGGGTCATCCGTACATGGATGTGGCGCCCCGCCTGGGTCAGCAGGTCGTCGCGTCCGGTGAAGTAGTTGGACGCGGTACCGGCCGGGCAGCCGGCCCGGGCGTCGACCGCGCGGAACGTCAGCCCGCGCGCCCCTTCCAGGGCCAGCACCTCGATCGCGGCGTCGACGAGAGCGGTCCTTCGCTCCGGATTACGGGCCATCGGGCACTTCCCCACTCCCTTTTCGAAAAAGGACCTTGCGCAACCACTACAGGTGGAGCACTCTATCCGTAGTGGTTGCGGGCGGGAAGTACGGCACCCGCCGCCCTCCCGTACCCCCCATGTCTTCCAACCAGAGGATCGGCTTGCGCAAGCTCACGTACTACGTCGGTATGTCCATCGACGGCTTCATCGCGGCGCCCGACGGTGCCTGCGACTTCTATCCGGTGGGCGAGTCCTTCACGAAGGACTTCCTCGTCGGCGAGTACCCCGACTGCCTCCCGACCCACGTGCGTCAGCACCTCGGCGCCGATGGGCTGGAGAACAGGCACTTCGACACCATGCTTCAGGGGCGCGCCACGTACGACGCGGCCCTGGAGATCGGGATCACCAGTCCGTACAAGCACCTGCGCCAGTACGTCGTGTCGCGCAGCATCGCCACGTCGCCCGACCCCGACGTCGAGATCGTCTCCGGTGATGTCGCCGCCAAGGTGCGGGAGCTCAAGCAGGAGGACGGGCTCGGCATCTACCTCGCGGGCGGGGCGGATCTGGCCGCGCAGCTGCTGGAGGAGATCGACGAGCTGGTCGTCAAGGTCTACCCGATCGTGACCGGCGCGGGCATCCCGGTGTTCTCCGCCGAGTTCCGCGTGTTCGACTTCGCGCTCGAATCGACCCGTACCTTCGACAACGGCACGATTGTCCTGACGTACAGCAAGAAGCGGTAGGCGCAGGGTTGTTCGGGGGATCGCGCACGAACGGGCTAAAGTCCGGATCATGACAGGAGAGCCATGGGCCGGCTGGTACCGCGACCGCGAGGGTTCGGTCGCCGTCACCTTCACGGCGGACGGACGGCGGCTGCGCACCCGCATCAGGGGAGTCGGCTTCGAGGGTGACAGCTTCGACGCGCTCGACCCGGTGGCCGCGCTGCCGGCGGACGGCGCGGGGTTCACACTGTCGGGCGGCTCGTTGTGCGACTGCGTGTTCGAGTGGGACATCCCGATGCCGGTGTACGCCGACGGGCGGGTCCACCGCGCCGTCCTCAGCTGCCTGCTCGCCCTCGGGCGGCCGCTCCCCTCGGGCGGCATCGACCGCGAACACCTCGCGCTGGCGCTGCACTTCGACGGTGCGGTGTACGCGTCGGAGCGTGCCGAGAACGATTTCGAGCGCGCTCTGACGGTGATCCAGCGGCGCCTGCCGACCGGTGCGTATCTACGGGCCTGCATCTCCTGCGCCTTCTCCGACTACCACCCCTCGGGGAGCGGGCTGTTCGGCAACCTGGCCTGCTTCCGCAGGACGAAGGACGAGTACCGGGCAGTCGGGGGCGAGCGGGAGCTGTTCGAGCTGTGGGACCTGCGCTCCGGTTTCGTCCAGGAGACGTGGGCGTGCCCGGACTTCGAACGCAGGCCGGCGCGGGGGCCCGGGACGGGGTACCGCGGTGCGTTCCCGTATGTGCGGGAGGAAGCCGCGGGGGCGGCGCCCGGTGGCGGCCGTCGGAGCCCCTGGCCGCGGAGGCGGCCGGCTAGGCGGGTCCGGGTGTCCTTCCGGGGCTCCGGCCCCGTGATCCCGGCCCACGAGCGCCGGACGGGCGAAGCTGCCGCAGCGGCCCTGCCGAGCCCGTCCGGGGTCCTGGGGCGGAGCCCCGGTCCGGCAAGGGGCGGGATGGGTGTGTACGTCGGCTGAGCCGTCGACCGAGCCGTCGGCCAGACGGTCGACCGGGCCGGGGAGCGACCCCCGCCGTCGACGACGGTTTCGGTCCTCGGGGCGGGCGGGCCCGCCCCGAGGCGGTCGCCGTCGGTCCGGAGGGTCCGCTCTTCCCGTTCCGGCAGGACGATGCCCCGTACCCGCAAGGCCGCTCTCCTGGCGGCTGATGGTGCCTCGGGCCGGGCTACGCGCCGGCCCCGACGAGGCGCTCCACCTCCTGGCGGGCATGGGCGAAGGGGTCTTCGAGGATGCCGAGGCCGTGGGTGACGAGTGCTCCCTCGTGGAGCAGCATGAGGATGCCGCCCAGCCGGGCCGCCCCGTGCCGGTCTCCGCTCCGGCCTTCGCCCCGGTTGTTGCCGATGCCCCGGGCGAGGTCGGTGAAGAGGGCGAGCATCCACTTCTTCTGGCCGGTGATGATCGCGTACGCCGGGTGGGACGGGTCGCTGATCTCGGCGCGCGCGTTGACCATGCCGCACCCCCTGGGGCTCTTCTCGCGCGCCCACGTGCGCGAGGCGTCGAAGACGGCCAGGATCCTGTCCGCGGGATCCTGTACGGACTCCAGCTGCCCGACCATGAAGGCCCGCCAGCGCTCGTCCCGGGCGGCGAGGTACTCCACGACGATCTGCTCCTTGGAACCGAAGCGGTCGTAGAGCGTCTTCTTGGTGACGCCCGCCTCCGCGGCGATCAGGTCGACCCCCACGGCGTGGATGCCGCGCTCGTAGAAGAGGCGCGAGGCCGCGTCCAGAGCGCGCTGCGCGCCGGCGGTCATGGCGATGCGGCGGGGCTTCACGGTGTTGCTGCTCATGGTCCCCACCATATCCACCCACTATACCGATCTGTATAGTGCCGTCCTGCGGGGGTAGACCGGTCTGTATACCTGCTGGGGGTGGTGGCTCTTGTGAACGTTCTACTGTCCGGCGCATTCGTGCTCTGCTGGAGCTCTGGGTTCATCGGAGCCAAGCTCGGTGCGGGAAGCGCCGACGCGGTGACCATCCTGATGTGGCGCTTCCTGCCGCTGGCCGCCGTCCTGGCCGCGGTAGCCGCCACTCTCGCCAGAACCGCGTGGCGCGGCCTGACCGCCCGCGACCTGCTGCGCCAGTCGGTGATCGGCGCGCTCTCCCAGAGCGGCTACCTGCTCACCGTCTACTACGCGATCCAGCTGGGCGTCTCCAGCGGCACCACCGCCCTGATCGACGGCACCCAGCCGCTGGTCGCGGGAGCTCTCGCGGGCCCGCTCCTGCACCAGTACGTCTCGGCACGGCAGTGGCTCGGTCTGTTCCTCGGTGTGAGCGGCACAGCGATGGTCACGCTGGCCGACGCGGGGGCCACGGAAGGCGTCGCTCCATGGGCGTACGCGATTCCGTTCCTCGGCATGCTCTCTCTGGTCGCGGCGACGTTCCTGGAAGGACGCTCCCGTACACCGGTCGCGCCCTCGGTGGCGATGACCGTCCACTGCGCCACCAGCGCCGTCCTCTTCACCGCCCTCGCCACGGCCGCCGGCGCCGCGCTGCCGCCCGCCGAACCGTCGTTCTGGCTGGCGGTCGGCTGGCTCGTGGTGCTCGCCACCCTCGGCGGGTACGGCCTGTACTGGCTGGTCCTGCGGCGCTCCGGGGTGACCGCGGTCAACACGCTCATGTTCCTGATGGCACCGGTCACCGCGGTCTGGGGCGCCCTGGTGTTCGGCGAGCCCTTCGGCGCGCAGACCGCCGTGGGACTGGTGGCCGGCCTGGCCGCCGTCGTGATCGTCCGGAGCGGAGGCGGAGGCGGGGGCAAGGGCAGCGGCAAGGGCGGAGGTGGCGACGGTGACGGTGACGGTGCCCGTGCGAAGGAATGCTCCCCGGCCGAAGTCCATTGACGCTGTAGGGGGGCGGCCACCACCGCCGTCCGGCGTGCCCGGCGGTTCGCCGCCGTACCGGCGGAAGCGCAATCAGGAGCAAAGGACATCCTCATGATTCCAGCCATCGCCGTCACCGGAGCGAGCGGTGAGATCGGCGGCCGCGTCGCACGCCGTCTCGCCGGCGCGGCATCTCCCAGCGGCTCCTCGGCCGCGACCCCTCCCGGCTGCCCGACCTGCCCGGCGCGGTCAAGGCGCCGCCCGCCTCCTACGGCGACGCACAGGCGGTCCGCGCCGCCGTGGACGGTGCCCGCACGCTCTTCCTCGTCTCCGCGCACGAGAGCGCCGACCGCGTGCGCGAGCACAGGAACGTCGTGGACGCGGCCGTCGCGGCGGGCGTCGAACGGATCGTGTACGTGTCGTTCCTGGGAGCGGCGCCGGACGCGACGTTCACCTTCGCCCGCGACCACTGGCACACCGAGCAGCACATCCGCGCCACCGGCGTGCCCCACACCTTCCTGCGCGACAGCTTCTACCAGGCCGCTTTCCCCGCCATGGCGGGCAAGGACGGCGTGATCCGCGGTCCGGGCGGCGAAGGCCGCGTCTCGGCCGTCGCGCACGAGGACATCGCGGACGCGGCGACCGCCGTACTCCTCGCCGAGGTCGAGGGCCGCGGCGGTCACGAAGGCGCCACGTACGACCTGACCGGCCCCCGGGCCCTGTCGTTCGCCGAGATCGCGGCGGAGCTGAGCCGGGCCGCCGGACGCCCGGTCACCTACGTACCTCAGACGCGTGAGGAGGCGTACGCCTCGCGGGCGGTGTACGACGCCGAGCCGTGGGAGGTCGAGGGCTGGGTGTCGTCGTACGAGGCCGTCGCGAACGGCGAGATGGAGGCCGTCTCCGACGCCGTGCCCCGCCTGACCGGCCGCCCGGCCACCGAATTCGCCGAGTTCCTCCGCGAAAACCCCGGCAGCTACCGGCACTTGCTCGGTTAGGGGCGGCCGGGTCCGTTAGGGTCCGGTCCCATGCGAACGCGGATGCGGGTGGACACGGCCGAGCGCAGGGCACGTCTGGCGTGGCGGCACCGGCTGGCGGTGGAGGCCAGGTCCGACGACCCGGTGGAGGTCGCGCGCGACCTGGTGGCGCTGCACGGCACCGATCCGTCGTCCGTCCATCTCGGCGCACTGGTACGGATGAGGGCGGGCGGCGTCGCGGACGTCGAACGCGCGCTGTACGAGGACCGCTCGCTGCTGCGGCTGCTCGGCATGCGCCGCACGGTGTTCGTCACCTCCCTCGACGTCGCCCCGGTCGTCCAGGCGGCCTGCTCGCGCGCGGTGGCCGCGCGCGAGCGCCGCAAGCTGCTGGAGTTCCTGGCCGCACCGGCGTCGCCGCCGACGCGGCCGGCACTGAGGAGTGGCTCGCGGGAGCCGAGCGGGCGGCGCTGGCGGCACTGGAGGCCGGGGGCGAGGTCACGGCCGCGGAACTGGCGGCGGCCGACCCCCGGCTGGGCACCGAGATCGTACGGTCGAAGGGCAAGGCGTACGAGGGCCGCCAGAAGGTCGCCAGCCGTCTGCTGCTCCTGCTCGCCACCGAAGGGCTGGCGGTACGGGGCCGGCCGCGCGGATCGTGGACGTCACACCAGTACCGCTGGTCACCCCTGACCCGGTGGTGTCCGGACGGCCTGGCCGAACCGGACACCCAGGAAGCCGAGACCGACCTGGCCAGGCGCTGGCTGCGCACCTTCGGCCCCGGCACGGCCGACGATCTGCGCTGGTGGACCGGGTGGACCAAGGCCCAGGTCAAGCGGGCCCTGGCCGGACTGAGCCCGGTCGAGGCCGACCTGGAGGGCGGCGGCACCGGCCTGCTGCTCCCCGACGACCTCGAACCGACGCCCGCCCCCGCGCCGTGGGCCGCGCTGCTGCCCGCCCTCGACTCGACCCCGATGGGCTGGCACGCACGCGACTGGTACCTCGGTGAGCACGCACCCCGCCTCTTCGACCGCGCGGGCAACATCGGCCCCTCCGTGTGGTGGAACGGCCGGATCGTCGGCGGCTGGGCGCAGGACGGGGCGGGCGGGATCGTCTGCCGCTACCTGGAGGACGTGGGCCGGGACGCCGAGGCCGCCGTACGCGCGGAGGCCGAGCGCCTCGCCCCGCTGCTGGCGGGCGTACGCCTGTCGGCGCGCACACGGGGCAAGACGTGGCTGGAGGAGGAACTGACCGCCTGACACCGTGACACCGGCCGTGGCGTCAGGCGGCGTCAGCGGGCCGACTCGTAGGTGATCTCCTCGGCCGGGCGCTCCGCGACCAGGTTCCGCAGCGCCGCCGGCTCGTCCGCGTCCACGGCCGGCTTCCAGCGCCCCTTCACCGCCGCCCACTCGGCGGCGTACCGGCAGTCCGCGCTGTCGTCCGCCGGCTCCCACCGCGCCGGGTCCTTGTCCCCCTTGGCCCGCTTCACCGAGGCGGCCACGGCGGCGTGGTCGCCTCCGCGATGACCACCTCCGCCCGTGTGCCGCGGCCGTCCTGGTCCGGGTCGGTCCAGTGCCTGAACCCGCTGCTGCTGCACCCGGCGCTGTCCTCGGCGGCGACGGGCAGGCTTTCGACGGCTTTCGCGACCGCCGTACCGGCCGTGTCGCCGGGCGCGGCCACCGCACCCGGCGCCGCACCGGCGAGCGACCGCCGCTGCGGCTGGCGGCGGGGAGCGTTGACACCAGGGAGCCGAGCTTGCGCATACGGGTCCCTCCCTCTCGTACGGACGGACCAGTAGTAGCGAGTCCTGTCATCCCCAGACGCCGGAGAACCCGCACAAGTCGCCCGGGTGGGCGGGCCCCCGGGAAGTGCTGCCCGCCGTCGACGACGGCCTGGGCGAACGCGGCCGGGAAAAAGAAGACCGCACCCGCTCCGTCATGACCGCCGTGGACGGCGGCCCGCGGACCGGGTGCGGACAGGTGGTGGGCGCTGCGGCCCGCGCGGGCGCGGGTCGGGCGGCCCGGGCCCGGTCAAGCCTTCTTGGTCTCCCAGAAGATCTTGTCGATCTCGGCGATGTAGTCCAGCGCCTTCTGGCCCGTCGCCGGGTCGGTCGAGGCCTTGGCGGCGCTGAGTGCCTTGAGGGCGTCGTTGACGAGCTGGTGCAGCTCCGGGTACTTCTCGAAGTGCGGGGGCTTGAAGTAGTCGCTCCACAGCACCGAGACGTGGTGCTTGGCGAGCTCCGCGCGCTGCTCCTTGATGACCGTGGCGCGCGCCTGGAAGTGCGCGTCGTCGTTGGCCTGCATCTTTTCCTGCGTGGCCTTGACCGACTCGGCCTCGATGCGGGCCTGGGCCGGGTCGTACACGCCGCAGGGCAGGTCGCAGTGTGCGCTGACCTTCACCTTGGGGGCAAACAGGCGGGAGAGCATGTAAGAGCTTCCTTCCTCGTGATCGTCTTCTCAGGGGCGACATTACTCCGTGAGAGACGGCTTTTCGCGGGTGCCCCCATGGGCTTAGGTCAAAAGTCCAGGGTCAGTATGGGACTGGTGGAGGATCGGACCGGGAGGTGCCGGATGGTGGATCAGGGGCAGGAACCGACCGCGATGTTCGGGGTGGCCGAGGTGACGGGTCTTTCCATGGTGCCGACGCTGCTGCACCGCGATCAGCTGCTCGTGCACTACGGAGCGACGCTGCGGCCGGGCGATGTGGCCGTACTGCGCCACCCCCTCCAGCAGGACCTGCTCATCGTGAAGCGGCTGGCCGAGCGGCGTGACGCCGGCTGGTGGGTGCTCGGCGACAACCCGGACGCGGAGGTCGTGGACAGCCGGTCCTTCGGCGCGGTGCCGGCCGAACTGGTGCTGGGGCGGGTACGGGCGCGGTACCGGCCGGTCCGGGCCGGGCGTCAGAGGTCGGTCGGAGTGGTGCTGTCCTGGCTGGTGTCGGCCGTGCGCCCCGTGCTCGCCGACCGCTCCGTCTCCAGGCGCTTGCGCGCGCGGTAGGCGGCGACGCTTGGCGCGGGTCGCGCAGCGGTCGGAGCAGTAGCGGCGCGAGCGGTTGGTGGACGTGTCCAGATAGGCGTTGCGGCACGGGGCCGCCTGGCACAGGCCGAGGCGGTCCGCGCCGTGCTCGGTGAGGTGGAAGGCGAGACCCATCGAGGCGATGGCGGCGTAGCCGGCGGTCGCGTTGGACGGATGGTCGGCGAGGTGCATGTGCCAGTCGGGGCGGCCGTCCTCCTTGAGCGTCCCGTGGCCGGAGATCTGCGGGCTGACCGGGAACTCCAGCAGGAGCGAGTTCAGCAGGTCGACGGCGAGCGTCTCGTCGCCCGCGTCCGCCGCCTCGAAGACCGCGCGCAGGCGGGCCCGTACGGACCGGAAGCGGGTGACGTCCGCGTCCGTGGCGCGGCGGCCCGCCGACGCGTTGCCGCCGAAGAGGGCTCGGACCGCCTCCACCGACGTGAGGGCGTCCTTGTTGCGGGCCGGCTCCTCGCTGTTGACCAGGCGCACGGCATAGTCCGAGTAATAGGCCAGTTCCACTTTTAGTCCTTACGGGGGCGGTCTAAAGTCTGCGTAATGGGTGGTTCTGCTTCGAGAGTATTACGGAATGGAGTGGAGGAGTTCTGATGGCGGAGACGGACGCGGCGGCGGGAACCGACTGGGCGGCCTGGCAGGAGAGCTGGGACCGGCAGCAGGAGTGGTACATGCCCGACCGCGAGGAGCGGTTCCGGGTGATGCTGGACATGGTCGAGGCGCTGGTCGGCCCCGAGCCGAGGGTGCTGGATCTGGCGTGCGGTACGGGAAGTATTACGGACCGGCTGCTCAAGCGGTTCCCGAAGGCCACCAGTACGGGCGTCGACCTCGACCCGGCACTGCTCGCCATCGCCCAGGGGTACTTCGACGGGGACGAGCGGGTCACCTTCGTGACGGCTGATCTGAAGGACCCCGGCTGGACGCGTGCGCTGCCGTACGACGCGTACGACGCCGTGCTCACCGCCACCGCCCTGCACTGGCTGCGCAATGACGCGCTCACCACTCTGTACGGGCAGCTCGGCGGCCTCGTGCGCGCCGACGGCGTCTTCATGAACGCCGACCACATGAAGGACGAGGGCACCCCGCGCATCAACGCGGCCGAACGCGCCCACCGCCACGCCCACATGGACCGCGCCAAGGCCCGGGGCGCGCTCGACTGGGCCGAGTGGTGGGCCCTGGCCGCCAAGGACCCCGTACTCGCGGAGCCGACCGCCAAGCGGTTCGAGATCTACGGCGAGCACGCGGACGGTGAGACGCCCAGCGCCGAGTGGCACGCGCGGACGCTGCGCGAGACCGGCGGGTTCGGGGAGGCGCGGGCCGTGTGGCGCTCGCCCTCGGACGCGCTGGTGCTGGCCGTGAAGTAGGCGTGGGCGGGAAAAGGGAGAGGCGGTACGGACCTGGGTCCGTACCGCCTCTCCCGTCACCGCCGTGACTCCTGCTACGGCTCTACAGCACCTTCGACAGGAATGCCTTGGTGCGGTCGTGCTGCGGGTTGGTCAGGACGTCGCGCGGGTTGCCCGCCTCGACCACCACGCCGTCGTCCATGAAGACCAGCGCGTCGCCGACCTCACGCGCGAAGCCCATCTCGTGCGTGACGACGATCATCGTCATGCCGTCCTCGGCGAGACCGCGCATCACGTCGAGCACGTCGCCCACCAGCTCGGGGTCGAGCGCGGAGGTCGGCTCGTCGAAGAGCATCAGCTTCGGCTCCATCGCCAGCGCGCGGGCGATCGCCACGCGCTGCTGCTGGCCGCCGGAGAGCTGCGACGGGTAGTTCCCGGCCTTGTCGGCCAGGCCGACGCGGTCCAGCAGACGCTCGGCCCGCGCACGGGCCACCGCCTTCGCCTCGCCCTTGACCTGGACCGGGGCCTCCATGACGTTTTCGAGCGCCGTCATGTGCGGGAAGAGGTTGAAGCGCTGGAAGACCATGCCGATGTCCCGGCGGTGCGCCGCGACCTCGCTGTCCTTCAGCTCGTAGAGCTTGTCGCCCTTCTCGCGGTAGCCCACGAGCCGGCCGTCGACCGAGAGCCGGCCGGCGTTGATCTGCTCCAGGTGGTTGATGCACCGCAGGAACGTGGACTTGCCGGAGCCGGACGGGCCGACCAGGCAGAACACCTCACGCGGGGCGACCTCCAGGTCGATGCCCTTGAGGATGTGTGCGGCACCGTAGGACTTGTGTACGCCCTCGGCCTTCACCATGGCGGTCATGTCATACCCCCCTGGGGCTGGTGAGGGACAGCATGTTCGCCTTGACCTTCTGCCACGGAGTGGGTGGCAGCGTCCGCAGCGAACCCCGTGCGTAACGGCGCTCCAGGTAGAACTGGCCGACGCTGAAGATGCTGGTCAGTACGAGGTACCAGACCGAAGCCACGAGCAGCAGCTCCATCACGGCGAACGACGTGGAGCCGATGTTCTGCGCCGCTCGCGTGAGGTCGACGTACGAGACGACCGCCACCAGGGACGACGTCTTGAGCAGGTTGATGAACTCGTTGCCGGTCGGCGGAACGATCACCCGCATCGCCTGCGGCAGCACCACGCGCCGCATGGTCTTGCTGTTGTTCATGCCCAGCGCGTGCGCCGCCTCGGTCTGGCCCTCGTCGACCGACTGGATGCCGGCCCGGACGATCTCGGCCATGTACGCGCCCTCGTTCAGGCCCAGGCCCAGCAGGGCGACCATGAACGGCGTCATGACGTCGACCATCTCGTCCTTGTAGACCGGCCCGAGGTTGACGTACTCGAAGACGAGGCCGAGGTTGAACCACAGCAGCAGCTGCACGAAGACCGGAGTGCCGCGGAAGAACCAGATGTACAGCCAGGCGACCGCGCCGGTGACGGGGTTCTTCGACAGCCGCATGACGGCGAAGACGACGCCCAGTACGAGGCCGATGGCCATCGACAGCACGCTGATCAGCAGCGTGCGGCCCATACCGCCCAGGATGCGGTCGTCGAAGATGAAGTCCCCGACCGTGTCCCATCGGACGTTGCCCTGCGCGAAGGCGTAGACCAGCGTGCCGAGCAGCGCGACCACGATCACGCCGGAGACCCAGCGGCCCCAGTGGCGGACCGGGATGGCCTTGATCTGCTCGGGGGGAGCAGTGACAGCGGTGGTGGCTGCACCCTTGGCGACCGGGGAGTCCTCGGGGGGCTCTTCGGCGGGCGCCTTGTCGAACTTGTCAGTCACAGTGACTGCCCTTCAGTGAACGCTTGAGGCGGGAAACGCCGTGATCTACTTGCCGGCGTTGATGGTCGCCTCGGTGACGGCGCTGTCCTTGACGTCCCACTTCTCCAGGACCTTCTCGTACTCGCCATTCTTGATGATCGCGTCCAGAGCTGCCTTGAGCGCGTCGCGGAGCTCCGTGTTCTCCTTGTTGACGGCGATGCCGAACGGGCCGGCGCCGATCTGGTCACCGGCGACCTCGAAGTCCTTGCCGCCGCCCGCGGTCTTCGCGATGTGGGCCGCGACCGGGTAGTCGTTGAGGTCGGCCACCGCGGCGCCGATCTTCACGCGGGTCTGCGCCTCGGCGTCGGTGTCGAACGACGCGATCTCAAGCTTCTTCTTGCCGCACTTCTTGGCCTGGTCCTTGAAGGTGGTCTCGTAGATCGTGCCGCGCTGGACAGCGACCTTCTTGCCGCACAGGTCGTCGAGGGACTTGATGTTCTCCGGGTTGCCCTTCTTGACCAGCAGCGAGACGCCCGACTGGAAGTAGTCGACGAAGTCGACGCCCTTGCCGGCCTTCTTGCCCTTGTCGTCCAGGCCCTCCTGGCGGGCCTTCGTGTCGCTCATGGCCGACATGACGATGTCCTGACGACCGGTGTTCAGCGACGTGATGAGACCGTCGAAGGTGCCGCTGGTGAACTCGAACTCGACACCGAGCTCCTTGCCGAGGGCCGCAGCGATGTCGGGGTCGATGCCGACGATCCTGCCGCCCTCCTCGTACTCCATCGGAGCGTAGGCGGCGTCCGTACCGACCTTGATCTTGCCGGCGTCCTGGTACTTCTTCGGCAGCTTGTCGAAGAGGGGGGCGCTGGAGGCCTTCGTGCCCTTGGTCTCTTTGGTACCCGAGCCCGAGCCGGTCTGATCACCGCAGGCGGTCAGCAGCATCGTGCCGGCGACCGCGATCGCGCCGACCGCGACAATCCGGGACTTCCTGGCGGCCGAGCGACGGGTGGAGCTTGCGGTCATGGTTGGTTCCTCCGGCGGGAAAAGGGGAGTGGCCGAGCGGTCGGGCACACGCCTTCGGGCGTCTCGACCTTGTGCGATTACCGGCATCTTGCCATTCGGACTAGCCCATTCAAGTGCTGAGTCATGTCAAAATCGGGTAACGGGTGACCTCCGAATCCCAACAGGCCGGTACATCAAGGCCGGATCATCTGTTGGCTACTGCCCTTCCGGCCGGAAAATTTCCCGTCCGTCTCGCCATGTGGATGCTAATTGTGTCGCCAAACGGACTTGTCCGCACATGCGTGTATGAGTCGTCACACTTGAGCGATACGGGCTCGTCGGCGATGCCTTCGGTCAGGTAGAAAAGACATTTACACCCCTCATCCGGGGCTCAGGGCGCGTGTGCGGCGCGCCCGCGCGTACGTACCTCCTCTCTGTCAAGGCGGGCCAACCGCCGGCGCAGGGAACGGACGCGGTGCCCGCCCACCCCTCCTCAACCAGGAGCGGCCACCCTCAAATGATGAAGACTTAAGGGGTCAGACACATGGCAGCGGAGATCGTCAATCCTCGCAGCGACAGCAGTACGGACCGCAGTGCGGACAGCGGTGCGCAAGGGGCTCCGGAGGAGCCCTTCGATCCGGCCTTCGCCCTGCACCGCGGCGGCAAAATGGCCATTCAGGCGACCGTGCCCGTGCGCGACAAGGACGACCTGTCCCTCGCGTACACGCCGGGCGTCGCCAAGGTGTGCAGCGCGATCGCCGAGAAGCCCGAGCTCGTCGACGACTACACGTGGAAGTCGAACGTCGTGGCCGTCGTGACGGACGGCACGGCGGTTCTCGGGCTCGGCGACATCGGGCCCGAGGCCTCCCTCCCCGTCATGGAGGGCAAGGCGATTCTTTTCAAGCAGTTCGGCGGTGTGGACGCGGTCCCGATCGCGCTCGCGACGACCGACACGGACGAGATCATCGAGACCGTCGTGCGGCTCGCCCCGTCCTTCGGAGGTGTGAACCTGGAGGACATCTCGGCGCCGCGCTGCTTCGAGATCGAGCGCCGGCTCCAGGAGGAGCTGGACATTCCGGTCTTCCACGACGACCAGCACGGTACGGCCGTGGTCACTCTGGCCGCGCTGCGCAATGCCGCCAAGTTCACCGGCCGTACGCTCGGCGACCTGCGCGCCGTGATCTCGGGCGCGGGTGCGGCCGGGGTCGCCATCGCGAAGTTCCTGCTGGCGGCCGGGCTCGGTGACGTGGCGGTGGCGGACCGCAAGGGCATCGTCAGCCGGGACCGCGAGGACCTGACGGACGTCAAGCGCGAGCTGGCCGAGATCACGAACCGGGCCGGGCTGACCGGCTCGCTGGAGTCCGCGCTGGCCGGCGCCGACGTCTTCATCGGCGTCTCCGGCGGTACGGTGCCGGAGCCCGCGGTGGCGTCGATGGCGCCGCAGTCGTTCGTGTTCGCCATGGCCAACCCGAACCCCGAGGTCCACCCGGACGTCGCGCACAAGTACGCGGCGGTCGTCGCCACCGGGCGCAGCGACTACCCGAACCAGATCAACAACGTCCTGGCCTTCCCGGGGATCTTCGCGGGCGCGCTCCAGGTGCGGGCCTCCCGTATCACCGAGGGCATGAAGATCGCGGCGGCGAACGCGCTGGCGGATGTGGTGGGCGACGCGCTGGCGGCGGACTACGTGATCCCCTCTCCCTTCGACGAGCGGGTCGCCCCGGCCGTCACGGCGGCCGTGGCCGCGGCGGCGCGCGCGGAGGGCGTGGCGCGCCGGTAGGCGCGGGCTCTGCCTGTACGGGCCTGCCGCACCCCTCGTCGAGGGCGCGGGCACGGCCCGTGCGCTTTCCGGCGCGGCGGGGTGCGGCCCGGTGCGGTGAGGGGTGGGCGGTGCGGGCCGGGGAGGGACGCGTGTCACACCCATGTGTGGTTCCGCCACGCACCGCACCGCCCTATCGTCATGGTCATGTTCGCCGCCTACGCCGCCCGCATCGACCGCGACCAGCCGCTGAACGGCCTCGAACTGGGCGAACGCCCGGCGCCCGAGGCGAAGCCCGGCTGGACCACCGTCACCGTCAAGGCCGCCTCCCTCAACCACCACGACCTCTGGTCGCTGCGCGGAGTCGGGCTCGGCGAGGAAGCCCTGCCGATGATCCTCGGCTGTGACGCCGCCGGGATCGACGCCGACGGCAACGAGGTCGTCGTGCACTCCGTCATCGGCGAGACCGGGCACGGCGTGGGGCCGCACGAGAAGCGGTCGATCCTGACCGAGAAGTACCAGGGCACCTTCGCCGAACAGGTCACCGTCCCGGCGTGGAACGTGCTGCCGAAGCCCAGGGAGCTGTCCTTCGCGCAGGCCGCGTGCCTGCCGACCGCCTGGCTCACGGCGTACCGGATGCTGTTCACCAACGCCGGCGTACGCCCCGGCGACAGTGTCCTCGTCCAGGGCGCAGGCGGCGGTGTCGCGACCGCCGCGATCGTGCTCGGCAAGGCGGCCGGGCTGCGGGTGTACGCCACCAGCCGCGACGAGGCCAAGCGCAAGCGGGCCGTCGAGCTGGGCGCGGTGGAGGCGTACGAGCCGGGCGCGCGGCTGCCGCAGCGGGTGGACGCGGTGATCGAGACCGTCGGCGCCGCCACCTGGTCGCACTCGGTGAAGTCCCTGCGGCCCGGCGGCACGCTGGTGATCTCGGGAGCGACGAGCGGCCCGAACCCGCCGTCCGCCGAGCTCAACCGGATCTTCTTCCTGGAGCTCAGGGTCGTCGGCTCGACGATGGGTTCCAAGGACGAGCTGGAGGACCTGCTCTCCTTCTGCGCGGCGACGGGCGTACGCCCGGTCATCGACGAGGTGCTGCCCCTGGACCGCGCCCGCGAGGGCTTCGAGCGGATGGCGGGCGGCGACCTCTTCGGGAAGATCGTGCTGACGGCCCCTTGATGGGGCGCCGGTTCTGCTGATGTGCTCTCCGGCACGCGACGACGACGTGGTGCTGGAGGGTTTCCTGTGCGAACTGTCCGCAGAATGGGCGCAGTTGTCTGTGCGGTCGCGCTGGCCGCCGGGGTCCTCGCCCCGGCAGCCGGTGCGCGCGAACGTGACCCCGGCGGGGGAAGCGGCAGCGGCGACGGGATCCCGCGGCTCACCGACGACCGCGGGCGCGTCCTCACCCTGCGCGGCTGGAACGTCGAGGACAAGGCGAACCGCGGCGACAAGGCGCTCTCCGCCGTCACCGAGAAGCACTTCCGCGACCTGAACGTCCGCGGCTTCAACTTCGCCCGCCTCCTCGTCTTCTGGGACGACCTGGAGCCCCGGCGCGGGCAGTACAGCGCGGCGTACCTCCGCAGGATCGAGCGGATCCTGGACTGGGCCGGGAAGTACGGCATCCAGGTGCTGATCGACGCCCACCAGGACGTCTTCGGCCCGGCCTTCGGCCATCGCGGCATCCCGGAGTGGGCGACGCGCACCGACGGACTGCCGTTCACGCCCAGCCCCGACGACTGGTTCTCCGAGTACTTCCAGCCGGCCGTGCAGCGCGCCTTCACGCACCTCTACGAGGACCCGGATCTCCAGCGCGCGCAGGCCGCCATGTGGCGGGTCCTCGCCGACCGGTTCGAGGACCATCCGGCGGTGCTCGGGTACGACCTGATCAACGAGCCGATGGGGGAGCTGAGGGAGGGCGAGGACCTTCCCGCGGCCGCCCGCCGCATCGAGCGCGACCAGATCACACCGATGCACAACCGGCTGGCGGACGCGGTGCGTTCGGTCGACCGCGACACCTGGGTGTTCGTCGAGCCGACGCCGATCGTGGGCGAGGGGGTGGAGACCGGTCTCGGGAAGATCGAGGACCCCAGGGTCGTGTACGCCCCGCACTTCTACAACACCGCGATGGAGGCGGGCGCCGACTACGACCCGGCGGCCGGCTGGATCGAGTCGTACGAGGCCGCGGTGACGGCGTATCCGAAGGAGCACGGTATTCCGGTGGTCGTGGGGGAGTGGGGCCCGCTCAACAACTCCCTCCCGAACATGGGGCGCTTCCACCGCGAGGCGCTCGCCTCCATGAACCGCTACAGCTCCGGCTGGGCGGGCTATGTGTGGTGCTACGGCGGCGGCTACTGCGCGGTGGACGAGGCGGGGGAGTTCCGTACGAACAAGGAGCAGACGGCGTCGCCGTACGCGCCCGCCGTCGCCGGCCGGGTGCGCGGGGAGTCGTACGATCCCGCGACCCGTACCTACCGCCTGTCGTACGTCGCCTCGGGGCGCGGTGTCACCGAGCTGTCGCTGCCGTCGCGCGCCCGTGACTGGCGGGTGGAGGCGACCGGGGCGGCGTGGGTGCGAGGGGGGGGGGTGCACGCCGGCCGGGCGCGCGGATCTCCGTGACGGTCGCTCCGGCCGATCCCCGCCCGCTCCATGTTGTCAACCATGGTTGACAGTCCCGGTGTGTCAACGTAAGTTGACGTGCATGAGTGACGCAACGGATCTCGCCGAGCGCGCGGGCGACCACGACCCCCGGGTCGGGCTGCGCGCCGTCGCCGCACTGCGCGGCTGCTGGAGCAGCTCGAAGCCGTGCAAGTGAGAAGCGCCCGCGCCAAGGGCTGGTCGTGGCAGGAGATCGCGTCCGAGCTGGGCGTCAGCCGGCAGGCCGTCCACAAGAAGCACGGGAGGCATTGATGTTCGAGCGGTTCACGAAGAGTGCCCGGGGCGTGGTGAAGGGCGCGGTCACCCGGGCGGAACGGGCGGACGCGGACTCGGTCACCGAGGAGCACCTGCTGCTGGCCCTGCTGGATCAGGAGGGCACGCGCTCGTCCTCCGTTCTCACCTCGCTGGGGATCGCCGGGCGCCGGGAAGCGGTGACACGGGCGCTGGCCGAGGCGCGGCGCCGGGGCGGCCTCTCGAAGGCCGACCAGGAGGCGCTCGCCGGGATCGGCATCGACGTCATGGAGATCGTCTCGAAGGTGGAGGAGACGCACGGCGAGGGTGCGATGCAGGCCGGACGCGGTCCGAGGCGGGGCCTGCTGACGGGGCGCCGCCCCTTCACGCGGCAGGCGAAGGGCATACTGGAGAAGTCCCTGCGCGTCGCGCTGGGCCGCGGCGACCGGCACATCGGCGACGAACACCTGCTGCTGGCGCTGACCGCGCAGCCGGGCCCGGTGGCCGACGTACTGACGGAGTACGGCGCGACGTACGGCGCGGTGGAGCGTGCGCTGTCGGAGGCGGCTCGGGAAGCATCCTGAGTCCGTCCGGCGGACGAGCCCTGTGACACTTCTGTGGCGGCAGCGCATTCGGGGTGTGGCCGGTGAGTGGGTAGCTTCGTACCCGCACGTCACCAGGACAGGTTGTGACCCACGCACCGGGAGGGCACGTGGCCGAGGGGCCGGAGTCGACCAGGCGGGTCGACGAATCCGAATTCCTTGAGATGAGCGGGCAGGACCCCGCGCAGGCGCGAGTGCTGCGCAAGTCCCTGGAGGAGCTCGCCTCGGGGCGGGGCGGTGAGGCCCTCAAGGAGATGGCCCGGGAAGTCCTCTCGGGGCGCTCGGGCCTGCGGGACGCGGTGAACGTGTCGGCCTACTCCGACCAGCTCGTCGCGCAGGCGGCCCCCATGGCCGAGAAGTGGGCGGCGCTCTCCGAGGCCGAACGCGAGGCGCTCGCCGCCGAGGGCGAGCGGAGCATCGCCGAGGAGCAGAACCGCATCGACGAGGAGCGTCGCGCTTCGCCGGGCGACAGCGGCAAGAAGTCCCGCCACGACGGCCGGGGCTGGTCGCTGTACTGAGCGGCGGACGGCCGCGGGGCGCGGGACGGCGTCCCCCCACACACCAACTTTCCAGGGGCAGGAGCAGACGGTGGGCTTTCGGGTGGAGCCGGGCGCGATCGACGGCTTTTCGAAGCTCGTCGGACGCGCCGCCGACGGCAGTACGCAGGCTGTCGCGTTCACGGGCAACGCGCAGATCGACAAGGTGGCGGGCGGACAGCTCTGGGACCTGGTCGCGGGCGACCACGACAGGTACGTGAGCGAAGCCAAGAAGGCTCTGCAGAAAGTGCAGAGGGTCCTCGGCACCTCGGCGCAGGAACTGTCCAAGTCCGCGAAGTACTACCGCGAGACGGACCAGGGCGAGGCGTCGAAGATGGACGCCACCTTCCCCGGGTCCAAGGGAGCCGGTTCCCCGCCGGACGGCGGGAACGCGGGCGACTTCTCCGACGCGAGCAGCGCAGCGGACCTCCTGAAGACACCGTCCGAAAGCAGCAACCCGCTGGTCCAGTACGGCCAGGGGCACGCCGACGAGTACAACATGAACCCGATCCAGAAGACCCTCGGCAGCATCCTCGACCTCGGCAGCCCTTCGGCCATGGCGGTCGAGGCGTCCAAGCTGCTCTTCGGCTTCGATCCCTTCGGCGAGCTGAACAACTGGATCCTCGGGGACTGGAACAAGTACAACGACTGCGCCGACGTGTGGGGAAGCCTCGGCGGGTTCTGCGACGCGGTGGCCGCGAACCTGAGGAAGGGCACCGGGAACGTCGCCCTGACCTGGAACGGGAACGCCTCGGACGCCGCCCGGGTGTACTTCGACGAGTTCACGAAGAAACTCGCCGAGTTCAAGGACACCTTCGACTCCCTGCAGACCAGCTACCAGCAGGCGGCGCAGCTGGCGTTCCAGTTCGCCGAGTTCCTGAAGTCCTTCATGGTCATGTTCTGCGACGCCCTGGTCACCTGGCTGGTCAACCTGGCCGCCGCCCAGGCCGCCAATCTGATTCCGGTCGGCGGGCAGGTGGCGTCGGCCGCCATGTTCGCCCTGGCCGCGGCGCAGGCGCTGCGGATCATGAAGATGTGGTCCGACGCGGCGCAGAGCTTCAACCAGATGCAGATGGCCCTGACCGCGCTCGGCCTGGTGATGTCCGCGGCGGTGAACGGCTTCTCGGCGGCGGACGGCTTCCCCGAGGTAGCCTCCAGCGGCTACGACCACGCCGCGGTCTAGGGAGGACGGACCCCATATGCCTTTCCCGTACGGTGACATCGACAGCCTGGAGACGTTCCTCTCGAAGGTCCGCTTCGGGGCCCTCATGACCGTCCCCGCGTACCTGGCGCTCCTGTTCTTCCTCGCCGGGGAGGAGGGCTGGCACTGGAGCTTCCTCGTGCTGTGCGTACTGCCGCCCCTCACGGCGTTCCTCGGCTTCCGCGCCAAGCGCGACATCCGCCCGGGGCTCGCGACGGCGGCCCTCGCCCTGGCCGTCGCGCCCCTCCCGCTGGTCGCCGCCATCGAGCTGCTAGCCGTGCCGGCCGCCCGGGGCTTCCCCTCCGGGCCGTGGCACGGCCCGGAGGAAGGCGCCCGCGAGGAGGAGGGCGAGGGGGACGCGCGGGAAGCGCCCTAGACCTCCGGGTTCCGCAGGACCGCGCCGATGTGGGCCGCCGCTGTGGACAGGTGGCGGCGTGCCTCGCGGATCTGGTCCTCCGTCACGCCCCGGTCGCGGGCCGCGTCGCGGATGTCGTCGCGGAAGCGGTCCAGGAGGCGCTCCAGGTCGCGGGCCGGGTCTCCGGACGGGGGCTCCTGGGCCCACTCGGGCTCCGCGGGCGCGTCCGTGCGCGCGGGCCTCGGCCTCGGCAGGCTCCGTGACCGGCCCGGTGTCCGGCGCCGCGTCCCGCTCCGGCCCGGGCTGCGGCCGGCCGCCGAAGAAGCCGAACTCCTTGGTGACCTCGCCGACACCCTCCCGTACCCCCTTCGGCCAGTCACCCCGCGCGAAGTGGTCCTGCACCTGCTCCTGCACCCGCTGTGCGATCCGCTGCATCTGCTCCTGCGCCTTCTCCTGGGCCTGCTGGGCCTGGTGGCGCGCCTGCTGCGCGTCCTCGCGGGCGCGGCGGCTCTCGTCCTTCGCGCGGCGCGCCTGCTCCTTCCACTCCTGCTTCGCCCTGCGCAGCTCCTCCTTCGCCGCGTGCCACGCCTCGCTGTCGCCGAGCCCGTCGCCGAACGCGCCCTCGCGGCCGCTCCCCCCGGGCTGCGACGCGGTGTCGCGGCAGGGTCTCGCTCGCGGCGGCCCGCATCTCGCGGCGCAGGTTGCCCGCCGCGCCGCGTACGTCGTCGAGGATCTCGGCGGCCAGCTCGGAGACCGACTCACGGATCTCCAGCTCCAGGTCCGCCAGTTCACCGCCGCGGCCGGCCAGTTCGGCGCGGCCCGCGTCGGTGATCGAGTAGACCTTGCGGCCGCCCTCGGTGGCGTGGGTGACCAGGCCCTCGGCCTCCAGTTTGGCGAGGCGCGGGTAGACGGTGCCGGCGGAGGGGGCGTACAGGCCCTGGAAACGCTCCTCCAGGAGGCGGATCACTTCGTAACCGTGGCGCGGAGCCTCGTCGAGCAGCTTGAGGAGGTACAGGCGCAGACGGCCGTGGGCGAAGACGGGAGGCATGTCAGAGCACCTTCTTGTCGGCCGGGGTGTGAGTGAGCGGGGTGTCCGTGGGCGGGGTGCCCGTGGGCGGGGCGCCGTCGGCCTCCGCGCCGTGCGGGTCCTGGCCGGCCGGCGGGCGGCGCAGCAGGGCGATGGCGCCGGAGACGGTCGTCGCGCGCAGCCGGCCGTCACCCGTGCCCAGCCTGCCCGTGATCCTCTTCGCGCCCCACTGGCCGCTGACCCGCAGGCCCTCGAAGGCGTTGGAGAGGGAGCCGCTCGCCGTGTTCGCCTCGACCGTCGCGTCGGCCGGGTGCGGCAGACGGATGGCGACCCCGCCGGAGACCGTGGTCAGGGCGATGTCGGTGGGTTTCCCGGCGGGGGCCACGTCGACGACCATGTCGCCGTTGACGGAGTCGGCCCGTACGGAGGAACCGGAGCCGTCGACCACGGTCAGGTTCCCGGAGACGGAGTGGAAGCGGAGGCTGCCGGTGACGCCCTGGGCCTCCAGGCTGCCCGAGACCGTGTCGGCGCGGACGGCGCCGGAGAGACCGACGAGGGTGGTGTCGCCGCTGATGCCGCGCACGGCCGTACGTCCGCGGATCCCGGAGACGACGCGCCGGCGCCGAACACGCCGACCTCGACGGAGGTCCCGGCGGGGACGGCGAGGGAGACGACCGCGCTGCGCTGCCGGTTCTTGGGGTCGAGCCACTTGAGGAAGTCGTGCCGGGGCAGGTCCTCGTACGCGACGGTGAGGATGCCGTCCCGGTGGGTCACGGTCAGCGGCGGGCCCTCGATCCCGGACACTTCGAGGCGGGCGGGACCCTCCTCGACGCCGACGACGTTCACCGTCCCGTTGACGATGCGCACGCTGAGTGCCGTCACCGGGTCCTCGAAGGTGAGTTTTCGCGGCTCGGCGACCGCCCACGTCGGCTCTGTCATGCTGCCCTCCCCATCTGACTGGACAGACGCAACATATCGCGTCTACGAATAAACACGATATATCGCGGCTCTCCGAAGTCAAGGGACGCATCGACGCGGGCAGCCCACTCATACGCGCCGAATGCGGGCAAAGTGCCCTAGCGTGAGGGCATGGACGCGACATCCGGATCCGGGCCCGCGGGGGCCTTGCTGCTGTGCGGGGCCGAGCCCGATGCGGTACGCCCCGCAGCCCGTCTGCTGCGCGAGCAGCTGCTGCTGGCCCCGGCCGGTGAGCGGAGCGGCAGGAGCGGTTCTGCGGAGCGGTGGAGCGTGCTCGTACCCGAGGGCAGGCCGTGGCTGGACGGCGGTGAGCCGGTCGACCGGGTGCTGGCGGGCTGGGCCACGGCGCTCGCCGTCGGCGTCAGCTGGCCGGTCCTCGCCCTGTGGTGGGACGCGGACTGGGCCGGCTTCACGCTCGCTTCGGGTTTCCGGCGCCAGGTCGGCTACGTATGGCTGGCGGACGGCACGCCGGCGGGCGAGGACGAGGCGATGCGCACGTTCGCGGCACGGCTCGGGCTCGACCCGGTGCTCGACATGGAGGCCCTGGAGGCGCTCACCCGGCCCGACCCCGACGCGGACGCCAGGGCCCGCCTGCTCGGTGTGATCGCCGAGCTGTCCGCTCGGGCCTCGCGCTCCCCGCGGGCCTGGCCCCCGGCGAACCGGCCGCCCGGCTGCGGGAGGCGGCGCTGGCGCAGCCGGACACGGAACCGGTCGAGTGGCAGGGCCGGTGCGATGCGGTCCGTACGGAAGCGGGCACGGCCGAGGACGGCTCCACCGGCGGCCCCGCCGGCCCCTGGACGCGCGGCCCCGGGACCCGCGTGCTGATCGCGGCCCAGCTGGCGGCCGGTGTCCCGCTCGCCCTGTGGGGCCTGCGGCGGCGCAGCGGCGGCTGGACGTTCGCGGGGGCGGTGCTGGTGGCGCAGGGCGCGCTGGGCCTGGCGTACGAGCGGATGCGCGCCGGCCGGGCGCGCGCCCGCGACCGGTGAGGCGAGGAGCTACTCGTCCTCGTCCTCGTCGTCCAGGCGGGCCAGCCAGGTCGCGAGGCGCTCGACGGGGACCTCGAAGTCCGGGTTGAGGTCGACGAACGTACGCAGCTGCTCGGCGAGCCACTCGAAGGTGACTTCCTCCTCGCCGCGCCGCTTCTCCAGCTCCTCGATGCCTCGGTCGGTGAAGTACAAGGTGGTGCTCCGTGGGGTGGACAGGGGTGGACAGCGGTTGTTCCAAGCCAGGATAGGCACTGATCCCCGGGACCTCGCGCTCGTACCCGGCAGCGATTACCCTTCACCATTCATCGCGTGGGGGAGCGGGGGACGCTGTGGCCAATGGGATCGCACAGGTTCGGCTCGACGACGGGACCGTCGTCTGGGCCCGTGTCAGCGAGGTGCAGGAACTGGACCGGGGCGGCGGCTTCCGGGACACCGGGATCGGCGACCGGGTCGTCTCCATGGCGGGCGGGCTGACCGACGTCGTCCAGGGCGTGGTGCAGTCGCTGCGCGCCGGGCTGCGCCCCACCGCCCCCGTCGAGGTCGCCGTGACCTTCGGTATCGAACTGTCCGCGCAGTCCGGCAAGGTGATCGGGGTCCTCGCGGACGGCGGAGGCACGGCGTCCGTATCCGTGTCCCTGACCTGGACCGAACCGGTCGCGGACCCGGTCGCGGACCCGGGCACGGGCGCGGGACCGGATCCGGGGCCGGGCGCAGGGCCGGTGTCCGTGCCCCGGCCGACCGCCCCCGGCGCGGTATGAGCGCGCCGTGAACCCCTTCGACGAGATGGTGCGCCCCTCGCTCGTACGCATTGCCGCGCCCGGAGGCGGGTATGACCCGCACGGCGCCCACTACTGGGGCAGTGGTTTCTTCATCGCCCCCGGCTGGGTGCTGACCTGCGCCCATGTCGTGGGAAAGGGGGAGGCCGCGGTGTGGAGGGGAGAGCGCGCACTGGGCATCACGTGGCAGGGCGGCGTGACCACGGGCGAGGTCGTCCTTGCCAAGCCGCGGCCCGCCGACCCCGAAGAGCCCCCGTACCACTGGGAGTTCCCCGACATCGCACTGGTCCGCGTCCCGGACGCGCGGGACGCCGCCTGCGTCTGGCTCGGTGAGCGGCCCCCGGCCGTCCCCGCCGACGTGAGCCTGCACGGCTGGTCCAGGGAGACCGGCGACCTCGGCATACGGCACGGCGTCGGCCGGGCCCACGCCACCGACGGCAAGGCGCTGCTGCTGCGCGGCAGTCTGCCCGTCGAGGGCTGCTCGGGAGGCCCCGTCGTCGACCTGGTCCACGGCGCCGTCATCGGCATGAACAAGGGGCGGGCGGAGCACGAGGGGGCCGCCGTGCCCATCACGGCCCTGCGCGACCTGCACGACCTGCCGGGCGGCGGCATCCTCACACCGTCCTGCGCGAGCTCGACCGCCGCCACCTGCGCCGGTTCCGCAGCACCACGGCCGGCGGCTGGACCAGGGCGCAGGCCGGCCTGCGGGCCAAGGGCGCCCCCGGGTTCGGGCCCGCCGTGCGCGCGCACCTCTTCGGCCGGTTCGCCGAACTGCCGCCGCCCACCGGGCCCGGCGAGGTCATGACCCTCGCGGACGACGTCAAACGCCGTGTGCTGCACCGCGACTACCAGTCACCCGTCGAACACGACCCGCGCACCTGGCGCGACGGCGCCGGGCTGCTGTACGACCTGCGCGGCCAGGAGGGCGGGCACGACCTCGACGTCGACGCGGTGCTGCTGTACGCCGCCAAGGTCGTCAGGCACCTCGCGAGCCGGGAGCGGGACCGTGACGGGTCCGGAAGCCCCCACCGGGCCGCTCTCGCCGGGCTCGGTGAGTGGATCACCACCCAGGGCGAGTCGGCGCACCAGGCGATCCGCGAGGCGATCGCGCAGGTCCTGGACCTCCGTGAGGAGGACGCGCCCGGGCCGGGATCCGGGGCGGAGCCGGGGCCCGGCGCGGATCCCGGGCCCACGTTCGGGTCCGTACGGGAGCGCCCGGCCGGGCAGGCCCGCGCCGACGTGCTCGTCGAGATCGACCCGGTGCACTACGGCGACCGCTACCCGTGGCGCGTCAAGCTCCTCTACGAGGGGCGGACCGTCAGCCCGCTGTACGGCGACGACCGCGGTGTGCCCCGCTCCCGCCTCCGCGAGACCCTGCGCGAGCCGCTCGCCGACGCCCTGCGCCGCGGGGACAGCGGGGAGCACCTCGCGGCGGTCGAGGCCCTGCTGCCGCGCGAGCTGTTCGACGAACCCCTCGACACCTGGCGGCTGTCGCCCGAGGACGAGGTCTTCGACGAGCACAGCATGGCGCTGGGGGAGCGCCGCATCGTCGTCATACGGGACCGCAGGCGCCGCGACCGCCCCCGCGAGCCCCGAATGGCGCCGCCGCTGGAAGGCCGCCGTCCGCGGGCCAGCTCAGCGTCGTGCCGCTGCGCGGCGAGGTCCCCGCGTCCGGGCACGGCCCCGGCGCCGCCGGGAGTCCCGCAGGGCCGCGTACGCCAGGCTGTCCGACGCGGGGGACGGCACCGTGCCCGTGTACTGCGGGCCCGTCGGCAGCGGTGACGGGCTCGACGCGATGGCCGCCGCGCTCGCCGCCGGGCACCCGCTCGCACTGTGGCGCAGATGCGGCCGGGACCACAGCGACTGCCGGGAGTTCCAGACGCGCGCCGACGAACTGCTGGCACGCGCCGACGGCGTGGACGGACTGCACCGGCACATACGTGCCCTGCGCATCATCTCCATGGACCCCGACGCCACACCCGACACGGTCTCGGAAGCGGCCTGGGCCGGCTCCATGGCCGTACTTTTCGACCCGCCCGACCGCCCGCCGTACGACGGTGTGCCGCTGAGGGTGAGCAGCAGCAGTCCGGCCCGGAACATGACGGCCCGTCGGGACGGGCCTCGAACGCCCGGACGGTTCCCGGGGACCGGGCCGGAACCCGGGTCGGCAGAGCGGGACTTCAGCGATAACCTCGGCAGCCCCGACAGCCGCACGACCGTCGGAACCGGCTCCGTTCCCACCTACCCGCGAGGTGAAACTCAGTGACAGACTGGCGGATCTATCGCGGCGCGGGAATGCCGCACGACGGAGTCCAGCGGTTACCCGGCCCGCCTCCGTGGCGTGATTTCGCCGCTGTGGGACCGGACGCGGACGCCGCCGACCCCGCGGCCGCCGACCCCAGCGCCGCCCGCAGACTCGGCGTCCAGCGCCGTCTGGTGGAGAACCACCACCCCAGGCCCGCCGAGGTCGACGCGGTCAACGCGGCGCTGTATCTGCGCCGTCCGCTGCTGGTGACGGGCAACCCGGGCACCGGGAAGTCCACCCTGGCGCAGGCCGTCGCGCACGAACTCGGCCTCGGCCGTGTCCTGCGCTGGCCCATCGTCAGCCGTTCCGCGCTCCAGGACGGGCTCTACCGCTACGACGCCATCGGCGCCTCCAGGACGTGCAGCTGGAACGGGCGCAGGGCGTACCCGGGGCGGCCGCCCCGGCCCCCTCGGCGCCCTCGAGCATTGGCTCGTACGTACGCCTCGGGCCGCTCGGCACCGCGCTGCTGCCGTCCGAACAGCCGCGGGTGCTGCTCGTCGACGAACTCGACAAGAGCGACCTCGACCTGCCCAACGACCTGCTGAACGCCCTGGAAGAGGGCGAGTTCGCCATTCCCGAGCTGGAGCGCATCGCCGACCGCGAGCCGGTCGTGGACGTCCTGACCGACGACGGCCGCAAGGCGGCCGTGCGCGGCGGCCGGGTCCGCTGCACGACCTTCCCGTTCATCGTCCTCACCTCCAACGGCGAGCGGGACTTCCCCGCCGCGCTGCTCCGCCGCTGCATTCAGCTGGAGCTCGAACCGCCCGGCGAGGAACAGCTCACCGCCATGGTCGAGGCGCACCTCGGCAGTGACGCGGCGATCGAGGGGCGGGATCTGATCGAGCGGTTCCTGGGCCGCGCACCGGGCGAGGTCATCGCCGCCGACCAGCTCCTCAACGCGCTCTACCTCACCCAGCACGCCCCTCGCGCGGAGCGCGTCACGCGGGAACGCATCGCCGAAATGCTCATGCGGCCACTCGACCGCCCGAGGTGAGGACCGGATGGACCTGGGGGAACTTGTCGGCAGGCTGAGGAGCGGCGGCCTCGACCCCACGGCCGAGGAGGTCGCGGAGGCGTCTGGCTGGCCCGGTGGCTTCCGCCGGGCCGTACGCCGACGGGTGTCCCCGGCGGCCCCCCGGAGGAGGACCGGGACGCGGACGGGGCCGGGCGGGTGGCCCGGCCCGATCCGGCCGGCCCCGGCGCCGGACCGGA
>RHMC01000053.1 GCA_003719395.1 Streptomyces altiplanensis
CGAGGGCGGGGGCGGGCGCGGAGGCCGGGTACTCCTTCGCGTCACCCACGCCCGGAAGGCGGCGTGCGCGGCCAGCACGGGCTGTTGCGCGCGTCCTCCACGCGCCGCGTGAACCACACGACCTTGCCGTCTGCGGTACCGCAGGTGCCCCAGCTGTCGCACAGGGCCGCGACAATGGCCAGACCGCCTCCGCCGGCGGACACCAGGCGCGGCATCGGAGGGCCGTTGTCGGCCACCGAAGCCGTCAGGTGCCTGCCGGTCCAGCGCAGTTCGACCACGCACCGGCTGTCGTCGCCGACATGCCGGTGAACGTTGGCCAGAAGTTCCTCGACACCCCTGCACACGGGCTGGATGTGCAGCTCGAGATTCCAGTACCGCAGGTGTGCGGCAACGATGCGCCGGATCTGCGAGACGCGCTCCGCCGATACGTGCAGTTCGACCGCGTAATACCGGTCGGTGGAAAGTGTCATGGCCGTGGCTCCTCACCGCGAGGCTCACATGCTTCACCTCGTTGCAGCAACGACCCCCGAACACGAAGAGTGAGCGATAGTCACCTTTGGGTCAGGGCCATCCTGACCCCCGGAAGGGGGAGCCGCAACCGGTGCGGCCCGGCGCCGCCGACTTGCGAAACAGTCGCAAGTGGGGTTTTTTCGAAAGAAATGGATGCGGTTTCCGTCTCCCCTGGTTTGGGGGTGAACCACCGTGCTGTTCACCGACCGCGTCGACGCGGGACGGCGTCTCGCCCTGGCCCTGCGGCACCTGAAGGCGGAAGGACCCGTCGTACTGGGCCTGCCCCGGGGCGGGGTTCCGGTGGCCTTCGAGGTGGCACGGACGCTCGGCGCACCCCTCGATGTGGTCGTCGTACGCAAACTCGGAGTCCCGTACCACCGTGAGCTGGGTTTCGGCGCCATCGGCGAGGGCGGGGCCCGGGTCATCAGCGACGACATCGTCCGCCGCAGCGGTCTCCGGGAGGAGGCCCTCGTGGCGGTCGAACGCGCCGAGGAGGCGGAACTGGAACGGCGGGCACGGCGGTTCCGCGGCGACCGGCCGCGGCGCGCTCCACGGGCGGACGGCCGTCGTGGTCGACGACGGGATCGCGACCGGTGCCACGGCGGCGGCCGCCTGCGAGGTCGTACGGGCACAGGGCGCGGCCCGCGTGGTACTGGCCGCGCCGGTGGCGGCACCCGACGCGGTCGCCCGGCTGAGCACGAGGCGGACGACGTCGTGTGCCTGTCCGTGCCGCAGATGTTCCGTGCTGTCGGCGAGTGGTACGAGAACTTCACCCAGACCTCCGACGAAGAGGTCGTCGCGCAGCTGGCACAGGCGGCGCAGGCCCGGGGAAAGGCCGCGGAGGGGGCCGAGGAGGTCGAGGTGGACGCCGGCGGGGTCCGGCTGTCCGGGGACCTCGCCCTGCCGGGGGGTGCCGGGGCAGTCGTGATGTTCGCCCACGGCTCCGGCAGCAGCCGCCACAGCCCGCGCAACCGGTCGGTGGCGGCGGCCTTGAACCGGGCGGGCCTGGGCACCCTGCTGTTCGACCTGCTCACGCCCGCGGAGGAAGCCGACCGGGCGAACGTCTTCGACATCGAAACCCTGGCCGGCAGGCTCGGGGACGCCACCCGCTGGCTGCACCGCCGCGTGTCCGTCCCGATCGGCTACTTCGGGGCGAGCACCGGGGCCGCGGCAGCGCTGCGGGCCGCTGCGTCCGCCGGTACGGACACCGGCACGGAGGTCGGCGCCGTGGTCTCACGCGGCGGCCGGCCCGACCTCGCGGGGCCGCGACTGGGTGACGTACGGGCGCCCACCCTGCTCATCGTGGGCAGCCGGGACACTCTGGTACTCGATCTCAACCAGCGGGCCCAGGCAAAGCTGCGCTGCGAGAACCGCCTGGAGATCGTCCCGGGCGCCACGCATCTCTTCGAGGAACCGGGGACGTTGGCCAGGTCGCCGACCTGGCCCGGTACTGGTTCGCCCGGCACCTGGGCCGTCGGCACGCGCCGAGTAGCCGGAGGCCACCGCGTCGGCACGGCGGCTCTGCCGGCTCGGCGCCGCGCATCGGTTTGCCCTGCGCCGAGCGGCCGGGACGGCCGCCGCCCCGGTGGGCACCCTCGCGGCCGCTCCACCGGGTGGGCCGGTGGAGCGGCGTGCCGGACACCCGCACGGCGGCCGTGCGCCTCATGGAGCAGTTCGGCCCAGCACCCTCGTTCGGGGCCGCACGGATGCACACGGGACCGGTCCCGCAGACCGACCGCTCCGGGCTGTTCGGCGTCACGAGCCTCGGACTGGGCCGACGGCGCGCGGAGGGATCGTACGGCCGGTTCTCCGCTCTCCGCGGACAGCTTCTGTCAGGCGGCTTCCGCCGTCATGAACGGCGACTCCCGTCCGGGCGAGCACGGCCGGCCCCTGGGGTGGTCCCCTCCGCCGCGGCAGCCGCGTGGCAGGCGCCCCGGCCGTCGGCGCGCGCCACGATCCGGCCCCCTGCGACACGGACGGCGGCCTCGGTGCCGTCGCTGACCGCCGGTACCCCGGCCGCCTCGGCGAGGGCGCCCGACACGTCGTGCACCACCTGGAGCCCCGGCCACGCCGACGGCGGGAACGCCTGGCGCAGGCAGCCGGACAGCCCGGCGACGGCCAGCGTGCCAGTGGTGCCAGTTCGGCCGGTTCACCGGTGACCAGGACGGCGGTGACCGTGGCCCCCGGCGGTGCGGCCCGTACCGCTTCCTCGGCGGCTTCGAGCCGGTGCAGCCCGAGAATCGCCACCACGCCGTCGTCCGCCAGCCGCGCCGGCCCGCCGCGTACGGCGTCCGTCGCGGGCGGCGGGGACCACGGCTCGTCGGCCGGGCGTGCCTGCGGGATGTAGGGGAGGTGCGGCGGGGGCCACGTGTCGTCGAGAGCGAGGTCCGCCAGCCGCTCGCAGGCGCTGACGATGTTGAAGGGCTCGATGAAACCGGGGGCCGCGTCGGCCATCTGACTCGCGCCGTGCAGCGTCGTGAGGACGGCCTCCGCGACGCGCACCAGGCGGCCGGGCGGTGCATCGGGCCGCCGCAGTCCCTCCAGAGCCAGCCCGAGCAGGACCGCGTCCAGCTTCATCAGCTGGGCGAACGGCCGCCGGATCCGCTCCTCGGAGAGGACCTCGGACATCAGGTGCCTGCCCAGCCGGGGCGCTCCGTGCCGATCGCCGCTGCCGGTGCCGGCGAGCGGCAGTCCGGCGACCCAGGCGCGGGCGAGCGCGCCGAGCACCTCGGGGCGGGTGCGGCCCGGCGCGGGGTGCGGGGGCGCGGGTACGTGTTCGGCGAGGTCGGCCAGGACCGCGAAGTACAGCGCCCGCTTGCCGGGGAAGTTGGAGTACACCGCGCCACGGGTCAGCCCGGCGCGCTCGGCGATGGCGTCCACTTTGGCTGCCGGGAAGCCCCGTTCGGCGAACTCGTTCCTCGCCGCTTCGAGCACCCTGGCGCGGTTGTGCTCCTGCAGCTCCGCCCTGCTGAGCCGGCCCATGGTCCTCACTTGCCTGCGCGTTGCCGTCCGTGTCGGTTCAAGATACCGTTACCATCCAGATGATGACGTCATATGGTTTCAGCATTCGACGAGAGCGAGGGATGTTTCCGAGTGGCACGCATCGGTGACAGCGGCGACCTGCTGAAGTGCACGTTCTGCGGGAAGAGCCAGAAGCAGGTCAAGAAGCTCATCGCGGGCCCCGGCGGGATCTGCATCTGCGACGAATGCGTCGGTCTCTGCAATGAACTCATCGCGGAGGACCTGGACGGGGCCGCCGGAGGCGGTGGGCCGAAAGAGCTGCCGGCACCCCGGGAGATCCACGCCTTCCTCGACCAGTACGTCGTCGGGCAGAACGACGCCAAGAAGGCGCTCGCGGTGGCGGTCCACAACCACTACAAGCGCATCGGCGCGGCGGTCGGCGGACCGGAGGAGACCGAACTCGGCAAGTCCAACATCCTGCTGATCGGCCCGACCGGATGCGGCAAGACGTACCTCGTCCAGACCCTCGCCCGGATGCTCGACGTCCCGTTCGCGATCGCCGACGCGACAGCGCTGACGGAGGCCGGGTACGTCGGCGAGGACGTCGAGAACATCCTGCTGAAGCTGATCCGGGCCGCCGACTTCGACGTCAGGAAGGCCGAGACCGGGATCATCTACATCGACGAGATCGACAAGATCGCCCGGAAGAGCGAGAACAACCCGTCGATCACGCGCGACGTGAGCGGTGAGGGCGTACAGCAGGCGCTCCTGAAGATCCTGGAGGGCACGGTCGCGAGCGTGCCGCCGCAGGGCGGCCGCAAACATCCGCAGCAGGAGTTCATCCCCTTCGACACGAGCAACGTGCTGTTCATCGTCGGCGGCGCGTTCGCCGGTCTGGAGCGGATCATCGAGCAGCGGGCCGGCCACCGGGGCATCGGGTTCGGCGCCCCGGTCCGTACCACCGGGAAGGACCGGGAGGGGGAGGACCCCTTCGCCGGCGTCATGCCCCAGGACCTGCTGGAGTTCGGACTGATCCCGGAGATCGTCGGCCGGCTCCCGATGGTGTCGGTCGTGCAGCCGCTGGACCGGGCGGCGTTGGTACGGATCCTCACCGAGCCGCGCCACGCGCTGATCCAGCAGTACCGGCGACTGTTCGAAATCGACGGCGTGGAGCTGGAGTTCACCGAGGACGCTCTCGGCGCGATCGCCGACCAGGCGCTGCTGCGCCGTACCGGCGCCCGGGCGGCGCGCACCGTCCTCGAAGAGATCCTGCTCAACGTGATGTACGAGGTGCCGAGCCGGGACGACGTGGCCCGTGTCGTGGTGGACCGCGAGACCGTACTCGGCCATGTCGCCCCGGCGCTGGTGCCTCGCGCGCGGCCCGGCCACGAACCGGGCCGGGAACCGGACCGCCGCGACCGGACCGCCTGACCGCCGGCTTGCCGGCCCGTTGGCCCATCGGTCGGCCGGTCCGCCGGTCCGCTGGTCCATGCGGATGAAACCGGATCCCTGCGAATGCGATGGCTGAAGCCCCGTGGAGGCGATCGGCAAGGGTGGCAGATGCTCCGTCGACACCCCGCGGCAAACCTCCAGAGAGGCAGGGCGCCCCACCATGCTCAGCACCGACTTCGTCACCGGATCCCCCAACTGGCTCGACCTCGGCAGCCCCGACATCTCGGCAGCCGCCACGTTCTACGGCCAGGTCTTCGGATGGGACTTCCGGTCGGCCGGCCCCGACGCCGGTGGGTACGGCTTCTTCCAGCAGGACGGCAGGACGGTAGCCGCCCTCGGGCCGCTGACGGAGGAGGGGGCGGGTTCCGCCTGGACGGTGTACTTCCGGACGTCCGACGCCGATGCCACGGTCCGGGCGGCCGAACAGGGCGGCGGGACCGCCCGCGTGGAGCCCCTCGACGTCATGGACGCCGGACGGATGGCCTGTCTGACCGACCCGGGCGGCGCGGAGTTCGCCGTATGGCAGCCGGCCGCCGTCAAGGGGCTGGAGAAGGTCTCCGACGACAACAGCTTGTGCTGGGCCGAGCTGCACATCGGTGATCCGGCGGCCGCCCTCGGCTTCTACGGCTCGCTGTTCGGCTGGCGATCGCAGGAGTTGGAGGCGCCGGGCATGACGTACACCGTGCTCTCCACCGCCGAAGGCGACCAGCAGGAAACGTCGTTCGGCGGCGTCGCCCCGCTCCAGAGCGAGACCGGGGAGGCGCGCTGGATTCCGTACTTCGCCGTGGAGGACGTGGACGAGACCGTCACCAGGTGCCGGGCGAGTGGCGGATCGGTCGTCATGCCCGCCGCGGACGTCCCGGACGTGGGCAGGATCGCCTGGCTCGCCGACCCCTTCGGCGCGACCTTCGCCGTCCTCAAGCCCGCACCCCCGGCCTGACGTCCGGGTCCTGCCCCGGGGACGTCACGACCGGCTACCGGGTCCGCCGGTAGCTGCTGCCGTCCCTGGGGCGGTCCAGCAGGCCCGCCACGACCAGGTGGCGGCGCAGCGCCGAACAGTCTTCGTGCACCGTGAGCAGCGCCTCGTTGACCTCGCGCTCGCTGTACGCCCGGTCCCGCTCGAACAGCGTCTGCGCCAGGTGTACGAGCAACTGCTCGCGGCGGGCCGCCTTCCGCGGGATCGCCGTCAGCCGCCCCCGGGAGAAAAGGGCGGCCACCCCGGCCGCTCCGGCCACCCCGGCCACCGCCTGCGAACCGCTGGTTCTGTTGTCGGACATGACCGGCAGCCTCCCAGCCGGCCGATCACCGGGCAACCCGTTTTCACGACGGGTGCCCGCTCCCGGCGGCCGGCCGGCGGGACTACCGCGTCGAGGCCGGCGCGTCGTCGTGGCCCGCCCGCTCGAACCGGGATCCGCGTGCTCAGCCCCGGTACGTCTCCAGAAGCCGCAGCCACACCTCGCTGATCGTCGGATACGCCGGGACCGCGTGCCACAGGCGGGCGATCGGGACCTCCCCCGCCACCGCCACCGTGGCCGAGTGCAGCAGCTCGGCCACCCCCGGGCCCACGAAGGTGGCGCCGAGTACGGTCTCGCGGTCCAGGTCGACGACCATGCGGGCGCGGCCCCGGTAGCCGTCGGCGTACAGGCCGGCGCCCGATACCGACGCCATGTCGTAGTCGACGGCCCGCACCCGGTGCCCCGCCGCCTCGGCCTGGGCGAGCGTGAGGCCGACCGCCGCCGCCTCGGGGTCGGTGAAGACGACCTGGGGTACGGCGGCGTGGTCGGCGGTGGCGGAGTGGGCGCCCCAGCGTGCGGTGTCCAGGGGCTTGCCGTGGGCCCTGGCGGCGATGGCGTCGCCCGCGACGCGTGCCTGGTACTTGCCCTCGTGGGTCATCAGCGCCCGGTGGTTGACGTCCCCCACGGCGTACAGCCAGTCGCTGCCCTCCACCCGGCAGCTGTCGTCGACCGTCAGCCAGGAGCCGGGCTTCAGTCCGACCGTGTCCAGGCCGATGTCGTCGGTGCGCGGGGCGCGGCCGGTGGCGAAGAGGATCTCGTCGGCCTCGATCCGTTCGCCGTCGTCGAGTACGGCGGTGACCGGGCCGTCGCCGCCGTCGCGCTCGACGGCGGCGACGGAGGTCCCGGTCCGTACGGTCGCGCCCGCTTCCGTCCAGCGCCTCGGCGACCAGCTCGCCGCGAAGGGCTCCATGTTCGCCAGCAGGCCCTTTCCGCGTACGAGCACGGTGACCCGGGAGCCGAGCGCCTGCCAGACCGTGGCCATCTCCACGGCGACCACTCCCCCGCCGACGATCACGAGCCGGTCGGGCACCTTGCCGGCGCTGGTCGCCTCGCGGCTGGTCCAGGGGTTCGCGCCGGCCAGTCCCGGCAGGTCGGGGACGAGGGCCCGGCTTCCGGTGCACACCGCCACCGCGTGCCGCGCCGTGAGGGTGTACCGCTCGCCCGAGGGTGGCTCGACGGTCACCTGCCGGGGGCCCGCGAGCCGGCCCCTGCCTCGGTGGATGTCCGCTCCGACCGACTCCAGCCAGCCCACCTGGCCGTCGTCCTTCCAGTTCGACGCGTAGTAGTCGCGGTGGGCGAGCACCTCGGCGACGTCGAGGGGGCCCTGCACCGCCTGGCGCAGCCCCGGGACGCGGCGCGCGTCGGCGCGTGCGGTCACCGGGCGCAGCAGCGCCTTGCTGGGCATGCACGCCCAGTAGGAGCATTCGCCGCCGATCAGTTCGTTCTCCACCACCGCTGTGCTCAGCCCGGCCGCCCGGGCACGGTCCGCGACGTTCTCGCCGACGGGTCCGGCTCCGACCACCACGACGTCGTACTCCGCTGCATTCGTCATAGGCGCAGTCTGGTGCGAGGTGTGCGCCGTGGCCAGCCGGGCAGGCGGAATACGGCGAACCCGCATGCCGTTGTGCGGGACGGCTTCGCCCGCTACGCCAGGAAGAGGAGCACACCATGTCCACCGTCGAGCTCACCAAGGAAAACTTCGATCAGGTCGTGAGCGAGAACGACTTCATCCTCATCGACTTCTGGGCTTCCTGGTGCGGTCCCTGCCGGCAGTTCGCGCCCGTCTTCGAGAGTGCGTCCGAGCGCCACGAGGACCTTGTGTTCGCCAAGGTCGACACGGAGGCCCAGCAGGAACTGGCCGCGGCCTTCGAGATCCGCTCGATCCCGACCCTGATGATCGTGCGCGAGAACGTGGCGGTGTTCGCCCAGCCCGGCGCGCTGCCCGAGGCGGCGCTCGAGGACGTGATCGGGCAGGCCCGCAAGCTCGACATGGACGAGGTCCGCAAGTCCGTCGAGGACGCGAAGCAGGCACAGGGCGAGCAGGGCGCGCAGGAAGCGGGCTGAGACGTGGCAGAGCACGGGGAAGGGCCCGGCCGGAATGTGCGGCCGGGCCCTTCCCCGTGCGGGTGCGGGGCGGGGCGGGGTGCTCCTCGGCCGTGTTTTAGAAGTGGTTCCAGTGTCTCGCCTCGTGCCGTGATGATCTCGGTGTGGGGCGAGGGGATCTTTCTGATGACCAGTGGGCAGTGTTGTGCCCGTTGCTGCCGGTCGTGGTGTTGGGCAGGCCGTCGGTGTGCCGGCGGAAGCTGATCGATGGAATCCGCTGGCGGGTTCGGACCGGGGCCCCGTGGCGGGATCTGCCGGCGGAGTACGGTCCGTGGCAGACGGTCTACGGGCTCTTCCGCCGCTGGCAACGCGATGGGGTCTGGTCGTCGGTACTGACCAGACTGCAAGCGCGGGTGGACGCAGTCGGGCTGATCACCTGGGAGGTGAACGTCGACTCCCCGATCTGCCGGGCACATCAGCACGCGGCCGGTGCCCGGCGGGACGGCCAAGCACAGAAGGAACCGCCGGGCGGCCACCGGAGCGAACCTGACGATCACGGCTTGGGCAGGTCCCGCGGCGGCTGGACCACGAAGATTCACCTGGCCTGTGAGCAAGGGCAGCGGCCGTTGTCGCTGCTGGTCACAGCCGGGCAGCGGGGTGACAGCCCGCAGTTCACGGCCGTGCTGGAAGCCATCCGGGCAGGTGATCGAGTCGCCCAGCGGCAGGACACGCAGGGGGTGCCGGAGGCGACGGCGGGGGCAGCAGTCCCTGGCCCGGTTCACGGGTGGTCATGTCCCTCACCATCCCGTCGGCAGGCTGCTGAGGAACGGGGCAAGCCGGTCGGCGATCACCCGGTCGTCGTGAGCCGAGGTATGCCGGTCACATCCGAGGAAGTCCAGGCCCGACTGATCGAGGAACCAGTAGTGGACCCCGCTGTCGCCGGCATCGTTGCGCGCCTCGACCACCTGCCGCACATGCTCGGCGTTTCCGTCGAAGCCGACGGCCACGAGGGTGGTGCCGGCACCGTAGCGCGTCCGCAATTTCCGGAGGAACTCGCCGTAGGCGATGCGGAAGGCGGCCGCGAGGCTGTCGGGCGTCCACGGTTCACCGGGGGTGAGGTCGGAGAAGTCGTTGGAGCCGAGGTTGACCACCACGATCTGGGGGCGCCACGTCCCCGGGTTCTGCCAGACGTCGCCGTCCACGTTCAGCAGGGCGCGGTCGTAGTAGGTCCGGTACGTGACGTCCGGGGAGATGCCGGCGACGTTGCGCACCATGCCGAGGCCGGAGAAGCCGTTGATCTGGTAATCGGCGTCCAGCTGCCGGGCGGTGAGGGCGCCGTAGCTCACGTCGGTGTTGGTGTTCCGCTTGAGCTGCTCCGGATTGCAGTCGCGGGTGCCCGAGACATTGCCGTAGCCCACCGTGAGGGAGTCCCCGATGAACTCGATCTGGCGGTCCCGGGGCGCGGCTTGCTCAGTACGGCGCCCCCGGGCGCGGCGACGAAGCCCCCGAATGTGCTGGTGTCCCCCGGGGTGTCGTTGCGTTTGACGACCCGGACCGTGTGTTCGCCGTCCCGCAGGCCGTTGATCCAGTGCGTGGTGTCGCCGGGTGTGACCAGGGTGGCGACGGTGGCCCCGTCGACCTGGACGTCGTAGTCGGCGGCCGCGCAGTCGAGTACCACCCCGAGGCCGGTCCCACGGAAGCGGCCCTCGAAGTACACCCCGGGCCAGCTGAACTGCACCGTCTTCCCCAGGTCCTTGACCCGCCCTGCGGTGTGCACCTGCTCCGAGACGCTCTTCACGGGGACCAGTTGCCACTGCTGGTTGGCGCCGCCCCAGTCGGTGAACTGCACAACCTTGGCACCGTCCGTGGTGGCAGCGTTCCGGACCTCGACGGCCTTGCCGCTGTTACGGTTGATCAGACGGACGTAACCGTCCGCCGAGTCCTCCAGCCGGAACTGCTGGTTCGAGCCGTTGGTGTCGCCCCACTGCACGATGTCCGCGTGGTCGGCGCCGGACCAGCCGTGGACGTCGAGCACCTTGCCCGAGTGCTGGGCCTTCAGTCGGTAGTAACCGTCGCCCGAGTCGACGAACTGGAACCGCTGATGGGCACCGCCGTTGCGGGTCCACTGCTGAACGGCGGTTCCCTCAGCAGTACTTGCTCCGGATATGTCCAGCGCCTTGCCGCTGCCCTGGTTGATCAGCTCATACCACGAGCCCGCGTCCACCGTGGCCGCTTGCGCGGTCCCGGTCGCGCCCAGCCCTGCCGGCGGAGCCGCCGGCAGGGTCGTCACCGCGGCAGGCGCCGCCGGGCGCCTCCCGCGCCCCGGCTTCGGGTTCCTGTCTCTGAAAGTCATCTGCGTGCCATCTCTCCGGCCCTGTGGCGCATCGGTGGGTCACGGCTGAACGTCCGACATTCCACCCCTGAATGTCAACCAATTTGAAGGGATGAAATAGATCAAAAGGCACCCAATTTGCACGACTTGATGGACTGTCCACTTATCCGCACACGTCAAACACCGCATGTCTCACGCAGTTTGAAGCCTGGGCAGGCGCCCAACGGCGCAGTTATGAATATTCCATCACTACGGTGCGTTCCAAAAGTGGATCTTGATGTGTCAGGATCCACTTCATGGGGAGGCACGATCTGACGAATGTGCAGTGGGCGGAGCTGGAGCCGCTGCTCCCCACTGGGAAGAAGCCTGGACGGCCACCGGTGCACACCAAGCGGCAGTTGATAGACGGCACAAGCCGGCGCACCCGTGCTGGTGCCCCGTGGCGGGACGTGCCCGAGCGGTACGGCCCGTGGGAGACGGTGTACGGGCTGTTCCGCGTTGGCAGCGGGACGGCACGGTGGTCCTGGACCGTATCCGGGTGCCCAGGCTCGGGCCGGGGCGCCCGCGCACCCGGCCGGACAAGGTTCGTGCCGATAAGACGTACGGCTCCCGAGTGAACCGCGCCTACCTGCGCAAGTGCGGTATCCGCTGCACGATTCCGGAGAAGCGCGACCAGATCGCCAACCGTAAGAAACGCGGCTCCCACGGTTGCCGACCGCCGAAATTCGACAAGGCCGACTACAAAGAACGCCACGCGGTAGAGGGCGGAATCAATCGCCTCAAGCGCCACCGCGCGGTCGCCACGAGATACGACAGGCTCGCCGTCCGCTACGAGGCGACCGTGCTGGTCGCAGCCATCAACGAGTGGCTGTGACCAGCACAACGCACCCGGGCGCCGACTGCCGCACCATAGTCCGAGGATGCGGTCGTGGCCCCCGCCGCAAAGCTGAGAGCCCGTATGGACAGGTAGCCATCCTCAAGCTCGGACGGATCTGGGCAATCGGACCTCCATGCTCTCTCAACCGGCGTGGAGGATCCGAAAGCGATCAGGCTCCGCCGGGTCTCGATCAACGACTTGGATGGGTGTCCATGCCCATTGCCAAACGCTGATGCCCGGCGCGCGGGAGAACCGGATCGGCCCGCGGGTGCCCTCGACCGCCACGCGCGGCCATGACTCGGCGATGGCCGCCCGGTCCGTGCCGTGGGAACGCAGCACGTCGGCGAGGACGGTGACGGTGTCCCAGCCCTCGAAGGCGACGAAGGAGGGCGCTTCGCCCAGCCGCTCGCGGAGCTCCTTGCCAACGCGTTCGCCGAGCGGACCGAGGCGCTCGGGCAGGTAGCGCAGGAACGGGATCCCGGCGCCGTCCTCGCCCAGCACCGCAGCCCATTCGGCGAACTCCGGTTGTCCGGCCGGAGCGCCGATCAGGATCTCCGCGAGCCGCCGGTCGCCCCGGACGGCTCTGACGATCGGCACCGCCGGCTCTGGATGGCCGACCAGCAGGAGGAGCGCCGTCGTGCCGTGGTCGACGAGCGCGTCGCACAGGGCCTCGGGAGTGAGCGCGTTCGTGTCGAGTTCGACGACAGTGCCGCCGCGCGGAGCGAGGTGGTCCCGCAGGACGCGGGTCCCGGACGCCCAGTAGACGCTCGGCTGGGTCGCCACGGCGATCCGACGCCGGCCCGCGCCGAGGAGGAAGTCCGCGTAGATCCGCCAGCCGTGGGACTGGGCCGGGGCCAGGCGCGCGACCCACTCCGTCGGGCTGCTCGGTGAGCGCGTCGAGCACCGCGGACGAGCAGAAGAACGGCACGCCGAGGGCGTCGGCCCGGGTGGCGCCGGCGCGGGCGACGACGCTGTGGTATTCGCCCGCCACGGCGGCCACGCCCAGGCGGGCCAGTTCATCCACGGCCGCCGCGGCCCGCTCGGGATCGGCCGCGGTGTCCCGGACCACCAGCTCCAGTGGTCTGCCGTCGATCCCGCCAGCGTCGTTGACCTCGCGAACGGCCAGGTCGAGTCCTGCGAGCAGGTGTCGGCCCGCCTCGACCCAGCCGGGCCGCGTCAGCGGTACGAGAGCGCCCAGGCGGACGGACGACCCGCCTGTGTGCTCCGCTCCGGACGGCGATGGTGGCGTGTTCATCGGGTGGCTCCTCCCCTGGGACGGTGCGGTCGCAGTCCGCCCGGATCATGCGCCGGCCGGGGCCGGCGGTTCGCGCTCATCACGTCTCGCCGCGGCGGGCGCTACCGGGTGATCATGCCGGTCATTGGATCCACCACCATCGCCACTGGGCAACCGATTATTTGTTCGCCGAGCTGCCAAGCTCCATCGTCATCGGCGCCAACGAACGAACGAGGGCCTGCACCTCAGAAGGTCACTTCTGAAACACCCCTAGAAGGGGTGGTCCGCCGGTTCGCGGCGTACCGTCGTCCAGCGCAGTTCGGTGAAGGCCTCCAGGTTCGCCTCGCCGCCGAAGCGCGCCCCCGTGCCGGACGCCGCGACGCCGCCGAAGGGCGCGACCGCCTCGTCGTTCACCGTCTGGTCGTTGATGTGGACGATGCCGGTGGGGATACGGTCCGCGAGCCGCACCCCGAGTGCGGTGTCGCGGGTGACGATGCCCAGGGAGAGACCGTACGGGCTCGCCGACGCCAGGGCCGCGGCCTCGTCGAGGGTGGTGAAGGAGCGGACCGGTGCGACCGGGCCGAACACCTCCTCGGCGTACGCGGGGGTGTCGTCGCCGACGCCCGCCAGCACGGTGGGCCGGTAGAAGAGGTCGCGGTGCGTGCCGCCCGCCGCGAGCTTCGCGCCGCTCGCCGTGCTGGCCTCCACCAGGCCGTGGATCTTCGCGAGCTGGCCCTGGTCGATGATCGGGCCCAGGTGCACCTTCTCCCGGTGCGGGTCGCCGACGGCCAGGGACTCGGCCTTGGCGGCGAGCCGTTCGACGTACTCGTCGTAGAGCGAGGCGTGCACGAGGTGGCGGCCCGTGGTCATGCAGATCTGGCCCTGGTGGAAGAAGGAACCCCAGGACGCCTGGGCGACGGCGCCTTCGAGGTCGGCGTCCTCCAGTACGACGAGGGCGGAGTTGCCGCCCAGTTCCAGGTGTGCGCGCTTGAGCGCGCGCCCCGCGGCCTCCCCGACCGCGCGGCCCGCTCCCGTGGATCCGGTGAAGGAGACGACCGGTACGCCCGGGTCGGCGACGAGCGCCCGGCCGGTCTCGGCGCCGCCGGGCAGGACGTGCAGCAGGCCCTCGGGCAGTCCCGCCTCGGCGAACACGGCGGCCAGAGCGAGGCCGCCGCAGACCGCGGTGCGGGGGTCGGGCTTGAGCAGAACGCCGTTGCCCAGCGCGAGAGCGGGGGCGACGGAACGTATGGAGAGGATCAGCGGGGCGTTGAAGGGGGCGATGACGCCCACCACCCCGGCCGGAACCCGCTGGGTGTACGACAGCCGGGGCGCCTCGCTGGGCAGCACCTGGCCGGTCGGGCGGGAGGCCAGGGCGGCGGCCTCGTAGCACTCCTGGGCGGCGACGTGGAGTTCGAAGTCGGCCTTGCCGGGTATGGACCCGGATTCCCGTACGAGCCATTCCCGCAGCTCGTCGGCGTGCGCGGCGAAGAGGTCGCCGGCGCGGCGGAGCACGGCGGCCCGCTGGAGGTGCGGCGTGCGGGACCAGGCCGCCTGCACGGCCCCGGCGGTCCGGGCGGCCGTACCGACGTCCTCGGCGGTGGCGAGCGTGACGCGGCCGAGCGTTCCGCCCGTGGCGGGCTCGACGACGTCCGACTCACCGCCCGAGAGCCGGACGGGCTGCCAGGTCTTGGGGTCGAGCAGGGGCATGCGGATCTCCAGTCGCTCAGTCGCTCAGTCGTGCGGTCACTCAGTCGTGCGGTCGCTCAGTCAAGGGGAAGTCCCGTGTAGTTCGCGGCCAGTTCCGCGGCGGCGGGCCGGGAGGCAGCGAGACGGTGCAGCCTTGCGAGATGCACTCGGCCGTCGAACGCACTCTCGTTTGGTTGACTGTGCAACATCGTAGTCATGTCGTACGAGAAACGGGTGGCCTGCCACACCCGCCGCAGGCACAAGTCCGAGTAGGAGTCGAGGAGTTCGTCCGATCCGGTGCGGTGGCGGTGGGTGAGGGCACGCGCCAGGACCTGCACGTCGGAGACCGCCAGGTTGAGCCCCTTGGCACCGGTGGGCGGCACGATGTGCGCCGCGTCCCCGGCCAGGAAGACCCGCCCGTACCGCATGGGCTCGGTGACGTGACTGCGCATCGGGGTCACCGACTTCGAGGTGATCGGGCCGCGCGCCAGGCTCCAGTCCCCGTCGACCGCGAAGCGCCGGTCGAGCTCGTCCCAGATCCGCTCGTCGGACCAGTCGGCGGGGTCGGTGCCGTTGGGGACCTGGAGGTAGAGGCGGGAGACACTGGGCGAGCGCATGCTGTGGAGGGCGAAGCCGTCCTCGCCGCGCGCGTAGATCAACTCGTCGCAGGACGGCGGGACATCGGCGAGGATGCCCAGCCAGGAGTACGGGTACGTGCGCTCGTACGTACGCCGGACCGCGTCCGGGACCGCCGCGCGCGCGATGCCGTGGAGCCGTCGCAGCCGACGACGTAGGCGCACTCCAGGGTCTGCTCGCGGCCGTCGTGCGTGAAGCGGACGACCGGCCGGTCGGATTCCGGCTTCTCGACGGCGAGGGCCTCGGCCTCGAAGAACAGCGGTGGCCCTTCCGCCAGTTGAAGCGCGACGAGGTCCTTGACGACCTCGGTCTGGGCGTACACCGTCACCGACCGCCCGCCGGTCAGCTCGGGGAAGTCGACGCGGTGGCTCCGCCGGTCGAAGCGGAGCTCGATGCCGTGGTGCACGAGCCCTTCGGCGTCCATGCGGGCGCCGGCGCCGCAGGCGCGCAGGGCGTCGACGGTGCCCTGTTCGAGGATCCCGGCGCGCTGGCGCTGTTCGACGTACGCGCGGGACCTGTTCTCCAGGACGACGCAGTCGATGCCGGCGTTGTGCAGCAGCCGGGCGAGGAGCAGCCCGGCCGGGCCGGCGCCGCATGATTCCTACGGTGGTGCGGAGGGTGGGGGACATCGGTTCAGCGCTCCAGTACGAGTGCGAGGCCCTGGCCGACGCCGATGCACAGCGCGGCGAGGCCGGTGCCCGAGCCCGCGGCGGCGAGCTGGTGGGCGACGGATCCGGCGAGGCGGCGCCGGAGGCGCCGAGCGGGTGGCCGATGGCGATGGCGCGCCGCGCGGGTTGACGACGGCGGGGTCGAGGTCCGGCCATTCGGCGAGGCAGCCGAGCGACTGGGCGGCGAAGGCCTCGTTCAGCTCGAAGGTGGTGAGGCCGGCGAAGGACCGGCCGCCTTGGCGAGCGCCCGCTGGACCGCCTCGACCGGGCCGAGGCCGAAGAGCTGCGGCTCGATGCCGGTGACGGCGGAGGCGCGGATGCGGGCGAGCGGTTCGCGGCCGGTGGCGCGCAGGCCCTCCTCGTCGACGATCAGGAGGGCGGCGGCGCCGTCGTTGAGGGGCGAGGCGTTGCCCGCCGTGACGCTGCCGGTCTTGCGGAAGACGGGCTTCAGCCTCGCCAGCGCCTCCATGGTCGAACCCTCGCGGATGCACTCGTCCCGGGTGAGGTCCACGCCGTCGTACGGGACGACCTCTCCGTCGTACAGCCCCTCCGCCCACGCCTTGGCAGCCTTCTGGTGGCTGGCCAGCGCGAAGGCGTCCTGCTGCTCGCGGGTGATGCCGTGCTTGTCGGCGACGAGCTCGGCGCCCTCGCCGAGCGGGACGGTCCACTCGTCGGGCATGCGGGGGTTGGTCATGCGCCAGCCGAGCGTGGTCGAGTGCAGCTCCTGGTGGCCGGCGGGGAAGGCGCGCTCGGGCTTCTGGAGCACCCAGGGGGCTCGGGACATGGACTCGACGCCGCCGGCGACGGCGACGGAGGCGTCGCCGAGCGCGACGGCGCGGGCCGCCTGGATGACGGCTTCGAGGCCGGAGCCGCAGAGGCGGTTGACGGTGACGCCGGGGACGGAGACGGGGAGTCCGGCGAGCAGCACGGCCATCCGGGCGACGTCCCGGTTGTCCTCGCCCGCGCCGTTGGCGTCGCCGAAGTAGACGTCGTCGATCCTGGCCGGGTCGAGACCGGGTGCGCGGGCGACGAGCGACTTGACGACGTGGGCGGCGAGGTCGTCGGGGCGTACGGAGGAGAGGGCGCCCCCGAACTTGCCGATCGGGGTACGGACGGCGTCGACGATGTAGACGTCGCGGATGCTCATCGGGTCTCCGGAGTCGTAGGGTGATCACTGCGCGGTGTTCGCAGAATGAACTATCGTTCACATCTGACCTCGCCCGAGTCTCTGCGGAGCGTCGTCCGCTGTCAACGGTCTGCCAGGAGGAATCCCATGCCGAGTGCCATGCCGGGCGTCACGCCCGGTGCCACGCCGGGTGCGGCGTCGCGCTCCGTCGCGAGCGCCGCGTCGCCCGTCGAGCCGGTCGAACCGGTCGAGCCGGTCGGTCCGCTGGAGCGCGGGCTCACCGTGCTGCGCGCCCTGTCCGCGCCCGGTGCCGATGACCGGATGCGGCACAGCGACCTCGTACGGTCGACGGGCCTGGCCCGCTCCACGGTCGACCGGGTCGTGTCCACCCTCGACCGGCTCGGCCTGGCGCGCAGCGACGGACGCGAGGTGGCACTGGCGCCCCGGCTGATGGAGCTTCCCGGCGCGTACCTGACGGCCTGCGGGATTCCGGCGGCGCTCGGACCCGCGGCGAGCGGCTCGCGGACGAGTTCGACGAGTCGGTGTCGGTGGCGGTGCCGGACGACGGGGTCGCGGGGGTGCGGTTCGTGCTCCAGACGACACGGCAGCGCACCATGTCGCTCGCCTTCCGGATCGGTGATCTGCTGCGCGAGCGGTGCGCGCCGGGCGCGCTGTTCGCGACGGAGTGGGACGCGCGGGAATGGCGGCTGTGGCGCGGGCGGCGGGCCGCGGACCCGCTGGACGCGGGGTTCGCGGCGGTGCCGCCGCGTGGCGCGGCACGGGACACGGACGCGGAGGCCTTCGAGCGGCGGGCGGCGCGGGCGGGCGTGGACGGCTGGGCGGGCGACGACCAGCTGATCGAGCCGGGTCTGGTGGCGGTCGCCGTGCCCGTACGCGACGGGGCGGGGCGCACGGTGTGCGCGGTGAGCGTGGTCAGCCACACCAGCCGGCACACCCTGGACTCGCTGCGCGAGACCGTACTGCCCCGGCTGCGCGCGGTGCGGGGCGAACTGGAGGCGGCGCTGGCGGCTCCGCGTCCCGCGCCGGAGACCGCGCCCGTGCGGGACACCTCGCTGGAGGCGAAGCGCGAACTCGGGCCGGGTTTCCTGCAGTCCCTGGCGCGCGGCCTCGCCGTCCTCGGCTCGCTCGGCGCGACCGGGGCGACGGGATGGCGCTGACGGCGGTCGCCGGGGCGACCGGGCTGGCGCGGGCGACGGCACGGCGCTCGCTGCTCACACTGGAGCAGCTGGGGTACGTCGCCTCGGACGGGCGCCAGTGGCGGCTGCTGCCGCGCGTGCTCGAACTGGGCTGCGCCCGCCTCTCCGAACTGGGACTCGCGGACATCGCCCGGCCCCATCTCGTGGCGCTGGTACGGCGCGTGCACGAGTCCGCGTCACTGGCGGTGCTCGACGGCGCGGACATCCGGTACGTGGCGCGCGTCCCCACGGTGCGCATCATGAGCGTCAACATCACGGTGGGTACGCGTTTCCCGGCGTACGCGACATCGATGGGGCGGGTGCTGCTGGCGGGACTGGCGCCCGGCGAGCGGCCGCCGCTGCCGGAGGCACTGCCGGCGCTGACCCGGCACACCGTGACCTCGCCGGTCGAGCTGGGCCGCGTCGTCGAGCGGGCGGCGGCCGACGAGTACGCCCTGGTGGACGAGGAGCTGGAGGAAGGTCTGCGCTCGCTGGCGGTGCCGGTGCGGGACGGGCAGGGGCGTGTGGTCGCCGCGGTGAACGTGGCCCGGCACGCGGGGGACGGCACGCGGGAGGAGATGCGGGAGGCGTTGCTGCCGGCGTTGCGGGAGGCGGCCGCGCTGATCGAAGCGGACCTGCGGGCCCTGGGCACGGCGGGACGGGCCGCACCGCCGCTCTGACCCCGGCGCCCCCGCGGGGCCGCTCCCCCGCCCGCCTCTTTCCCACACCGCGGGAGCGGTCCGGCCCGTACGTACCTGCGTACGCCGCCTCAGCCGCCCGCCGGCACCGGCAGATGTCCGGCGACGCCGCGCGCGGCCCGGCAGGTCCGCGCCGCGAACCGGGCCGTCCAGGTCCTGGCCTCACCCGGGTGACGACTTCTACGGCTGGAGGTCAGCCCCGGTCACGGCCCCGGACTCCGTCGTGTGCTCGGCGAAGACCGCGCGGAAGGCGCCCCGCACGGATGCCTCGCGCGTGCGGTCCAGCACCCCGAAGACCACCTCGTCGAAGTGGCCGGAGAAACGGCCTTCCCCGGTGAGGTGCGCGTGGAACGCGCCCGCCACGGCAGCGGGATCGTCATGAAGACGCCGTCGCCCCAGGCGCCGAGCACCAGCCGCCGGTAGCCGCACGCGGCGGCCGTCTCCAGGACCCGCCCGGCCCGGGACGTGGAGCGCGGCCGGGATGCGGTGCGCCAGGTCGGGTTCGCGGCTGCGGATCACTCCCGCGTTGGGCGCGGGCGAGGTGAGGAACCCCACGGTGTACGGCGCGGCGAGCAGTGCGCCGCGGTCGTCCCGGAAGACCGGGACGCCGGCGAATGGGGTCTCCCCTGCTCGAACGGAGCTGAGAGCTTGGGGAAGGATGACACCCGGTCGGTGTAGAACGGGCTGCGGTCGGCGCGGTGGTGGGCGTAGAACCCGGGGGCGCGCAGCAGGGCCGCGTACAGCGCGGAACCCGGCCACAGCGCCTCCTCCCTGCGCCTGGGCGCCGTTCAGGTAACCACCGCCCGGGTTGCGCGCGGAGGCGAAGTTGAGCACGGCGACCGGGCCGGGCGCCGCCCCGGTCAGCCTGCGCGCCGCCTCCAGGCTGCTCTCCCCCGTGTCTTCGAAGGCCGTCGTACGGTCCGTGTCCGGCGTGACGGGAACCGGCCCGGGGCCGTACATCCGGGTCCCGGCGAGGGCGGCGGCCAGTGCCTCGCCCATCGGCACGTCCCGGCCGTCCGGAGCGGTGTACCGGCCCGCCCGGACGATCTCTTCGGTCTCTTTCGCGATTCCCCGCAGTCGTGCACTCACAGGCCGGATCATCAGTGGCCACCACCGTCGGCGCAACGGGGTTTCCGCGCCCGCCGGGGCACCCTTGTGCGAGTCGGCGTCTATGGCTTAGGTGGAGGTCGATGCCCGTTCCGGCCCGTCCGGGGCGGGCTCAGGCACGATCCCGTCAATCCGGCCATTCGGTAAGGGGGAACAGCCCATGCCCACAGGCGACTTCACGCAAGAAGGCCCACCGGTCACCGAGAGCGACGCCGAGGCACTGCTGCGCGGCATCTGCTTCAAGACAGGTCCGCCGCGCACCGTCGGCGTCGAACTCGAATGGTTCGTCCACGAGCTCCACCTCCCCGAACTCCCCGTAGAACCCGCCCGTCTCGAAGCGGCGACGACCGCTCTGCGGGCCCTGCCCCTGCTCTCGGCGCTCGCCGTCGAGCCGGGCGGCCAGCTGGAACTCAGCTCACTCCCGGCCCCGTCCCTGACCGAGTGCATCGACTCCGTCTCCGCCGATCTGGACGCCGTACGCGCCGTTCTGCGCTCCCGGGACCTCGGCCTCACCGGTATCGGTACGGACCCCTGGCACCCCCCGAAACGCCTTCTGCGCGAGCCCCGTTACGACGCGATGGAGGCGTACCTCGACCGGGCGGGTCCCGCGGGCCGGGCCATGATGTGCTCGTCGGCCTCCGTCCAGGTCTGCCTGGACGCGGGACACGAGGAGCCGGGCACGCTCGGCCACGGGCGGCGCTGGCTGCTCGCCCACCTCCTGGGCGCCGTACTGTCGGCGGCGTTCGCCAACTCGCCCTTCCACCACCGGCGCCGTACCGGCTGGCGGTCCACGCGCCAGGCCCTGTGGACGGAGATCGAGCCCGGCCCGCTCCGCCGCTCCGCCGGCTCGACGCGGAGCCGCGCGGCGCGTGGGCGGACCGCGCGCTGGACGCTCCCGTCATGTGCGTCAGGGGTCCGGACGACCGGCCGTGGGACGTGCCGGAAGGGATGTCCTTCCGTTCCTGGATACGTTCCGGGGTGCCCCGGCCGCCGACCCGCGCGGACCTCGACTACCACCTGACCACCCTCTTCCCGCCGGTGCGTCCGCGCGGCCATCTCGAACTGCGCATGATCGACGCGCAGCCGGGCGAGGACGGCTGGATCGTTCCGCTCGCCGTGGCCACGGCGCTCTTCGACGACCCGGCGGCCTCGGAGACCGCGTACCGGACCGTCAAGCCCCTGGCGGAGACGGCCGGTTCGCTGCCCGCGCCGCGCAACCCGCTGTGGATCAACGCCGCCCGGTACGGGCTGGCCGACGCCGAGCTACGGGCGGCCGCCGAGGTCTGCTTCGACGCGGCCCTCGACGCGCTGCCCCGGCTCGGCGCGTCCACCGCCGTGCTGTGCGCCGTCGCCGCGTTCACCGAGCGGTACGTCGTGCACGGGCGGTGCCCCGCCGACGATCTGCTCGACCCCGCTCACGGGAAGGACATCCGCGCATGAGCGACCCCATCGAGACCACCGGTCACACCACCGATCCGGAACCGCTGCGCGCACGCGCCGTCGACGCGCTGCTCAGCGCGCGCGAGCGCACCACCGCGCTCACCGACTGCGTGGACGACGGCGAACTGACCGCCCAGCACTCCCCCTTGATGTCGCCGCTGGTCTGGGACCTGGCGCACATAGGCAACCAGGAGGAGCAGTGGCTGCTGCGGGCGGTCGCGGGGCGCGACGCGATGCGGCCCGGGATCGACTCGCTGTACGACGCCTTCGATCATCCGTGCGCCGCGCGCCCCTCACTGCCGCTGCTCTCCCCCGCCGAGGCCCGGGGGTACGCCGCGGAGGTGCGCGGCCGGGCCCTCGACGTACTGGAACGCAGCCCCCTGCGCGGCACCCCGCTGCTGGACGCGGCCTTCGCCTTCGGGATGGTCGCTCAGCACGAGCAGCAGCACGACGAGACCATGCTGATCACCCATCAGCCTGCGCGCGGCCCCGTCGCGCTCACCGCTCCCCCGCCGCCCCGCCCGACGGCCGAGACGACCGCCGGCACCCCGGACGAGGTCCTCGTCCCCGGCGGCCCGTTCACCATGGGCACGTCCACCGAACCGTGGGCGCTCGACAACGAGCGGCCCGCGCACCACCGTTTCGTCCCGGCGTTCTTCATCGACACGGTGCCGGTGAGCAACGGCGCGTACCTGCGCTTCATGGAGGACGGCGGGTACACCGACGAGCGCTGGTGGGCGGCCGAGGGCTGGGCGCAGATCCGCAAGCACGGCCTGCGCGCCCCGCTGTTCTGGCGCCGCGAGGGCAACCAGTGGCTGCGCCGGCACTTCGGGGCCGTGGAGCCCGTACCGGAGGACGAGCCGGTCCTGCATGTGAGCTGGTACGAGGCCGACGCCTACGCACGGTGGGCGGGGCGGCGGCTGCCCTCGGAGGCCGAGTGGGAGAAGGCGGCCCGCCACGACCCGGCGGCGGGCGCTCGCTGCCGCCCCGTGGGGCGACGCCGACCCCACCCCGGAGCGGGCCAACCTCGGCCAGCGCCACCTGCGGCCGGCGCCGGTGGGGGCGTACGCCGCCGGGGAGTCCCCGCTCGGCGTACGGCAGCTGATCGGCGACGTGTGGGAGTGGACGTCGAGCGACTTCCTGCCCTATCCCGGCTTCGCGGCCTTCCCGTACCGCGAGTACTCCGAGGTCTTCTTCGGCAGCGCGCACAAGGTGCTGCGCGGCGGTTCCTTCGCCGTCGACGCGGTGGCCTGCCGGGGCACGTTCCGCAATTGGGACCTGCCGGTGCGCCGCCAGATCTTCGCCGGGTTCCGTACGGCGCGGGACGCACCGGACACCCGGGACGTACCGTCGGGCACACCGGGCACGGTGGTGTCCTGATGTGCCGTCATTTCGCCTGTCTGGGGCTCGAGGTGCCCCTCGGCGACCTTCTGGTGAAACCCGCGCACGGCCTGTACCGCCAGGCGTGGGCGCCGCGCCGCCAGCGGTACGGAACCGTCAACGCGGACGGGTTCGGGGTCGGCTGGTACGCCGAGGGCGACCCGGTGCCGGCCCGCTACCGGCGCTCGGGGCCGATGTGGGCCGACGCCTCCTTCGCCGACCTGGCCCGCGTCGTGCGCTCCGGGGCCGTGCTCGCGGCGACCGCGACGCCACGGAGGCGAGCGCGGACGGGGAGGCGGCGGCGGCTCCGTTCGCCGCCGGGCCCTGGCTGTTCAGCCACAACGGCGCGCTCAGGGGCTGGCCCCGGTCGGCCGCGCGCTCGCCGGCGCGCTGCCCGCGGCCGAACTGCTCGCCCTGGAGGCGCGGTGCGACTCGGCGCTGGTCTGGGCGCCGTACTGGCCACCGGCTGCGCGACGGCGACGAGTACAGGCGCTGGCCGACACGGTCCTGGAGCTGGCCGGGGCGGCCCCCGGCTCCCGGCTGAACCTGCTGCTCACGGACGGCGAGACGGTCGCCGCGACCGCCTGGGGCGACACCCTCTGGTACTACGCGGAGCCGGGCCGCCGCACGGTCGTGGCCTCCGAGCCGTACGACGACGATCCGCACTGGCGCGAGGTCCCGGACCGTACCCTCCTCGCCGCCACCCGCACCGATGTCCTGCTGACCCCGCTCAAGGAGCCCACTGCGTGAGCCCGTTCCTGCTGACCCGCACCCTGCCCGAGGACGCGACGGACGCCGATCTGCGCGCCGACGTGCTGCACGGACTGACCCGCACCCCCAAGGCGCTGCCGCCGAAGTGGTTCTACGACGCGCGCGGCAGCGAGCTGTTCGAGGAGATCACCCGGCTGCCCGAGTACTACCCGACGCGCGCGGAGCGGGAGATCCTGATCGCCCGCTCCCCCGAGATCGCGGCCGTCACGCGGGCCCGCACGCTGGTGGAGCTGGGCTCGGGCTCCTCGGAGAAGACCCGCCACCTGCTGGACGCGCTCCTGCCCGAGCTGCACAGCTACGTCCCGGTCGACGTCAGCGAGAGCGCGCTGTCCGCCGCCGCGACGGCGCTCCTCGACGAACGGCCCGCCCTGTCCGTGCACGCGCTGATCGCGGACTTCGCGCGCGGCCTCGCCCTGCCCGGGACGCCGGGTCCGCGCCTGGTCGCGTTCCTGGGCGGCACGATCGGCAATCTGCTGCCGACGAGCGCGCGACGTTCCTCAGGTCGGTGCGGTCGCTGCTGGCCCCCGGGGACGCGCTGCTGCTCGGCACGGACCTGGTGAAGGACGAGGAGACGCTCGTCGCGGCGTACGACGACGCGCGGGGCGTCACCGCCGCGTTCAACAAGAACGTCCTGTCGGTCATCGACCGGGAGCTGGGCGCGGACTTCGACCCGGACGACTTCGACCATGTCGCGGTGTGGGACCGCGGGCACGAGTGGATCGAGATGCGGCTGCGGGCGCGTACCGCGCTGACGGTGAAGATCCGCGAGCTGGACCTCGTGGTGTCGTTCGAGGAGGGCGAGGAGATACGCACCGAGACCTCGGCGAAGTTCCGGCGGGAGAAGGTACGCCGGGAACTCGCCGGGGCGGGGCTGGATCTGCGGGAGTGGTGGACCGACGCGGGCGAGCGCTTCGCGCTGTCGCTGGCGGTGGCGGTGTAGGGGCCCGTCGGCGCCTGCGGCGGACCGGCCCCGGCCCCCAGGGGGCTGGAGGGGTACCGCGACCCACTCCAGCCTCCTGGGCCCCCCGGACGAAGTCCGGGGGGTAGGGAGCCACCCCGCGGGGCACCCGCACAGTGCCAGAAGCCGAACATGCGCCCCGGCGACTGCTGGGGCACGGTGGGAGAAGCGCGCGCCGGGACGCCCCGCGCCGCCAGGAGCAGAGAGGGAGCCCCCATGTCCGACCACACGTACCGCGTCACCGAGATCGTCGGCACCTCGACGGAGGGCCTGGACCAGGCGATCCGCAACGGCATCGACCGTGCCTCGCAGACGCTGCGCGGCCTCGACTGGTTCGAGATGACACAGGTGCGCGGCCACATCGTCGACGGCCGGATCGAGCACTACCAGGTGGGCCTCAAGGTCGGTTTCCGTCTCGAAGACACGGCGTGACCCCCTGGCCGGGAACACGTCGGGCCGGGCGGGAACGCGTCAGGTACGGCCCTCGCGCTCCTGCGCGTCCCTGAGCGCCGCCGACGTGGCCGCCCAGCGGGCGCGCACGACCCTGAACCCGGCCTGCTCGCCGCGACGCAGACCAGCTCGTCGTCGTCCACCAGCATCCGGATCTCCCGGCCCTGCGCCGCCAGCCGTCTCAGGATCTCCAGCTTGGTGTGGCGGGCGGGCCGCCGGTCGTTGTCGCGGCGCATCCAGATCCGTCCCTCGGGCAGGTCCTGCGCGGCGAGCCAGGCGAGCGTGTCGCGCCGGCACCGCTCGGGGCGGCCGGTGAGGTAGGCGACCTCGCAGTCCCGCGCGCTCTCCAGGACCATCCGTACCCCTTCGGGCAGCGGCGGGTCCTGGGGCGCCGCGCCGAAGAAGGCGTTCCAGTCCCGCGGCCTGCGCTCCAGGAAGTGCTGGCGGTGCGCCGTGTCCGCGAGAGTCCCGTCCAGGTCGAACACGGCCAGTGGTCTGCTGCTGTGCGTCATTGGGGCACCCTAGGGCGTACCCGGCCGGTCTTTCCGCGCCGGCCGGGAATCCCCGCGCGGGACAGGCGTTGAAGTGAGGGTGAGCTCAGCAATCGCGCAGACCCGGTTCTCCGTACTCGACCGTTCCCGTACGCGCGAGGCGCACGACGCACCGCAGGCACTGCGGGACACCGTGGACCTCGCCCGGCGGATCGAGGCGCTGGGCTATCACCGGTTCTGGGTGTCGGAGCACCACAGCGTGCCCGGCGTGGCCGGTTCCGCGCCGACCGTGCTCGCCGCCGCCGTCGCCGCCGCGACGTCCACCGTCCGGGTGGGTACGGGCGGTGTGATGCTGCCGAATCATCAGCCCCTGGTCGTCGCGGAACAGTTCGGCGTACTGGAGTCGCTCTTCCCCGGCCGGATCGACATGGGCCTCGGCCGCTCCGTCGGGTTCACCGACGGGATACGCAGGGCACTGGGCCGGGACAAGAAGGACGCCGGGGGCTTCGCCACCCAGCTGGGCGAGTTGCTGGGTTACTTCACCGGCGACCAGAGCGCGCACCCGCAGGTCCACGCCCACCCCGCGGAGGGGCTGCGGATCCCCGCGTTCGTGCTGGCCACGGGCGCCGGGGCCCAGGTCGCGGCGGCGGCCGGGCTGCCGCTGGTGATCGCGGCGGCACGCGGCGAGGACGAGATGCTGCGCGCGATCGAGCGGGTACCGGGAGGCGTTCCGGCCCTCCCCGTGGGGCGAGCGGCCGTACGTCGTGGCTGTCGGGCACGGTGGCCGTGGCCGGGACCTCCGAGGAGGCCGCGCGGCTGCTGGTGCCGGAGGCCTGGGCATCGGCGTACTCCCGCACCCGCGGGGCGTTCCCGCCGCTCGCACCCGCCGACGAGATCCTGGCCCGGCCGATGAGCGACCGCGAGCGGGAGCTCTTCGACGACGCCCGGCGCGGGCACATCCACGGCACCGGGGACGAGGTCGCGGACGCCCTGGAGAAGGTGCTCGGCCGCAGCGGCGCGGACGAGTACCTGGTCGCGACGAGTACGTACGACCGCGGGGCGCTGCTCGACTCGTACCGGCGGCTGGCCCGCCTGGTGGGGCTGACCGGCACGGACGCCGCCTAGAATCGAGCCGTTTGTCGCACCAGTCCCCGCGTACGGAGCCCCCGATGCACAGTGCCCACGACCCGTACGTGCGCGTGCGCGGCGCCGACGAGCACAACCTCCGGCACGTCGACGTCGACATCCCCCGTGACGCGCTCGTCGTCTTCACCGGCGTCTCGGGTTCCGGGAAGTCCTCACTCGCCTTCGGGACGATCTACGCCGAGGCCCAGCGCCGCTACTTCGAGTCCGTCGCTCCGTACGCCCGCCGCCTGATCCACCAGGCCGGCGCGCCCAAGGTCGGTGAGATCAGCGGTCTGCCGCCCGCCGTGTCGCTGGAACAGCGCAGGTCGGCGGCGGACCTCGCGGTCCTCGGTCGGGACGGTCACCGCCCTCTCCAACTCGCTGCGGATGCTGTTCTCGCGCGCGGGCACGTACCCGCCCGGCGCGGCCCGCCTCGACTCGGACGCGTTCTCGCCGAACACGGCGGCCGGCGCCTGCCCCGAATGCCACGGCCTCGGCCGCGTCCACCGCACCAGCGAGGAGCTGCTCGTACCCGACCCGTCGCTCTCCGTCCGGGAAGGCGCGATCGAGGCCTGGCCGGGCGCCTGGCAGGGCAAGAACCTGCGCGACGTGCTGGACGCGCTCGGGTACGACGTGGACCGGCCCTGGCGCGAGCTGGAGCAGCGGGACCGCGACTGGATCCTGTTCACCGACGAGCAGCCGGTCGTCACCGTGCACCCGGTGCGGACGCACCGCATCCAGCGCCCGTACCAGGGCACGTACATGAGCGCCCGGCGCTACGTCATGTACACCTTCGCCGACTCCAGGAGCCAGACCCTGCGGGCGAGGGCCGAGCGCTTCCTGACCGCCGAGCCGTGTCCGGTGTGCGGCGGCAGCAGGCTGCGCCCCGAGGCGCTCGCGGTCACGTTCGGCGGCCGGACGATCGCCGAGCTGGCCGGGCTGCCGCTGTCGGCACTCGCACGCGTGCTGGACTCTGCGGCGTCGGCACCGGACGGGCCTGACGGGAGCGAGGCGGCGCGTGTCCTGACCGGCGACCTGCTGGCGCGGATCGCCGTCGTCACCGAGCTGGGCCTCGGCTATCTGAGCCTCGACCGTACGACGCCGACGCTCTCCTCCGGGGAACTCCAGCGCCTGCGCCTGGCGACACAGCTGCGCTCGGGGCTCTTCGGCGTCGTGTACGTACTGGACGAGCCGTCGGCCGGCCTGCACCCGGCCGACACCGAGGCCCTGCTGGTCGTCCTCGGCCGGCTGAAGGCGGCGGGCAACTCGGTCTTCGTCGTGGAACACCACCTGGACGTGGTGCGCAGCGCGGACTGGCTCGTCGACGTCGGTCCGCACGCGGCGAGCACGGGCGGCCGGGTGCTGCACAGCGGCCCGCCCGCCGGCCTGGCCGGGGTCGCCGAATCGGCGACCCGCCGCTTCCTCTTCGGCCACGAACCCGCCGCGCCGCGCGAGGTCCGCACACCCTCGGGCCTGCTGCGGCTGAACGGTGTCGAGCGGCACAACGTGCGCGGCGTGGACGCCGAGTTCCCGCTCGGGGTCTTCACCGCCGTGACGGGTGTGTCGGGTTCCGGGAAGTCGACCCTGGTCGGGCAGGTGCTCGCGGGCGTCCTGGCGGACGGGACGAACACAGGGGCGGAGCCAGGGGCGGTGGCGGGGTGTGCCTCGGCCGAAGGGCTGGAGGCCGTGGAGCGGCTGGTCCAGGTCGACCAGCGCCCGATCGGACGTACGCCCCGCTCCAACCTGGCGACGTACACCGGACTCTTCGACGTCGTACGCAAGCTCTTCGCCGGCACAAAGGAGGCGCGGACGCGCGGGTACAAGGCGGGGCGGTTCTCCTTCAACGTGGCCGGCGGACGGTGCGAGACGTGCCAGGGCGAGGGGTTCGTCTCGGTGGAGCTGCTCTTCCTGCCGAGTACGTACACCCCGTGCCCGGACTGCCACGGCGCGCGCTACAACCCGGAGACCCTGGAGGTCACGTTCCAGGGGCTCAGCATCGCCGGGGTGCTCGACCTGACCGTCGAGGCGGCGGCCGGGTTCTTCGCGGACACCCCCGCCGCCGTACGCAGCCTCCGGGCTCTCCTCGACGTCGGGCTCGGCTATCTGCGGCTCGGACAGCCCGCGACGGAGCTGTCGGGCGGCGAGGCGCAGCGCATCAAGCTGGCGAGCGAGCTCCAGCGCACCCGCCGGGGCCACACCGTGTACCTCCTCGACGAGCCGACGAACCGGGCTCACCCGGCCGATGTCGAGGTGCTGATGCGGCAGTTGCACGGCCTGGTGGACCAGGGCCACACGGTGGTCGTGGTCGAGTACGACATGGCGGTGGTGGCGGGCGCCGACTGGGTGATCGACCTCGGCCCCGGCGGCGGTGACGAGGGCGGCCGGATCGTCGCGGCCGGGCCTCCGGCCGAGGTGGCAGAGGCGCCGGGCAGCCGTACGGCGCCGTACCTGGCCCGGGAGCTGCGGCCCGCGGTCTGAACGCCGGTCAGCGGCCCCGGGCGCGGCTGTTGCGGCGCAGCCCGATCAGCTCGGCCACGGACTCCAGCCAGCGGGCGGTGGTCTCGTCGGCCGACGTCCGGACGGGCCACGGTCCCGGCCGCCTCCAGCCACAGCCGGACGGTGTCCGTGGCGGCCTGGCCCGGAAGCAGTTCGGGGAGCTGGGACGCGTACCGCACACCGCCGCTGCGCACGACCTCGGCGAGGAACGCCACGGATCGCGGCAGGACGCCGAGCCGGTCGAGTACGACCGCGGCCCCGACGGCACCGTCACCGAAGAGGGCGGTGCGATGCGGACCTTTGGCGGGGATGCCGTAGCGCAGCAGGTGGCGGTGTCGAGGCGGGCGCAGTCGTCGTCGGTCTTGGCGGGGCGGGGGGCGGGGGGCATGGGTTCCTCGGATCCGGTCATCGGACGGTGACGGTGTAGTCGAAGTACTCACGGTCGTGCTCGCCGGGGGAGCCGCTCGCGACGGGGAACGGCGACTCCGAGGGCGAGGGCGACGGCGCGGGGTCACCGAAACCGGCATTGCATCTGCCGAGCCGGCAGTACAGCAGCTTGATCTTCGTGGTGCCCGGCTCGATCGCCCGGAAGGTGAAGGACTGCGTTCCGCCGCCACCGCCGACGTTCCCGCCGTCGTCCTCGTACTCCTCGTCCTGGCCCTGGAGCCGGACGACGTCACGGTCGGGACGCGGGTCGGCCACGTACCAGTTCTCGCCCATGGAAGGGCTGGCCGGCAGGGACAGCGTGAACTCCTCACCCGCGTCCACCTCGACGGTCCTCTCGTCGACCTCGTAGGTCTCGGGGCCGAAGAGCCCGCAGCCGGCCAGGGCCAGGGCGGACAGCGGCAGGGCGAGGGCGGCTGCGAGCCGATTGCGCATGAAGGAGTTCCTCACTCGGCGGGAAGGTGGACGGCATAGGCGTCGGGCAGGTCCTTGTCGGACGCCTGGCCCATCCGTCCGTTGACGAAGTCGTCCTCGCTGACCCAGGTGGTCGTGCCCCAGGGGTTGTAGACCTGGAGCATGTCGCCCTCCTGTCCGACGATCATCATCGAGTGTCCGACCCGGTCGCCGTTGGCGTCCTTGCCTTCGACGCCGATCGGGACCGGCTTGCCCTCCGCGACGGCCTTCTCGATGTCGGGCAGCACATCGCGCCGGGCGTCGGCGCTCCTGGTTTCCTGGAACTCGTACTCGCTGCCGGTGTGCGGGCTGATCTCCTTGTTGGCGACGGTGGTCTTGCCGTCGTTGTCCATGCCGTCGGGGGTGCTGCCGAAGGGGAAGTCGTACGCGTCGTCGCCGTCGCCCTCCTCGTGCACCCGCAGCTGCTCGTTCCCCAGACGCTCACGGAAGGCGGCGGGGTCGTCCTCCTGGCCCGAGGGGCCACCGGTGAGTTCGAGTGCGTACACCGGGTCGACCATCGCACGGCCGGTGACGACAGTGGACGGCACACACGTGTTGCCGTCCTGGGACCAGCGCTCCCCCTGGAATGCCTGATCGTCCTTGTTGACGCTCGAACCGTCGGGGTTGAGACCCTCGTTGTTCATGCTGTCCCCCGCCGTGGTCACCGGCGTCAAATGCCGCTGGAGCCACGCCGGGTCCTTGCCGTGGATCTTGTCCCGGAACTCGGAGACCTCGTTCAGGTCGTACCCCGCCGCCAGCGCCTTCACCAGATACGCGCGCTCCTGGGGGCTCTTGGACTCGGCGAGCATCCGCTCGAACTCCGCCTGGTCCCGGGCGTTCATGCGCTCCATGGCCTTGCCCGAGCGCTCCAGGTCGTTGGCGGTGAGCAGCTCGTTCATCTCGGCCGGTCCGCCGGCCACCCCGGTGTCCGCGAGGACGAGCCGGTCGGCGGCGGAGATGTTGTCGGTCTTCATCCTGCCCGCGCGGGCCTCGGCCGCGAACTTGTTCAGGTCGCGGGCGGCCTCGCGGGCCGCGTCGTCGGCCTTCTCCGCCGCCGCGTGCATGGTCTTCGCTCCCGCCGAGGCGATGCTGCGGGCCCGCAGCCGCTCCGCCTCCTCGGCGTCCTTCTCGACCATGTCGTCGAAGAACCCGTCCTCGCCGCCGAGCATGCCGAGCGCCTCACGCAGCTGCTCCCGGCCGCCCTTGTCCTCGGACTGCGCGGTGGTCAGCGCGTCGGAGAGAAGGATCAGGGCCCTTCGCGCGCCGCGGATCGCCTGGTCCATCTGCCCGGCCGACCGTGCCGCCGCGGAGACCACCTCCTGGGCCTTGGCGCCCGTACTGCCCACCCAGGCGTCGGGCAGGCCCTTGAGGGCGATCTGCTCGACCCGGTCCTGGACGTCCCGCGCCGCCTCCGCCTGCTTGGCGTACCGCTTCGCGATGTCGTCGAGCGTGCTGGGCGAGCCGACGGGCGCCGAGACGTCCAGGGCGTTCCGGATGGCCTCGATGAGGGTGTTCTTGTCGCCGGCACCGGCGATGGCCCGGTGGTGGCCGGCGAGCTTCTCCCGGCGGTCGGTGGTGGATTCGCCTGCGGCGGGCATGGCTTCGCGGCCTCCGGTATTCGGTTCAAAGCAGTCGGCAGGGGGAGGAAGGAGGCAGCGCTCAGCCGAAGTCGGCGAGGCCGACCGGAGGGGAACCCGGAGGAGGCGGTCCGGGAGCCGGCATGGTGCGCATGCCGGGTGCGGGCCCGGCATGCGCCGGCGCCGGCATGGTCGTCAGTCCGCCACCGCTCGCCTGGAGGTCGTTCATGGTTCTGACGTCGGCGCCGTGGTAATTCGCCTTGGAGATACGGACCTTGTCGGCCAGCTCGTGCAGCGCGCTCTCCAGCACCTTGGCCTCGGCCTGCCACGCCTGGGAGAAGTTGTTGAACGCCGGGCCGGAGTCCGAGCCGCCGAGGGCGTCCGGCGTGTAGCAGAGCTGCTCCTGGAGAGCGGCGCCGATGTCACCGGCGTCGTCGCCCGCCTGGTCGAGCTTGTCGGCCTCGGCGTCCATCCCGCTCTTCTGGACGCGGTAGCCACCCTGGTGCGCCTGCCCGGCCATCTTCCCCCGCTTGCCAGCCGTTCCCGATCTTGCGGGGGAAGATTAGCAGCAGAGGGTGACATGCCCACAACCACCAAACCGTCGGGTCAGCGGCGCGACGCCTTCCTGGTCGCCCGCAGCCACTCCTTGTTCATCGCCGCGATGGACGGCAGCGGAATGCCCTTCGGGCAGGCGGTGGCGCACTCGCCGGCCAGGGTGCAGCCGCCGAAGCCCTCCTCGTCCATGGCCGAGACCATGTCGAGGACCCGGGTCTCGCGTTCGGGTGCCCCCTGCGGGAGTACGTTCAGGTGGTTGACCTTGGCCGAGGTGAAGAGCATCGCCGAGCCGTTGGGGCAGGCCGCGACGCAGGCGCCGCAGCCGATGCACTCGGCGTGCTCGAACGCGAAGTCGGCGTCGGCCTTCGGCACGGGCGTGGCGTGCGCTTCGGGGGCGGCGCCGGTCGGGACGCTGATGTAGCCGCCCGCGCCGATGATCCGGTCGAACGCCGACCGGTCCACCACCAGGTCCTTGACCACCGGGAAAGCACCCGCCCGCCACGGCTCGACGTCGACGGTGTCACCGTCCTCGAAGTGCCGCATGTGCAGCTGGCAGGTGGTGGTGCGCTCCGGGCCGTGCGCGTCGCCGTTGATGACGACGCCACACGCGCCGCAGATGCCCTCGCGGCAGTCGTGGTCGAAGGCGACCGGCTCGTCGCCGCTCAGGATCAGCTTCTCGTTGAGCGTGTCGAGCATCTCCAGGAACGACATGTCCTCGGAGATTCCGTCCACGTCGTACGTGACCATGGCGCCGGGTTCCTCGGCATTGCGCTGGCGCCAGACGCGCAGGGTGAGCCTCATGCGTAACTCCGCTGGGTGGGGTGGACGTAGGCGAATTCGAGGGCTTCCTTGTGCAGTACGGGAGCCCGGCCCGTACCCGCGAACTCCCAGGCGGCGGCGTACGAGAACTCCTCGTCCTTGCGGGCCGCCTCGCCGCCCTCGGTCTGGCTCTCCTCGCGGAAGTGGCCGCCGCAGGACTCGGTGCGGTGCAGGGCGTCGAGGCAGAGCAGCTCGGCCAGCTCCAGGTAGTCGACGACGCGGTTCGCCTTCTCCAGCGACTGGTTGAGCTCCTCGCCCGTGCCCGGCACCTTGATCCGCCGCCAGAACTCCTCGCGGATCTCCGGGATGCGGCCGAGCGCCTTGCGCAGGCCCTCCTCCGTGCGCGCCATTCCGCAGTACTCCCACAGGAGTTCGCCGATCTCCTTGTGGAAGGAGTCGGGGGTGCGGTCGCCGTCGACGGCGAGCAGCCGCTCCAGGCGGTCGTTGGTCTCCGCGACCGCGCGCACCGCCTCCGGGTGGCTCGCGTCGATGTCGTCGTGGTGGGGGTTTCGGGCCAGGTAGTCGTTGATGGTGGACGGCAGGACGAAGTAGCCGTCGGCCAGGCCCTGCATGAGCGCGGACGCGCCCAGGCGGTTCGCGCCGTGGTCGGAGAAGTTGGCCTCACCGATCGCGAAGAGGCCGGGGACGGTGGTCTGGAGGTCGTAGTCGACCCACAGGCCGCCCATCGTGTAGTGGATCGCCGGGTAGATGCGCATGGGCACCTCGTACGGGTTCTCGGCGGTGATCCGCTCGTACATCTCGAAGAGGTTGCCGTACTTCTCCTCGACGGCCCCCCGGCCCAGGCGCCGGATCGCGTCGGCGAAGTCGAGGTAGACGCCCTGCCCGCCGGGGCCGACGCCGCGCCCCTCGTCGCAGACGTTCTTCGCGCCGCGCGAGGCGATGTCGCGCGGGACGAGGTTGCCGAAGGACGGGTAGGCGCGCTCCAGGTAGTAGTCGCGCTCGTCCTCGGGGATGTCGGCCGGCGGGCGCGTGTCGCCCTGCGCCCTGGGGACCCAGATGCGGCCGTCGTTGCGCAGCGACTCGCTCATCAGGGTGAGCTTGGACTGGTGGTCGCCGGAGCGCGGGATGCAGGTGGGGTGGATCTGGGTGAAGCACGGGTTGGCGAAGTACGCGCCGCGCCGGTGCGCCCGCCATACGGCCGTCGCGTTGGAGTTCTTGGCGTTGGTGGAGAGGTAGAAGACGTTGCCGTACCCGCCGCTCGCGAGCACCACGGCGTCCGCGAAGTACGTGTCGACGCGGCCGGTGATCAGGTCGCGGGCCACGATGCCGCGCGCCCGCCCGTCGACGACGATCAGGTCGAGCATCTCGGTGCGGGCATGCATGTCCACACGGCCCGCCGCGATCTGGCGGGACAGCGCCTGGTAGGCGCCGAGGAGCAGCTGCTGCCCCGTCTGACCCCGGGCGTAGAAGGTCCTGGACACCTGTACGCCGCCGAAGGAGCGGGTGTCGAGCAGGCCGCCGTACTCACGCGCGAACGGAACGCCCTGCGCGACGCACTGGTCGATGATCTCGACGGAGATCTGGGCGAGGCGGTGGACGTTGGACTCGCGGGCGCGGAAGTCGCCGCCCTTGACCGTGTCGTAGAACAGGCGGTGGATGGAGTCGCCGTCGTTGCGGTAGTTCTTGGCGGCGTTGATGCCACCCTGCGCGGCGATGGAGTGGGCGCGGCGCGGTGAGTCCTGGTAGCAGAACTGGACGACGTGGTAGCCCTGTTCGGCGAGCGTGGCGCCGGCGGCGCCGCCCGCCAGGCCCGTCCCGACGACGATGACGGTGTGCTTGCGGCGGTTGGCCGGGTTGACCAGCCTGGCCTCGAAGCGGCGGGTGTCCCAGCGCTCGGCGACCGGGCCGGAGGGGGCCTTGGTGTCGGCGACCGGCGCACCGGTCGTGTAGGCCGTGTAGCCGGCGTATTGCGTGTACTCACTCATGTCAGCCCACCACTCCAGTCATGACGGCGACCGGTACGGAGACGAATCCGGCGGTCAGCACCAGTGCGAGGCCGTTGGCCACGGTCTTGAGGATCCGGTCGCGCCGCGCGTTCCCCACGCCCAGCGTCTGTGCGGCGCTCCAGAAGCCGTGCCGCACGTGCAGTCCGACGGCGAGCATCGCCACGAGGTAGATGACGTTGCCGTACCAGGTGGAGAAGGTCGCGACGACGTTCTCGTACGGGCGCCCCGGCTGCGCGTTCTCGTTCACCGTCAGCGTCGTCAGGTCCAGCAGGTGCCACACGATGAACAGCGCGAGGATGATCCCGCCCCACCGCATGGTGCGCGTCGCGTAGCTCGCCCGTCGCCGCTTGTGCACGTACTTGCTCGGCCGCGCCGCGATGTCGCGCCTGCTGAGCTGGTACGCCGCGACGCCGTGCAGCACCACCGCCGCGAGCAGCATCACGCGCACGGCCCACAGCGCCCACTCGTAGTGCAGGAGGGGCTCGCCCATGGTCCGCAGCCAGTGCGCGTAGGCGTTGAACTCGCCGGAACCGAAGAAGATCTTGAGGTTGCCGAGCATGTGGGCGACCAGGTACATCAGCATGATCAGGCCGCTCACGGCCATCACCGTCTTCTTGCCGACGGTCGATCCCCAGAAGGAGCGCGTGAGAGACGGTTGCCGTTCCGTCCGCGTAGCCAGTGCCATGCCGTTGACGCTAAGGCCCGGAGGTATCAGAGGTCCAAGACATGGTTTGGCTCATGTCCATAGGTGTGGCCTATCGCGGCTAGGGTGGCGCCATGCAGTTCCAGCAGCTCCTCTACTTCGTGACCGTCGCCGAGACCCTGCACTTCACGCACGCCGCCGAGCAGGTCCACGTCTCCCAGCCCTCCCTCTCCCAGCAGATCCGCGCGCTGGAGAAGGAGCTGGGCGCGGACCTCTTCACCCGCGCCCGCGGCAACATCGCCCTCACCGACGCCGGCAAGGCCCTGCTGCCGCTGGCCCGGCGCATCCTCGCCGACGCCGACACCGCCCGCCACGAGGTCCAGGAGCTGGCCCAGCTGCGGCGCGGCAGGGTGCGGCTCGGCGCGACGCCGAGCCTGTGCACGGGGCTGCTCCCCGACGTCCTGCGCACCTTCCACGACCTGCATCCCGGCATCCAGCTGCTGATCGAGGAGAGCGGCTCGCACGATCTCGTACGGGAACTGGCGCGCGGCGCGCTCGACCTCGCCCTGGTCGTACTGCCGCTGCCGACGCCGTCCCCCGCCCTGACCACCGTCGAGCTGCTGCACGAGGACCTGGTGGTGGTCTCCGCCGCATCGGTCCCCCGTCCCGGACGCGGCAGGTCCGTACGCGTCGCCGACCTGGAGGGCGAGCCGATGGTGATGTTCCGGCACGGCTACGACCTGCGCGAGCTGACCGTCGCCGCCTGCCGGGCCGAGGGCTTCGAGCCATCGTTCACGGTGGAGGGCGGCGAGATGGACGCCGTGCTCGGCTTCGTACGGGCCGGGCTCGGGCTCGCGGTCGTGCCCCGTATGGTGGCCGCGCGGGCGGGGCGCGACCTGCGGGTCACGCCCCTCGCCCGGCCCGGCCTGAGCCGTACGATCGCCCTCGCGCACCGCAGCGACGTGGACCCGCCGCGCGCGGCCCGCGAGCTGCAGAACGTCCTCTTCGCTTCCCGCGTCCGTCAGACGGCGTCGGCCAGCAGCAAGGTGTGAATGCGGTCGGGCGCGCCGGGCCTGGCGTAGTACCAGCCCTGCGCGGTGTCGCAGCCCAGCGCGCGCAGCTGCGCGGCCTGTGCGCCCGTCTCCACGCCCTCCACCGTCACGTCCAGGTCCAGGCTGTGTGCCAGTGCCACGATGCCCTCGACGATCTTCAGGTCGACGGTGTCGGCCGGATGCTGCTGCATGGACCGGGTGAAGGAACGGTCCAGCTTGAGCACGCTCACCGGCAGCCTGCGCAGATTGGCGAGGTTGGAGTAGCCGGTGCCGAAGTCGTCGAGCGCGATGTCCACGCCCATCTCGGCGAGCTGGCGCAGCGGCTTGAGCAGGTCGTCGTCGGCGCCGATCAGCGCCGACTCGGTGACCTCCAGGCACAGCGCACTCGGCTCCAGGCCCGCCCGCTCCAGCACGTCCACCGTGTCGGAGACCAGACCGGGGTGGCGCAGCTGCATCGGCGAGAGGTTCACGTTGATGCGCAGCGGCCCGCCGTCGGAGTGCCGCTTCTGCCAGAACCTGGCCTGGCGTACGGACTCTTCGAGCACCCAGCGGCCGAGCGGCACGATCAGCCCGGTGTGCTCGGCGAGCGGTATGAACCGGTCGGGGCCGAGGACGCCGTGCTGCGGATGGCACCAGCGCACCAGTGCCTCCGCACCGTGCACACTGCCGTCGCCGAGATGCACCAGCGGCTGGTACTCGATGAAGAACTCGCCCCGCTCCAGCGCGGCGGGCAGGGCGTTGGTGAGTCCGTGCCGGGTGATGGCGCGGGCGTCCGCCTCCGCGTCGGCCGTCTCGAAGCGGTTGCCGCCCGCCGACTTGGCGCGGTACATGGTGATGTCGGCGCTCCGCAGCACCTCGGCGGGACCGCGTTCGCCCGCCGGGCCCTCGACGATGCCGATGCTGCCGCGTACCGTCAGGTCACGGCCCTCGATGCGGATCGGGGCCGACAGCGCGGTCAGGATGCGGGTGGCGAGCTCGTCCACCTCCCGGCGGGTGTCGGGGCCCGTGGTCAGCGCCGCGAACTCGTCACCGCCGAGCCTGGCCACCATCTCGCCGGGCGCCGTCGCGCAGCTCTGCAGCCGGTCGGCGACCTCCACGAGGAGCCGGTCGCCCGCCGAGTGGCCGAGGCTGTCGTTGACCGCCTTGAAGCCGTCGAGATCGAGGTAGCACAGGCCGAAGCGCATGCCGTCGCCCGCGGACAGCGCCTTCTCCAGGCGCTCGAAGAACAGCGTGCGGTTGGGCAGACCCGTCAGCGCGTCGTGGGTGGCCTCGTAGCGGAGCCGCAGATTGAGCAGTCGCCGCTCGGTGGTGTCTTCCATGAGCGCCAGCTGGTACTGCGGCTTCCCGTCGGCGTCGCGCAGCAGCGAGACCGTCAGGTTGGTCCACAGGACGGTGCCGTCGGTGCGGTAGTACGGCTTCTCGACGCGGTAGTTCTCACGTTCGCCCCGCACCAGTTCGCCGTACAGCCGCCACACGTGGGGCGTGTCCTCGGGGTGGGCCCACTCGCTCACCTTCTTGCCGCGCACGTGGTGACCGAGCCCGCCGAACATCCGCATGAGCGCGTCGTTGACCTCCAGGATGTTGCCGTCGAGGTCGGCGATGCCGATGCCGATCGCCGCGCCCTCGAAGACCGCGCGTAAGCGGGTCTCGGTGGCGTGCAGTGCCTTCTGCGCCTCGGTGCTGGCCAGGAGCGACGACCGTGCGAGGGCCTCCTGCTCGGCGAGGGTGCGCTCACGGAGGGCCTGCGCGAAGCCGGCGGCGACGGCGTGCTGGAGGCGGGCGCAGCGGGCCCGCTGCTCCTCGGTCCCGGCGGGCGAGTCGTCCTCCCCGGCGCAGTACAGCACCAGGTAGGAGTCGACCACTCCGAGCGTACGGACGAGGGCGTCCGGGTCGGTGCAGTGCGCGGCGACCAGGGCGGCGCCGACCTCGTACGCGGGCGTGGTGTCGAAGGGCCGCCGGTGCAGAGCCTCGCTCAGCTTCCGGGCGAGCGGCAGCAGGTGCCGTTCGACCTCGGGGCGGGTCATGGAGGTGGCGGTGACGGGGAAGACGGCCCGGCTCCAGATCGTCGCGAACCGGTCGAGCCTGTCGTCGAGTCTGTCGCCGGGTCCGTCGTCGGGGCCGCCCGCGGCTCCCTGCTCGGCGGCCGGCCCGGATCCGGGCTCCGGCGCCTGTGCTGGCACGCTCACTGCTTGCGTCCCACCCCTGCATAGCCCGAGTAGGCGTACGGATCCTCCTGCGCGGCCGGGATCTCGGGCCGCCAGTCCGGCATCGGGACGAGTCCCGGCTCGACCATCGCGTACCCCTCGAAGAACCGTGCGATCTCCTCGCGCGAGCGCATGACCAGCGGGTTCTTGATGTCCTTGTAGACCCCGACTGTGCCGCCCGCCTGCTCCTCGGGGATCGGGATCCCCTCGTAGGAGGCGTGGGTCAGGATCACGACGCTTCCCGGCGCGAGGGCGTCGCGCAGGGTGGCGACGGCGGCCTGCGGATCGTCGGCGTCCTCGACGAAGTGGAGTACGGCGACGATCAGCAGCGCCACCGGCCGGTCCAGGTCGATGAGTTCGCCGACCACGGGGTCGTTCAGGATCTCCTGCGGCTTGCGCAGATCGGCCGCGGTTATGCCGGCCCGGTCGTTGCCCGCGAGCACGGCCCGGCTGTGCGCGACGGCGACCGGGTCGTGGTCGACGTACGCCACGCGGGCCTCGGGGTCGGCGGCCTGGGCGACCTCGTGGACATTGCCGAAGGTCGGTATGCCGGATCCGATGTCGAGGAACTGGGTGATGCCCTCGCCGACCGCGAAGCGCACCGCGCGGCGCATGAACGCCCGGTTCGCCTGCATGACCTTCGGGAGGCCCGGCATGAACTCCATGGCCTTGCGGGCCGCCTCCCTGTCGACCTCGAAATTGTGCGAACCGCCCAGGTAGAAGTCGTAGATCCGGGACACGCTCGGCACCGAGAGGTCGATGCCCTGGGGTGCCCAGGCGGGTCGCTCCATCAATGTCTCCAACTCATCGCCACGGGACGTCCGGTCATGGCCAAGACCGGCGTTCGAGCCGAGGCTACTGATCGGCAGGCATCAGAGCGAGCAAAAACGGAAATTGACGGTCCGTTCTGGGTCACACACCACAGGCATGTGCGACACATACGACCGGCCCGCCCACCGCACGAAGCGGAAGGACGGGCCGGCCCGGCCGGGCACCACAGCGTGGGGACGCTGCCGGAACTACGCGGGCGCGCCGACCAGCTTGCCCTCGGGCGAGACCGCGTACCAAGTGCCGCCGACCCCCTGGCCGTTGGTGTCACCCGGCTTCGCGTCGCCCGAGAAGGTGTAGACGGGCCAGCAGTCGATCGTCTGCTGCTGGACACCGTCGGGACGGTCGAAGACGACGAAGCCCTTCTTGAGGATGCCGTCGGTGTCGTTCTTCCCGACCGGCGGGACGACCGGCCACTTGTCCAGGCAGGCGCCGGTGCAGGCCGTCTTCATCGGCCAGGCCGAGTCCTTCTTGAACCGGTAGACCGTCATCCCCTTGGAGTCGACCACGATGTCGCCGAGTTCGGGGTCCTCGCGTACGGACATGCCCGCGAGGCCGGAGGGGTTCTCGGCGGCGTCGTCCTGCGTGCCGCCCGCCGCGCCCGGTGCGGCCTTCTTCCCGTCGGGGGCGGAGGCGAACCAAGTACCGCCGACGCCCTGGCCCTTGGCGTCGCCGGGCTCGGTGTCCTTGGCGAAGCGGTACATGGGCCAGCCGCCGATGGTGAGCTGCTTGGTGCCGTCGGCCCTGGCGACCTCGCCGATCGCCGAGGCATCGGTGCCGGGGGCGGCCGTGGCATCGCCCGCGGGCACGACCGGCCAGGCCTTCGCACAGTCGCCGTCGCAATTCGACTTCGGCGGACTGGCGGTGTCCTTGTCGAACCGGTACAGCGTGAAGCCCCTGCTGTCGGTGACGACCTTGCCGAGCTTCTTGCTGTCCCAGACGGCGAGCCGGCCCGCGGCCCTGGGCGCGGCGGCCTGTTCACCGGGTGCGTCGGCGTAGCCGTTGCCCGAGCCGTAGCCGTTCTCCGCGGGCTGTCGCGCGGGGTTGGCATTGCCCACGGACTGGCCGTTGGGAGATTCGGTCGCCTTGTCCTGACCGCACGCCGCCGTCAGCACCATCACAGCCGCCGCCGTCACCGCGAGCGAGACGTTCCGCCAGGTCTTCATGTCGACTCCTGTGCACCGGGGTTGAGTCGCGACGCTGCAGTGCGTCGCTCATGGCCCTAGGTACGGGCGAAGGGCACCCGGGTGTTCAAAGCGTTCGCGAAATTCCCCATGATCTCCGATGCACAGGCAGGGCGATCACGAACGCAAAACCATAAAAGTCCCACCCATCAGGGGAATCAGGAGCAGTTACGGCGTGCCGGAGGCGCACTCCGACCATGCTCACCGACGTGCACTCTCCGCCTTTGGGACGCCTGTTGGCCGCCACCACCCTGACCTGGCTGCTGCTGAGCCCTGTTCCGTCCGCGGCCGACAGCTGTGCGTACGCCTCTATTTCGCCGAACGGTGAGGTGTCGTCGGCTCGGCGATCGCCGTGGCGGGAAGCGGGACCTGCACGGCGGGCCCGAAACCGAACGCTCTCCGCTCC
>RHMC01000054.1 GCA_003719395.1 Streptomyces altiplanensis
GTGACCGAGTCGCCCAGCTTGGCGAGCACGCGCGCACCGGCGATGTCCTCGACCGTACGCCGCCTGGAGGGCCTCGCGCGCTCAGGTCGTCGCGTCCGCCGTGCACCCGGGGCCTGCGGTGGACGTACACGGCGCGCAGCGGCAGCGCGCAGCAGGCGATCAGGGCGACGGCGCCGGAGGCCAGTGCGGCCGGCAGCGCGCGGCCTTCCGGGAGCAGCAGCACGGCCGACGCCCAGCCCGCGGCGGCCGCGGGCACGGCCAGGACGGCGGTCTCGGCGAACAGTCGCCCGGCGATGCCGCACAGGGAACCGCCGCGTGAACGCAGCAGGCCGAGCGCGGCCGGCGCGGCGCGCGGCGGCCAGGCCACCGGCCATCAGCAGCACCACGGACGCGACGGCACCGACGCCGAACGCCGCCACGGCGACGACGGAGTCGATGGCGCCGAGGGTGCCGGAGAAGGAGGCGAAGATGTCGTCGAGCCGGGAGTCGACCCTCACGCCGGGTACGGCCCCGGCAGGAACGGGAACCCCGGACGCCGTCATCGCGTCCAGCAGCGCGTCCGTCCACCCCGGGCTCACCAGGAACCGTGCTCCGGCCGCGACCGCGTCGTCCACGCCCGCCGGGGAGATCACCGTGCCGGCCCCGACCACCGCGTCCGGCACCTCCGCGGCGATGGCCCGGACGCAGTCGAGCGCGGCGGGGGGTCCGCAGCGTCACCTCGACTCGCCGGCAGCCCCCCGCGACCAGCGCACGCGCGAGCGGCACCGCGTCGGCGGCGTCCTCCAGGACAACGACAGGGACGACGGGCGCAAGGTCCAGTACGGAAGTCATGCCGTCATCCTGCCGCCGACAGGCGCAGTGTGCAACGAGCGTTGCGGAGCGTGCAACGCTCAGTGAATCTGCCTCACCACCACATCCAGCGCCCACGCCTTCCCGGCCTTCTCCGGAGCCGAGGCCTCCACCACGTGGCCGAGATCCCGCAGCGCCGAAACCAGCTCCGAGGGTCCGGCCGGGGCCGCCCCCGACACGAGCAGGTCCCGTACGATCCGCCCCTTCGTCGCCTTGTTGAAGTGACTGACGACGGACCGCTTCTCGACCCCGGCCGCGTCGGTCTGCGCGTGCAGCACCCGCACGGTCGCCGTCCGCCCCGCCACGTCCCCCTTCGGCTTCCAGGCCGCCGCGTACGCCGACGACCGCAGGTCCAGCACCAGCCCGTCGCCCGCGGCACCGGCATCGCGCGGCCATCGGCCCCCGCCAGTACGCCCCCAGCGCTCCCAGCCCCGGCAGCTTGACGCCCATGGAGCACCGGTAGGAGGGGATGCGGTCACCGATCCCCACCGCGCCCCACAGTCCCGAGAACACCAGCAGCGACTCCCGGGCCCGCGCCCGCGCGGCCGCGTCCAGGGTGGCCAGGTCCAGCGCGTCGTACAGCTCGCCGGTGTAGATCTCCCCGGCCGGCCGCGCCCCGGCGGTCCGCAGCTCCACGTTCTTGGCGATCTCGCCGCGCAGCCCCTCGCTCAGGCCGAGGACCGTGCGCGCCTTCTCCTCGTCGGCGGCGCACAGCTCCACCAGCTCGTCCAGCACCGCGGCCCGCGCCCCGGCCAGCTCCGGCAGCGACAGGGACTCCGGCTTCAGGGGCGCGCCGGAGCCACTGGCGGCCTTTCCTTCGGACGGCGGCAAGAGCACGAGCACAGCGGAACTCCTCGATGACGACGACGCGCGTACGAACGGCAAAACGCCAGGGTAAGCGGACCCCGCCAAGCCGTCCCGCCCCGCTGTCCCGCCCCGCTGTCCCGCCGCCGTCACGCGGGTTGCGCGGGCGAGCCGTCCGACGCCCGCGTGACGGCGTCGACGAACGCGCGCGGGTCGTCGGCGTGCAGGCGCACGGTCCGTGCCCCGGCCCGTTCCCCGAGCGGCCGCAGATAGGCGACCGGCCCGGTCAGCTCCAGGGTGACGGTCGTCTGCCCGCCCACGCGGAGGGCGAGGACGCCGTCCTCCTTGGTGTCGGAGTAGCGCCGTTCGACGCGTACGGACCGGACCGAGGCAGCCGGCACGCGCACGTCGTAGAAGCCGCCGTACCGGATCCGCAGCGACCCGTCCGCGCCGACGACGTGCGGCCGGGTCACGCAGGCGGCGTGCAGCCCGAGGATCTGGATCACCGTGTACACGTCCAGGAACAGCACGACCGCGTGCACCGCCGGCCACGGGATGAGCAGCGCCAGCGCCACCGTCTCGACGACGCGACGAAGAGCAGGCCGAAGAGCAGCGCCGTCTGCGGCCCGGTGTACGGCGCCGCGTACGCTCCGGGCCCGACCCCGTGCCGCCGCCCCGCGAGCCAGAGCGCGAGGCTGTGCAGCGCCCGCACCTCGTGCTCCACGAGCCGGCAGCGTCGGCACCGGAGCGGCGGCGCGCACCGCCGCCCAGCCCCCCTCGGCGTACAGCCGCCGCATGCGCAGCGCCTGCCGCACCAGCGCCGCGAGCACCAGCACCTCGGCGGCGACGATCACCGGGGACGGCACGTCGACCCCGGCCGGCAGACACGTGACCAGGGCGAGCCCGCCTCCCACGACGAGGATCCCCGCGGTCCGCCCCGTCACCGCTCCATCCTCTCCGCGAGCAGCTCCATCACCCGGCGTACGACGGCAGCCTGGGCGGGGGCGAAGTCCGCGAGCACGGCTTCCCCGTAGGCGCCGGCCGAGGCGGCGGGCCCTTCGGACGGGATCGCGGCGATCGCGGCGTCCGGCACGGCCGCGCGAGCTCGTCGGCGAGCGGCCCGATCCGGGGGTCGTCGCGGGAGGCGTCGGTCCAGCGCGTCGAGCCGCTCGTACAACACCACCACACCCGGGTCCCGGGTCATCGGCGCGAGCGCTTCCAGCAGCTGATCGCTCTTCCCGTCACCGGCCAGCAGGGTCAGATGGTCCCGGTCCTTCGCCGCCGACGGCGAATCGGTGACCGGCAGCCCGCCCAGCAGCCCGGCCAGCGCGGGCGGCACGGGGCCCTCTGCGGGCAGCGTCCCGGCCTCGGCTGCGCCAGCAGCTCGCCGAGCCGCGCCCGCCGCCGCCGGACGTCCGCCTCCTGGCGGGCGAGGTCCGCGTCCAGTTCGCGCAGTACGACGGCGAGTTCGGTCCCGGCGTCGTCGGCGAGGACGTCCCGCACCTCGTCCAGGCCGAGCCCGAGCTCGGTCAGCCGCCTGATCCGGGCCAGGAGGACGGCGTGCCGCACCCCGTACACGCGATAGCCGTTGGCCAGCCGCGGGGGCTCGGGCAGCAGGCCCTGGTGGTGGTAGTGCCGCACGGCACGGGGGGGTGACCCCGGCGAGGGCGGCGAGTTCTCCGATCCGCATGGGGCCAGTAGAAACCCTGACGCTGCGGCAGGGTCAACCAGACCGGCCTGGCGGGTAGCATGGTCGGCACGGCAGACGAGCCGGGCGGACGGCCGCGTGGGGATCTCCGGATCTCCCCGAGGAACGTCCGGGCTCCACAGGGCAAGGTGGTGGCTAACGGCCACCCGGGGTGACCCGCGGGACAGTGCCACAGAAAACAGACCGCCGGGGACCTCGGTCCTCGGTAAGGGTGAAACGGTGGTGTAAGAGACCACCAGCGTCTGGGGTGACTCAGACGGCTAGGTAAACCCCACCTGGAGCAAGGTCAAGAGGGGCCGTCGCAAGACGGTCCTGCGCGGACGATCGAGGGCTGCCCGCCCGAGTCCGCGGGTAGACCGCACGAGGCCGGCGGCAACGCCGGTCCTAGATGGATGGCCGTCGCCCCGACGACCGCGAGGTCCCGGGGCACAGAACCCGGCGTACAGCCCGACTCGTCTGCCGCCTGCGGTCCACGCTCGAAGGGGTGGCGTCCGCGAGCGGCTGGGAGGAAGACCAACCCGTTCCGCCGGTTCCGGTGTGGATCCCGGCAGCGAGGCGAGGGCCGCGGCCCTTCGGTCCTCAGGGCGCGAGCTGGGCCGTTTCCTTCGCCCGGCCGCGCCGGGACAGTGCGGCGGCCATGCGCATCAGCAGCGGCAGCAGCCCGTACGCGGCCACCGGCACCACTATCGCCGTCAGGACGAGTGTCTGTACGGCGAGCGGCAGCGGGCTGACCCACGGCCGCAGCGCGACCATGACGAGGGTGATCGTCGGATACACGGCCAGCCAGGTCAGCAGGGCCCGGACGTGCACCGACGGGGCGAACGGGGTGGAGCGTGATGAGGACATGGGGCTACCCCTCCTGAGTGCTGGAGACGTCTCCAACTCGTTGGTTGGAGATACTGGCACGGCCCGGTGATCATGTCCAACCGATTGGTTGGAGCTGGCATACCCTGAGGCCCATGGCATGGGACACGGAACGGACGAAGCGGCTGCTCCTGGAGGCCGCCAGGGCGGAGTTCGCCGAATACGGCATCGCCGGAGCGCGGGTGGACCGGATCGCGGCGAAGGCCGGGGTCAACAAGGAGCGCATCTACGGCTATTTCGGCAACAAGGAGAAGCTGTTCAACGTGGTGCTCGTCGGCGCCATGACGGAGCTGGCCGACCAGGTGCGGCCGGGCGAGGGGCCGATCGGCGAGTACGTCGGCCGGGTCTTCGACTTCCACCGCAGGGACCCGGCGCTGCTGCGGCTGCTGATGTTCGAGGCGCTGCACCACGGGGACGCGCTGGTGGACCAGGACCCGAGGCGCGCCGCGTGGTACGAGGACGCGGTCGGGGCCCTGGCGGGGTCCAGGGGCTGTACGACGGAGGAGGCCGGGCGCCTCCTGATCACCCTGGTCGGGCTGGGCGCCTGGCCGATCGCCGTACCGCAGCTGGCCCGGCTGGTGCTGGGCGCGCGGGGGCGGCGACCGACGAGGCGCTGACCGGCCTGCGGGAGTTCATGGTCGACTTCGCGGAACGCGGCGTGCGGCCGGCGGGGAAAGAAGAGCCGGCGGGGAAAGAAGAAGAGCCGGAATGAGGAGACCGTGGGCTTGCGAACCCACGGCCCTCCTTGGCCCTCCTCGGTCCTTCTGGGGCCTTCTCGGTGCCGACGGCCCGGCCGGGTTCAGGTGTTCGGGCCGTCCCCCTTCTCCGGGATGCGTGCGCCCGCGCCACCGACCCTGATCCGCCCGTCGCCCGCGCGCAGTTCCACCGTCAGGACGCCGGGGCGCCCCATGTCGTCACCCTGGTGGAGGGTGAGCACCGACTCCTGCGGTACGAGGCCCAGTTCACGCGCGTACGCCCCGAAAGCCGCCGCCGCGGCCCCCGTCGCGGGGTCCTCCACGACGCCGCCCACCGGGAACGGGTCGCGGACGTGGAACGTCGTCGCGTCCTCGCGCCACACCAGCTGCACCGTCGTCAGGTCCAGGCGGCGCATCAGCTCGGCCAGTCGCTCGAAGTCGTACGACAGCCGCGCCAGCCGCTCGCGGGTCGCGGCCGCCAGGACCAGGTGGCGGTTGCCGGCGTACGCGATGCGCGGCGGGAAAGCCGGGTCGAGGTCGGCGGCGGCCAGTCCAGTGCGGCCAGCGCCTCCGCCACATCGCTCTCCGCCACGTCCGCCACGTGCGGCTCGACGCTGGTGAGGGTGGCGCGGTACGTGCCGTCGGCGGACTCGGTCACCTCCACCGGGACCGTGCCGGCCGGCGTCTCGAAGACCAGCTCCCCCGGGCGGCCCCGGTGCTCGGCGAGCGCGATCGCCGTCGCGACGGTGGCGTGACCGCAGAACGCGACCTCGGCCTGCGGGCTGAAGTACCGGACGGTGAAGGCGCGTCCGGGCTCCAGCTCCTCCGTGAGGAACGCGGTCTCGCTGTAGCCGACCTCGGCCGCCACGGCGAGCATGGACGCGTCGTCGAGCCCGGCCGCGTCCAGGACGACACCCGCCGGATTGCCGCCCTCCGGGTCGGTCGAGAAGGCCGTGTACCGCAGGACGTCGGTGTGGGTGAACGACTTCATACCGCGGCCAACCACCGCACCCGCCGTGATGTTCCCTCCGCCGTGATGTTCCCTCAGCCGCGCCCGATGTACGGCATCGTCGTCGCCAGCACCGTCGCGAACTGCACGTTCGCCTCCAGCGGCAGCTCCGCCATGTGCAGCACCGTGCGCGCCACGTCCCGTACGTCCATCACCGGCTCCGCCATCAGCTCACCGTTCGCCTGGAGGATGCCCGCCTGCATCCGCTCCGTCATGTCCGTCGCCGCGTTGCCGATGTCGATCTGACCGCACGCGATCCGATGCGGTCGCCCGTCCAGGGAGAGGGACTTGGTCAGGCCCGTCATGGCGTGCTTGGTGGTCGTGTACGCGAGGGAGTGCGGCCGGGGCGCGTGCGCCGAGACCGAGCCGTTGTTGATGATCCGGCCGCCCTGCGGGTCCTGGCCCTTCATCTGCCGGAACGCCGCCTGCGCGCACAGGAACGAGCCGGTGACGTTCACGTCGACGACCGAGCGCCACTCCTCGTACGCGATGTCCTCCACCGGCACGCCGCGCGGCCCGAACGTGCCCGCGTTGTTGAAGAGCAGGTCGAGCCGCCCGTACCGCTCGCGCACGGCGGCGAAGAGCGCGTCCACGTCGCCGGGCGCGGACACGTCCGCCGGTACGCACAGGGTGTCGCCGCCGGCTGCTCCTCGGTCTCTTCGAGGGGCTGCGCACGCCGTCCTGCCAGCGCCACCGACCACCCCGCCCCGGCCAGGGCGAGCGCGACGGCCCGGCCGATGCCCGAGCCCGCTCCGGTCACGACGGCGGTTTTCGTCCGAGGGTTCATGGCCCAGCAGCGTACGTGACACGTACATGAAAGCGTGGCGACGCCCCGCGCCACTCCAATGCCTCTGACAACAGCCGTCAGGGGAGGGGCAGATGACTACCGCATCGGGCGCATCGGGTACATCGGGCGTATCGGGCGCATCGGGCCGTGGTCACGGCCAGGAGCTCAGGGCCGCCGCACGGCACATCCACCGCCGCCGGTTCCTCACCGTCACCGGAGCCGCCGCCGCGCTCGCCTTCGCGACGAACCTGCCGGGGACCGCCCAGGCCGCGGAGTTCGACGCCAAGAAGATCGCGGACGATCCCTTCACCCTCGGCGTCGCGTCCGGCGATCCGCTGCCCTCGTCCGTGCTCCTGTGGACGAGACTCGCTCCCAGGCCGTACGAGCCGGACAGCGGCCTGCCGCGCGCCCGTATCCAGGTGCGCTGGGAACTCGCCCGCGACGCCGGATTCAGGCGGACCGTCAGGCGCGGCCACGTCACCGCGCACCCCGAGTTCCACCACAGCGTCCGTGTCGAGGCCGGCGGGCTCGACCCCGACCGCGTCTACTACTACCGCTTCCGCGCGGGCGACTGGATCAGCCCGGTCGGCCGCACCCGCACGGCGCCCGCCCGTTCCGCGCGGATCAGCGAGCTGCGGCTCGGCGCGGTCTCCTGCCAGGCGTACCACGACGGGTACTTCACCGCGTACAAGCACCTCGCGGAGGAGGACCTCGACGTCGTCTTCCACCTCGGCGACTACCTCTACGAGTACGCCGTGAACGCCGCCGGGGGCGCCCGCGCCTACCCCGACCGCCGCGTGCCCGCCCACTTCAACCGCGAGACGGTCACGCTGGAGGACTACCGCCTGCGGTACGCCCTCTACAAGTCCGACCCCGACCTGATGGCCGCGCACGCCGCGCACCCCTTCGTCGTCACCTGGGACGACCACGAGACGGAGAACAACTACGCGGGCGGCGTCCCCGAGAACGGCGTACCGCCCGAGGAGTTCCTGCTGCGCCGGGCGGCGGCGTACCGCGCCTACTGGGAGAACCAGCCGCTGCGCGCCCCGCAGCAGCCCGACGGCGCGGACATGCGGCTCTACCGGCGGCTGCACTTCGGGCGGCTCGCGCAGTTCGACATCCTCGACACCCGCCAGTACCGCTCCAACCAGGCGTACGGCGACGGCTGGCAGCTCCCGGGCCCCGAGTCCGAGGACCCGTCGCGCACCATGACCGGCGCGGAGCAGGAGCGGTGGCTCATCGACGGCTGGCGCGACTCGCGGGCGCTGTGGAACGTCGTGCCGCAGCAGGTCACCTTCGCCCGGCGGCGCAGCGCGGGCGACCCGAAGGTCAGCATGGACGCGTGGGACGGCTACCCGGCCTCGCGCAGGCGCGTGCTCGACGGCGCCCAGGCGGCCGGCGTCGACAACCTCGTGGTGCTCACGGGCGACGTCCACGTGGCGTACGCCTTCAACCTGAAGAAGGACTTCGAGGACCCGGCCTCGCGCACCGTCGGCACGGAGTTCGTCACCACGTCCGTCTCCAGCGGCAAGGACGGCGCACAGAGGCCCGCCAACTACGACCGCCTGATGCAGGGCAACGCGCACCTGAAGTTCTACGACGGCAGGCGCGGCTACACGACGCTCACGCTCGGCGAGGACGCGGCGCGCGCGGACTTCCGTACGGTGTCCGCGGTCACCACGCCCGGCGCGCCGGTCACGACCGCCGCCTCACTCGTCACCGAGGCGGGGAATCCGGGCCTGAAGCCCGCTTAGGCGTTACTGGTTGTCGTCGCCCGGATAGCGGACGCCGATGCGGTCGCGCACCGCGTCGAGCGTCCGCATCACGGCGAGGCTGCCGTCCAGCGGGACCAGCGGCGACTCCTTCTCGCCCGCGCGCAGACAGCGCATCACCTCCGCCGCTTCGTACTGGAGGCTGTGACGGCTGCCGGCCCCGGCGGTGAACTCCTCCGGCTCCGCCCCCTCCCGGTGCAGCGTGAACCGGTCGGGGTAGAAGAAGCCGCGCCCCAGCTCGATCCTTCCCTTCGTCCCCGTCACGGCCGCCGTGATGGGGGTGTCGGCGGTGATGGAACAGCTCAGCAGCGCCGTCGCCCCCGCATCCCACCCGAGCAGCATGCCGGTGTTCAGGTCGACGCCCTCCGGCGACAGCAGCGCGTCGGCCTGTACGCGGTCGCGCTCGCCCAGCAGCAGATGCGCGAACGACACCGGGTACACGCCGAGGTCCAGCAGCGCCCCGCCGCCCAGCGCGGGATCGCGCAGCCGGTGCTCGGGCGCGAACGGCCCCGCGAGCCCGAAGTCGGCGTGCACGGTGCGCACTTCCCCGATCGCCCCGTCCTTCACCAGCTCCGCGAGCCGTCTGATGGCGGGGTTGCAGTACATCCACATCCCCTCCATCAGGAAGCGGTCGTGGCGCCGGGCCACGGCGACCAGTTCCTCCGCCTCACGGGAGTTGAGCGTGAACGCCTTCTCGCACAGCACCGCCCGGCCCGCCTCCAGGCACAGGCCGGCGGCCACCCGGTGCGCGGAGTGCGGGCCTGCGACGTACACCACATCGACTTCCTCGTCCGCGGCGAGCTCCGCCCAGCTCCCGTACGCCCGCGGTATCCCGAACCGGTCGGCGAACGCCTTCGCGCCGGCGGTCGTACGGGATGCCACCGCCACCACCTCGGCGTTCTCCGTCTCCCGGATCTCCAGCAGATCCGCGGTGAACGAGGACGCGATGCCGCCCGTCGCCAGCACGCCCCACCGCACGGTTGTTCCGCCCATACCCAGCTCCCAGGAAAAGGTGTCGACCACTCCGGACGAGCTGAGAGCATAGATACGTATTCAACGACATGGAGATGCGAATGCCGGAGACCGGCCAGTCCGCGCAAGGTCACATACCCGGGGCGGAGGCCGCGGCCGCAACCGGCCCCGCCCCCGCCCCCCGTTGCCACCACCGCCGCCCGTCGCACGGGTCTCCTGGTCACGCTGGTACTCGGCGGGCTCACCGCCCTGCCGCCGCTCTCCATGGACATGTACCTCCCCGCCCTGCCCGCGGTCACGGAGTCCCTGCGCTCGCCCGCCGCGACCGTGCAGCTCACACTGACCGCGTGCCTGGCCGGCATGGCGCTCGGGCAGCTGGTCGTGGGCCCGATGAGCGACCGGTTCGGCCGCCGCGGGCCGCTCCTCCTCGGCATGGTCGTGTACGTCGTGGCCACCGCGATCTGCGCGTTCGCGCCCTCCGCCGAACTCCTCGTCGCCTTCCGCCTCCTCCAGGGGCTCGCGGGGGCGGCGGGCATCGTGATCGCCCGAGCGGTGGTCCGCGACCTCTACGACGGTGTCGAGATGGCGCGTTTCTTCTCCACCCTGATGCTGATCTCCGGTGTCGCGCCGGTCGTCGCGCCGGTCATCGGCGGCCAGGTGCTCCGCCTGACGGACTGGCGGGGCATCTTCGCCGTCCTCACCGTCGTCGGCGTCCTCCTCACCCTCGTCGTGTGGAAGTGGCTGCACGAGACGCTGCCGCCCGGCCGGCGCCACGAGGGAGGCGTGGGCGAGGCCCTGCGCACGATGCGCGGCCTCCTCGCGGACCGCGTCTTCACCGGCTACCTGCTGGCCGGCGGCCTCGCCTTCGCCGCCCTCTTCGCCTACATCGCCGCCTCGCCCTTCGTGATCCAGGAAATCTTCGGCGCGTCCCCGCAGACCTTCAGCCTGCTCTTCGGCATCAACTCGATCGGCCTGATCGCCGTCGGCCAGATCAACGGCAAGCTGCTGGTGGGCCGGGTCAGCATGGACAAGGTCCTGGCCGTGGGCCTGGTCCTCATCGCGCTCGCGTCGCTCGCGCTGCTCCTGATGACCACGGGCGTCTTCGGCGAGGCCGGCCTGGTCCCGGTCGCGGCCGGACTCTTCGTCCTGATGTCGTCGATGGGCCTCGCCCTGCCCAACACCAACACCCAGGCCCTGATGCGCACCCCGCACGCGGCGGGCTCGGCGTCGCGCTGCTCGGCACGTCGTCGTTCCTGATCGGCGCCGTCGCCTCACCGCTGGTCGGCATCGCGGGCGAGGCGACGGCGGTCCCGATGGCGGTGGTCCAGCTGACCTGCGCACTGGCCTCGCTGACGTGCTTCGCGGCCCTGTGCCGCCCGTGGCGGCGCACCGCGCCGGTGTGACCCCGGCGTCCTCCGGGCGGCCTGCCCGCAACGGCCGGGCGCGCTCGGGACCTCAGCCCCGGCGGGCGTAGGCGATCAGGTGGGGGCGGTCCCTGCGGTCCGTCCAGGAGAACAGGGCCGTGCCCGCCACCTCCACCGCGGGTACGTGCACGTTCGCCGGGAGCGCCGTCGGCTCCGACGTGGTGAGGTCGGCCTCCACGGGGGTGCGCGTCGCCGTCGTGCCGTACGCGATGCCCGTGTCCGTCACCGCCGTCAGGGACAGCGGCTTCGTGCCGTCCGCCTCCTCGAAGCAGTGCCCCGACCCCGTCTCCAGGTCGAAGCCCAGCCTTCCCGCCACCACGTACCGACCCTCCGGCGCCACCGCCGCCTGCGGGTGCCTCCCCGGCTCCATCGCCGGCTTGCGGCACTCCGCCTTCGCCAGCGCCTTCCCCGTCGCCGAGTCGTTCACCGCCCACAACGTCGTAGCCGCCCGCGCCCGCGCTGCCCCGCTTCTTCTGCCACCGGGCGAGCACGTGCCCGCCCGTCACCGACGTCGGCACCCCCGACGCCGCGTCCGTCCCGGCCGGGCCGCCTTCCGGCTGTGCCAGCCGTCGCGCACCCAAAAGCCCCGGCGCCCGCTCACCAGGACCCCCTTCTCCGTGACCGCCCGCACCTGGGTCTGCACCCGGCAGTCCCCGCAGCCCTTCGGATAACGGAGATCCTGCGGGGCCAGCCGCGACACCCGGCCCGTCACCGGATCGACGACCGCGCTGTCCGCGCCGCCGTCGCTGACGAGGATGCCGGGGCCGGCCCCGTTCACGGTCGGGGCGGTGGCCCAGGGCAGCTCGACGCGCCGCTGCGCACCGCTTTGCGCGTCGTACACGTCGAGGGCCACGATCATGTCGGCGGCGGTCAGCGCGTCCTCACCGACCTGCCCGTACGACCAGGTGACGAAGAACTCCCGGCCGTCCTTCGCGACGGACAGCAGCCGGGGGAAGTACACCGGGTCGGAGAGCGGCCGCCAGGCGTCGCCCGCCCACCGCGTCCTCCCGCTCACCGCGTCGACGGCCCGCAGCCGGAAGCGGGCGGCGGACACCCGCTCCAGGTACCCGACCCGGCCCGCGCCCACGGCGACCGCGTACTCGGCCGACTCGCCGGTGACCTCCCAGCCCCGCCGGTTGGTGTACGCCGGAGGGACGGCCAGCCGCGTCGCGGGCCCGGCCGCGCTCTTCCGCACGGCCTCCGCCGGCCCGGCCTTCCGCGGCCCGCCCGTACGGCCGTCACCGTCGCCGCCGTACGTGGCCAGCAGGAGCAGCAGGGCCAGGACGGTCACACCGGCCACCAGCGCCATGCGTACGACCCGCTGTCCCATGCGTCCCCCCGACGGTCGAGTCAACGGGCGCCAGCGTAGCAACCGCCTCTCGCACCGCGTCAGTTCGTCCGAGCCCCCTCCCGCCCCGGTACGGGCGATCCGCGGCGTACTCCGGAAGTGCCTAAAATCTTCCGGTGAACTCCACCCTCCCCACCGCAGAAGCCCTGCGCACCGCACTCGCCGGACTTCTCGACGGGCTGCCGCCCAAGCAGGCCGCACAGGCCGTCGAGCGGCTGATCACCAGTTACCGGGGGACCACCCCCACCGACGCGCCCGTCCTGCGCGACCGCTCCGAGCGTCGCGGCGTACGCCGCGTACCGGATGCCGGCGACCTTCGAGGCGGTACGTTCCGCGCTCGCCGCCCTCGCCGACGCGGCCCCGGAGTGGATCCCGGCGACGCACACGGACATCGGCGGCGGGACGGGGGCCGCGACCTGGGCCGTGGCGGAGGCGTGGCAGGAGGAGCCGGCCAGCACGGTCGTCGACTGGGCCGAGCCCGCCCTCGCGCTCGGCCGCGAGCTCGCCGAGGCCTCCGGCTCGCCCGCCCTGCGCGCGGCAGCCTGGCAGCGTTCCCGGATCGGATCGGCGCTCCGGATCGAGAGCACCGATCTCGTCACCGTCTCGTACGTCCTCAAGGAGCTCACCGCCGCCGACCGCGCGCACCTCGTCACCGAGGCCGCCCGCGCCGCCCGCGCCGTCGTGGTCGTCGAGCCCGGCACCCCCGACGGCTACCTCCGCGTCATCGAGGCCAGCAGCAGCTGCTCGACGCGGGCCTGCGCGTCGCCGCCCCCTGCCCGCACAGCGGCGCCTGCCCCATCGAGCCCGGCGCCGACTGGTGCCACTTCTCGGCCCGGGTGAGCCGTTCCTCCCTGCACCGCCAGGTGAAGGGAGGCTCGCTGCCGTACGAGGACGAGAAGTTCAGCTACGTCGCCGCCGTCCGCGACGACGCGGACAGTCCAGCCGCCGTTCCGGCCGCCAACCGCGTGATCCGCAGGCCGCAGATCCGCAAGGGCATGGTCCTGCTGGAACTGTGCGCGAAGCCGGAGGAGCTCACCCGCGAGACGGTCACCAAGAAGCGCCACGGCGACCTCTACCGGGCGGCCCGGGACATCGACTGGGGCGACGCCTGGCCGCCGCCCCCGCCGGCCGCCCCCTAGCCGCGCAGCTCCTGCGTGCAGCACTTGACACTGCCGCCGCCCTTGAGCAGCTCCCCGAGGTCCATCCCGACCGGTTCGTACCCGCGCGCCCGCATCGGCTCGAAGAGCCCGAGCGCGCTGTGCGGCAGCAGCACGTGGCGCCCGTCGCTCACCGCGTTGAGCCCGAGCGCCGCCGCGTCCGCCTCCCGGGCGACGATCGCGTCGGGGAAGAGCCGGGCGAGGACGGCCCGGCTGCCGGGGGAGAAGGCGCCGGGGTAGTACATGATCTCGTCGCCGCGGTCGTCGAGGACGGCCAGCGCGGTGTCCAGGTGGTAGTAGCGCGGGTCGACGAGGTCCAGGCCGATGACCGGGCGGCCGAAGAACTCCTGCGCCTCGTCGTGCGAGAGCGGGCTGGAGCGGAAGCCCCGCCCGGCGAGGATCCAGGACGAGGTGACGGCGAAGTCGCCCTCGCCCTCGTTGATGTGCGAGGGCTCGCGGATCTCGGTGAAGCCGTGGGCGCGGAACCACTCCAGGTGCGCCTCGGCCTCCGGCGTCCGTTCCGCGTACGCGAACCGGGCGCCGAGCACCCGTCCGTCGATGACGGTGGCGCCGTTGGCGGCGTACACCATGTCGGGCAGGCCGGGCCTGGGGGTGAGGAGCTCGACGGTGTGGCCGAGGCTCAGGTAGCGGTCGCGCAGGTCCTCCCACTGGGCGAGGGCCAGCGGCAGGTCGACCGGCTTTCCGGGGTCCATCCAGGGGTTGATGGAGTACGTCACCCTGAAGTGCTCCGGGGGACACATCAGATAGCGGCGGGGCGAGGCGTCACGAGGCAATGAGGGCTCCTCACGAGCGGCATGGCGCACCGAGTGTGCGTGAGAGCCATGGTGCGCCGTACGGAGCCGTCGCGCTGTGCACCGATCGGGTGGTTCCCGGCTGGTCAGCCCGCACCCAGCGAGCGAGACGTATCGTCTCGCCATGCTGGTAGATTGGCCCCATGACCGGCACCGGAACCCCCAGAACGCCCAGGACCCCCGACTCCACGCGCCGCAGTGAGCGCTCGCGCCGCGCGATCTACGAAGCGGCCCTCTCCCTCGTCGGCGAGGCGGGCTACGCCAGGACGACGATCGAGGGCATCGCCGCCCGCGCCGGCGTCGGCAAGCAGACGATCTACCGCTGGTGGCCCTCGAAGGCCGCCGTGCTGCTCGAAGCCTTCATCGACCTCGGCGAACAGGCCGCGAAGGCGGCGGGCAGCGGCGACGGCGTGTACGAGTTCCCCGACACCGGCGACCTGGCGGCCGACCTCAGGACGGTCCTGCGCGCCACCGTCGACGAACTCGTCGACCCCAGGTACGAAGCCCCCACCCGCGCCCTCACCGCCGCGGGGCGTCGTCGACCGCCCTGGGCGCGGAGTTCGTGGAGAAGCTGCTCGAACCGTCGCTCCGGCTGTACGCGAAGCGGCTGCGCGCGGCGCAGGAGGCCGGCGGCGTACGGGACGGGATCGACCCGCGCGTCACGTGGAGCTGCTCGTCGGCCCGCTCTTCCACCGCTGGCTGCTGCGCACCCTCCCGCTCACGCACGAGTACGCCGACGCCGTCGACGACTGCGTGCTTGGCGGTCTCGCCCCGCGCCGGTAGCACGCGGAGGTGAATTCGCTCACGGGGCCGCGGGGGCGGTCGCTGCCGTACGGGCGGTCGCCGCAGGGCCGCGTACCGGGGCAAAGGTGTCCATCGCGCCGCCGCTGTGCTGTCGGCCCGCGTACCCCGGATGGGAACTGCGGCCACCCGAGGCGCAGGATGGTGGCAGCATGGACAGCACAACGCTGAGGTGAGGGGTTGAATGGGCGCCGACTTCGGCCGCTATCGCGGCACAGAGAGCAGGCAGAGGGTGGAGAGCAGGCTGCCCCAGTGGCTGCGCCGCCGCCCGAGGGCCGCCGCCGCCCACGACGCGGCCGAGAACCGCGAGGCCCTGCTCCTGGCCGCCGCCGCCGCGGGTCTGCCGCTCGCCCCCGCGGCGCATCCCGTCGGATACCCGGTGCTCGTGCGAACGCGTCGGCTGTCCACCCCCGCCCCGGCACCCCCTCTCGTTCGCCTGGCAGACCCAGTCGACCACCGACTCCGCGCAGGTCGAGCGCTGGGTCGAGGGGCAGCCGGAGGCCAACTTCATCACCGCGACGGGCATGGTCCACGACGTGCTCGACGTACCGCTCGAAGCGGGCCGCAGCGCGCTGGAGCGGCTGCTCGAAGCCGGAGTCGACGTCGGGCCCGTGGCCGAGTTCGGCGCCGGCAACGGCGACGAGGCGCGCCTGCTCTTCTTCACCGCCACCCGCGGCACCCCGGACGACGAGGACGAGTGGTGGCCGTGCGAGCTGGACTGCCACCCCGAGACCATGGACGAGCATCCGGGGCTGCGCTGGCACTGCCGCGGCAGCTACGTCCTCGTACCGCCCGCGAAGCTGCCCGGCGAGCACGAGGTCAGCTGGGTCCGCGGCCTCGAACACCCGCTGCCCGACCCGCTGACCCTCCTGGAGACGCTGACCGACGCCTGCGCGCGGTACGTCGGCGAGGACGATCCCGACGACCACCACGCGGTGGCCTGGCCGCTGGGCCGCTGAGCCCCGGGCCGCGCGCGGACGCCGGTCAGGAGCCCTGGGCGGCCGTGAGCCCCTGGATCCGGGAGAGCACCGTCACCTGCTGCTCCTGCTGCTCCTGCTGCCTGCTCCTGCCCGCGCCGGCCGCGCCCTTCTCCGGCACCTGCACGACCTGACTGGAGACCCGCTCCTTGGTGAGCTTGGTCTTCGCGGTGCCGGTCATCAGCGCCCGTACGTCGGCGTTGAGGTCCAGCCGCACCCCCTTGGCCACGGTCTGCTGCTCGTACTGGCGGGTGGCGAAGAACACCGTCGCCCCGCCGCCCTCCGTGACGAGCCCCAGCGGCGCGAACGCCCCGCTGTCCAGGCGCTGGTCGGCGTACTGGACGGAGCGCCCGATCTGGCGCGCCGCCTTCTGGCGCGCCTGGCGCACGGCGGAGGTGTGCGGCCCCGGCGCGAAGACCTCGGGCTCACCGCTCTGCATGTACGACGCGTACTGCTCGCTCAGGTCCTTCGGCGCCACCACGAGTCCGGGCACGTCCGGCTCGACCGCCTCGGCCCAGCCGTCCTCGTCCTTCTTGAAGTCGGGCATCCGGGCCGGTGTGAGGACCCACAGGTGCGAGACCTCCCACAACTGGTCGGCGCCGCCGCGTACGAACACCAGCAGCCAGCGGGTGTCGAGCCGGCCGGTGTCCTGGTCGCGGTTGCTGTCGGCGTCCGCGACGAACCACCGGGGCCAGCCCGCCTTCTTGGGGATGGCGTACTCCGCGTCGGTCAGCTCCAGCGGCTCGTGGCGCGGATTGCCGTCCGGGTTCTGCGCCTGACGCGCCTTGAGCCCGGCCTGGTTGATCGCGCCGAGCGCGCCGGTGACCCGCCCCGCGTCGAGGGCCGGGTCGTACGCCTTGTCCGCCTTGTTGTACGCGGCCGTGAAGTCCTTGAGGGCCCGGGCGGCCTCGGCCTTCGTCGCCGACGGTACGACCTCCAGCTCGCCGTGCACCGTCACGCACCCACTCGCCGTCACCGACAGTGCCGTCGCCGCCGCGAGACCCGTCCCCAGCCGCTTCAGCGTGCTCAGCCTGCTCATGCGCTGCCTTCTGTGTCTTCGTCCCCACCGACTCCGGAACCCTACCGGGGACAGGAGAGGCGCGAGCGTGGGGACCGGGTACAGCGGCCGCACCGTGATCCGGCGGACAGCCGGACCACGGCGGGCCGGTGCTTCAATGCCGGAATGAACGAACTCGACGTACTCCGCGTCTTCTGCGGCCCCGGCGGACACCACGGCAACGCCCTCGGCGTCGTGCGCGACGGGCGTACGTGCCCCGACGAGGCGTCCCGGCAGGCGCTCGCCGCCGAACTCGGCTTCAGCGAGACCGTGTTCGTCGACGACCCCGATCGCGCGGCGTCGTCGACATCCGCACGCCGGGCCTGCGCCCGCCCTTCGCCGGGCACCCTCTCCCGGACTTCGTCCGGGGGGACCTCCATCTCGCTGCGCTCGTCGGTGTCGCCTGGCTGCTCGACCTGGAAGTGGTCAACCCGCCCGCGGGGGAGGTGTGGGCGCGCCACGACGGCGAGTTCACCTGGATCACGGCGCGCCCCGAGTGGGCCCCGCCGCGCCGCCTCCAGCGGTACGCGACGGCCGCCGAGGTCGAGCGCGCTGCCCGCGCCTTGCCGGGGGAGGGCCGGCTGTACGCCTGGGCCTGGGAGGACGAGGCGGCGGGCCGGGTCCGCGCCCGGGCGTTCCCGCGCCGCGACGACGGCACCACGGAGGACGAGGCGACCGGCGCGGCGGCCCTCCTGCTCACCGCCGGACTGGGCCGCGCCCTGAACATCACGCAGGGCCGCGGCTCCCAGATCCTGACGGCGCCGGGGCCCGACGGCATGATCGAGATCGGCGGCCGGGTCCGCTTCGCCCCGCACGCCCCGCACGCGGCGCACCGGTCGCACTAAGCGGTGAGCGGGAACTCCCTGCCCAGTTCGCGGAAGACCGCGCCGTTGAAGTCGAACGCGCGCTTGCACTCGTCGACGATGCGCCGCTTCTCCAGGTCGTCCGCGTTCACCCGGTCCAGCAGCTCGCGGTAACCCCGCTTGAAGGACGCCGGGTTGGGGATGTCCTCGAAGACGTAGAAGCGCACCCCGTCGCCCTTGCGCGCGAAGCCCCACGTCTTCTCCGCCTTGTCGCGGATGATCTGGCCGCCCGACAGGTCGCCGAGGTAGCGGGTGTAGTGGTGCGCCACGTACCCGGCCGGCCAGTCGCGCGCGCACTCGGCGACCCGCTCGGCGTACGCCGCGGTCGCGGGCAGCGGCTCGGCCCCTTCGCGCAGCTGCGCGCCGCGCAGGTGCGCCAGGTCGCGCTCCAGCTCGGCCGTGCGCATCAGCTCGGGCTGGATGAACGGGCCCGCGACCGGGTCGTCCGCCAGTGACCCGGCCGCGTCCTCCAGCGCCCGGTACACGAACCACAGCTGCTCGGTGTAGCGCGCGTACGCGTCCACGGGGAGCTTCCCGCCGAGCAGGTCGCTCATGAAGGTCGAGGTCTCCGCCTCGGTGTGCTGCTCGTGCGAGGCGACACGGATGAGCGTGGAGAACGGTGTTCCGGCGGTGGTGGCGGCTGTGACGGTTGCGTCCAAGGCGGGCCTCCGGGGACCGAGGGGGACGGGAAAGGAGGAGCGTGCGGTGGCAGCACGCGCAGCCGCCACCGCCGATCTTCTTACTTAGGTATGCCTAAGTCAATGTGTTCCCGACGACCTGTCGGTAAAAACGCTACCGCGCGGATCCGTTCACGGCAGCGTGAGAATGTCCGCGCCGGTCTCCGTCACCACCAGGGTGTGCTCGAACTGCGCCGTCCGCTTCCGGTCCTTGGTCACGACCGTCCAGCCGTCGTCCCACATGTCGTACTCGTGGGTACCGAGCGTGAGCATCGGCTCGATGGTGAAGGTCATGCCGGGCTGCATCACCGTCGTCGCGTGCGGGCTGTCGTAGTGCGGAATGATCAGTCCGGAGTGGAACGACGAGTTGATGCCGTGCCCCGTGAAGTCCCGCACCACGCCGTAGCCGAAGCGCTTGGCGTACGACTCGATCACCCGCCCGATGACGTTGATCTGGCGCCCCGGCTTGACGGCCTTGATCGCGCGCGTCAGCGACTCCCGGGTGCGCTCCACGAGCAGCCGCGACTCCTCGTCGACGTCGCCGCACAGGTACGTCGCGTTGTTGTCGCCGTGCACGCCGTTGATGTACGCCGTGACGTCGAGGTTCACGATGTCGCCGTCCCGGAGCACCGTGGAGTCCGGGATGCCGTGGCAGATGACCTCGTTGACGGAGCTGCACAGCGACTTCGGGTAGCCGCGGTATCCGAGGGTAGACGGGTACGCACCATGATCGATCATGAAGTCGTGAGCGACCCGGTCCAGCTCGTCCGTGGTCACCCCCGGCGCGATGTGCTTGGCGGCCTCCTCCATCGCCTGCGCGGCGATGCGGCCCGCGATGCGCATCCGCTCGACGGTGTCGGAATCCTGGATCTCCGGGCCGGTGTACGGCGTGGGCGCGGCTTCCCGACGTACTCGGGGCGCCGGATGTTGCCGGGGACGGAGCGGGCGGGAGAGAGCTCCCCTGGTACGAGCAGCGACTGGCCAGACATGCAAGCGAGTGTATCCAGCCGCCATCGGGCAGCATGGCGGCAGAGGAAGGAGCCGACGATGGCCCTGTTCAAGAAGCGCACGGTCGGAAAGCCGGGCGAATGGTTCTACTGCCTGGAGCACAAGAAGGTGGAAGAGGGCCCCGAGTGCCCGGCCAAGGACCGCTTCGGCCCCTATCCGACGCGCCAGGAGGCTCAGCGCGCGATGGAGACCGCGGCCGAGCGCAATCTCCAGTGGGAGACGGACCCGAAGTGGCACGACAGGAACGACGAGCGGCCGGGGGCGGACGGCGCCTGACCACCGGGCGCCTGACCACCGGGCGTCCGCTCGCCGGGCGTCCGCTCACCCCGCCGCTTCAGCCGCCGCCGCGTCCTTCTGGGCCCGGCGGCGCTGTGCGTCCGCGTCCGTGTCCGCGTCGTACGTCATGAGCTTCGGCAGCGCCGCGGCGAGCAGGCCGACGGAGGCCAGGCAGGCGAGGCCGCCGCTCCAGACGGCGGGCCGGGTCCCGGACCAGCCCGCCATGGCGCCGGCCCGCACCTGGCCGAGCTGCGGGCCGACGCTGTACGAGAGCACTTCGATGCCCGCGAGCCGGCCGCGCAGCTCCTCCGGGACGGTCTGGTTCCAGATGGTCGACCGCCCGAGCCCGCTGAGCATGTCGCCCCCGCCCGCGACGGCCAGGCACACCAGCACCGCCCACACGTTCGAGAACCACCCGGCGGCGGTGATCGCGAGCCCCCAGCCGGCCGCGCCGTACACGACCAGCTGCCCGTGCCGCCTGATGCGCGAGGCCCAGCCGCTGGTCAGACTGACGACGACCGAGCCGACGGACCCTGCGGCGAACATCAGGCCGAGCGCCCACTCGGCGTCGAGGTCGTCCGCGAGGAAAGGGAAGACCGCGTTGGGGAACGCGAAGAACATCGCGGTCATGTCGACGGCGTACGTCCCGAGCAGTACGGGGCGGCTCCACGCGTAGCGCGCACCCTCCGCGATGCCGCGCAGGGACGGCCTGGACGCGTCGTGGGAGGCCGGCGCCGCCCCGAGCCGGGTGCACAGCGCGACGGACACCGCGAACCCGGCGACGGTGACGGCGTACGCCGTGGCGTGCCCGGCGTACGCGACGACCACGCCCGCCAGGGCGGGGCCGGCGATCGCACCGGTCTGCCAGCGCAGTGAGTTGAGCGCGGCGGCGGCGGTGAGCTGGTCGTGCGGCACGATCCGCGCCATGAGGGAGTCGAGCGCCGGACGCTGCAGCCCGGCGAGCGCGGAAACGCCGGCCGCCACCCCGTACAGCGGCCACAGCGAAGGCTCGTCCAGCAGCGAGTTCCCCAGCAGCAGGACCGCCAGCACGCCCAGTCCTGCCTCGCTCAGCAGGATGACCTTGCGCCGGTCGGCGGCGTCGGCCAGCGCCCCGCCGTACAGCCCGAACACGACCAGCGGCACCAGTTCGACGGCGCCCATCGCGCCGACGGCGAGCGGCGAGTCGGTGAGCTCCTTGATCTGCAGCGGCATCGCGACCATCGCCATGAAGCTGCCGAAGTAGGTGATGAGCCCCTGGACGAACAGCAGGCGGAAGTCGCGCGACGAGCGCCAGGGAGCGAGATCCGGCAGTACCGCCGCGAGCTTCGAGGTCACGACCGGCCATGGTCCGCGACCACGCACCCCGAGGACAACCGGTTTACGTCCTGCCGGGCGACTTCGGCCCGCACCGGCGCCGGCACCGCCCGCGCCCCCTACCACCGTCCCGGCGGCGGGGCCGTCAGCTGGTCGGCCAGCCGGGACAGCCGGTCCCGCAGCCGCCGCTTCCCCCGCGGCGCGGGCAGGCTGTTCTCCCCGGCCGCCGCGCTCACCAGGTGCTGCACCGTGTCCAGGTCCACGTCCCCGTCCGCGGTACGGACAGCGCCTCGTGCGCCAGCCCCTGGATCTCCCGGTCCCCGCCGTCCAGCGAGAGCACGGTCGCCCCGGCCCGCCGCTCGTCGTTGCACCCGCTCAGCAGCCCCGCCCCCGGCCGCTCCGGCGCCACGACGAGCAGGGTCTCGCCCCGGCCGGCCGCCTCGATCCTGCCCAGCCCCACCGACAGGTGCGCGGGCTCTCCGGGCCGCACCCGGTGGCGTACGACGTGGGGTTCAGTTCCGCGAGCCCGGACCAGGCCGCCTCGTCGACGAGGTGCGCGGCCAGGTGCCACGGCTCGTACGCCTCGGTTCCCACCAGCAGCAGCCCGCCGCCGTGCGGCACGACGGACGACCGCAGGGTCCCGGCGAACCGCCGCGTGGCCGGCAACCACTCGGTGCCGTCGAGGACTTCGCGCAGCAGGGCGACACGTACGGCATCCATGCCGCGGCATCCTGCCCTACGTCCGCGCAGGCCGCGGGCGAATGCCGTCGCCTCACCCGGACGAGCGTGCTACCTCCGAGTAGGGTCGGCTCATGACTTCCACCGACAACGCGAAGAAGCCCGCCGCCAAAGACCCCTGGGACCTCCCGGACGTGTCCGGCCTGGTCGTGGGGGTGCTCGGCGGGACCGGCGATCAGGGGCGCGGTCTCGCGTACCGGCTGGCCAGGGCCGGCCAGAAGGTGATCATCGGCTCGCGCGCCGCCGAGCGCGCGCGGAGCGCCGCCGACGAGCTGGGCCTCGGCGTCGAGGGCGCGGACAACGCGGAGTGCGCGCGCCGCAGCGACATCGTGATCGTCGCCGTGCCGTGGGACGGCCACGCCGAGACGCTCGAAGCGCTGCGCGAGGAGCTGCGCGGCAAGCTCGTCGTCGACTGCGTCAACCCGCTCGGTTTCGACAAGAAGGGTGCGTACGCCCTGAAGCCGGAGGAGGGCAGCGCCGCCGAGCAGGCCGCCGCCCTGCTGCCGGACTCGCGGGTGACCGCCGCCTTCCACCACCTGTCGGCCGTCCTCCTCCAGGACGCGGCGGTCGAGGAGATCGACACCGACGTGATGGTGCTGGGCGAGACGCGCGCCGACACCGACCTGGTGCAGGCCCTGGCGGCCCGCATCCCGGGCATGCGCGGCGTCTTCGGGGGCCGGCTGCGCAACGCCCACCAGGTGGAGTCGCTGGTCGCCAACCTGATCTCGGTGAACCGCCGCTACAAGGCGCACGCGGGCCTGCGCGTGACCGACGTATAAGCACGATCGGGGCATGGTGGACACTGGACGGGAAGCATTCCGCATCCGGACAGGAGCCGCTCCCATGCCCCGCCTCGCTCTGTACGCCCTCGTCGTCTGCGCCCTCGCCGTGGCCGCGGCGGTGGTGTCCTTCGTCCAGGGCACCTGGCTCGGGATCATCTGGATCCTGCTGGCCGGAGTCACCTCCAACATGGCCTGGTACTACCTGCGCAGGGCGAAGGCCGAACGGGAGACCCCGGTCACCCGATAGTCAGGGGCAGCTGCGGTTCGCCCTGCCAGAAGCGGTAGAACCGCTGGCCCAGGGCGGGGTCCAGGGCGGGGACGCCCAGCCCGCGCAGGACCGCGTCCACCGCGTCGAAGAAGAGCTGGTTGACCCCCGGGATCCACAGCACGCCGAAGACCAGCAGCAGCCCGAAGGGCGCGAGCGGCTCGACCTGGCGGCGGATCCCGTACGAGAGCCAGGGCTCTATCACGCCGTAACCGTCGAGGCCCGGCACCGGCAGGAAGTTCAGGATCGCCGCCGTGACCTGGAGCAGGGCCAGGAATCCGAGTGCGTAACGGAACACGTCGGGGACGCCGTCCAGCGCGTCCAGCCAGAACGGCGCGGTGCACACGACCGCGAACAGCACGTTCGTCAGCGGCCCCGCCGCCGAGATCAGGCTGTGCTTCCAGCGGCCCTGGATGCGGCTCCGCTCGATGAAGACGGCGCCGCCGGGCAGGCCGATACCGCCCATGATCACGAAGAGCACCGGCAGCACGATGCTCAGCAGCGCATGGGTGTATTTCAGTGGATTGAGGGTCAGATACCCCTTCGCCCCGATGGAGATGTCGCCGCTGTGCAGGGCGGTGCGGGCGTGCGCGTACTCGTGCAGACAGAGCGAGACGATCCACGCGGACGTGACGAAGAGGAAGACGGCGAAGCCGGTGCCGGCCGAGAAATCCGTCCACACCGCCCAGCCGGAGACCGCCATGACGGCGGCGATCCCGAGGAAGACGGGACTGATCCGCCGGTCGCGACGGGTGAGGGCGGTGGTCATGCGCGGGGCTCCCGGGGTGGAGGGCGGGCGTACGGGCGGGACTGGGAAAACGTCTCGCGCGGCAACGGTAGTTCCGGCAAAGCTGGATCCATGGCGCTCTGGAGAATCATGTACGACAGCCGGCAGACGGAATGCTGCGGCGAACCGTTCTCGGTGGGCGACGAAGTGCGGTGGCGGCTGATGCTGCGGGGGCCGGGCGAAGGGGCGGCGCCCGAGACGTGGCAGGACAGCTGCAGCGCGCTGGAGCCGGTGGGCGACGGACTGGCGGGCGGTCCCGGCGTCGTCGCGCTCTGCGCCGGAAAGCCCCCCGCCCACCCGGTCGGCCTCCTCGCGGTCGCGACGCACGGGCCGGGGCCGGACGACGTGCCGGAGACCGTCGGCACGGTCCGCTCCATCCAGGTGGTCGCCGAGGGGTACGCCGGGGGGCGTACGTACGAGCCGGTGTCCGGCGAACGCCGGCTGCGGGCGGTCGGCACCTGCCCCAAGTGGTTCGGCGAGACGGCGGAACCGGACCGGGCGGGGCGCGCTCACCGGCGCCGGGAGACCGGGGTCCTGGTCGGGCTGGAGACACCCGGCGGCCCGGCGGCCGCACGCCTTGGACAATAGGGCCGTGCGCTACCGCATCCTCGGCCCCACGCAGGCACTCCGCGACGCGGCACGACCGTCCCCGTCGGCGAGGCGAGGCTGCGCGCGCTGGTGACGGCACTGGCGCTGCGGCCCGGGCGTACGGTCACGGCCGGCGCCCTCGCCGACGAGGTGTGGAACGGCGACCCGCCCGCCGACGCGACCGGCGCGCTCCAGGCCCTGGTGGCCCGCGCCCGCCGGGCCCTGGGCCATGCGGCGATCGTCACCGCCGACGGCGGCTACCGGCTGTGCGCCGATCCGGAGGACGTGGACCTGTACCGTTTCGAACGCCTCGCGGGGGAGGGTGCGAAGGCCCTGGACGCCGGTGACCCCGGCAAGGCGGCGGCGCTGCTCGACGAGGCGCTGGGGCTGTGGCACGGTCCGGTCCTGGCCGGCCTTCCCGACCGTACGGCGGAGGCGGCCCGCTGGGAGGCCCGCCGCCTCGCGGCCCGCCGGGGCCGTCTGGCCGCCCTGGTCGGCCTGGGGCGGGCCGAGGAGGCCCTGCCGGAGCTCACGGCGCTCTGCGACGACCACCCCATCGACGAACCGCTCCACTCCCTGCGCCTGCGCGCTCTGCGCGACACGGGCCGCACCGCGCAGCGCTCGCGTGCGTACGACGACTCCGCCGCGACCTGGCGTCACGCCTGGGCGCGGACCCGTCCCCCCAGCTCCGCGCCCTGCACACCGAACTGCTCACGCCGCCGGACCCGTCCGGCCGCCCTGACCGGCCTCCGGCGGACCGGTCGCCGCAGGACCGGCCTCCGGCCGACCACCGCGTCGCGCACGGCAACCTGCGGGCCCGGCTGACCTCCTTCGTGGGGCGCGAGGCCGACATCGAGGCCCTCACCGGCGACCTCGCGCGTCGCCCGTCTCGTCACCCTGCGCGGCCCCGGCGGCGCAGGCAAGACGCGGCTGTCGCAGGAGGCCGCCGAGGCCGCCCAGGCCGCCGACGGTGCCTGGCGGGACGGTGTGTGGCTCGCGGAGCTCGCGCGTCGACGACCCCGGGACCGTTCCCGAAGCGGTGCTCATCGCGCTGGGCGCGCGCGAGACCGTCCTGCGCGGCGCCGGCGCCGAGGAACTGCGCGCCGCGGACCGGCACGGCGACGATCCGCTCGTACGCCTCGTCGAGCACTGCGCCCGCCGCCGGATGCTGATCCTGCTCGGACAACTGCGAGCACGTCGTCGACGCCGCGGCCCGCCTCGCCGAGGAACTGCTGGCCCGCTGCCCCGGCGTGACCGTACTCGCCACCAGCCGTGAACCGCTCGGCGTGCCCGGCGAGACCGTCCGGCCCGTGGAGCCGCTGCCGACCCCATGGCGCTGCGCCGCCTCGCCGAACGCGGCGCGGCCGCGAGACCGGGCTTTCGCGTCGACGACGACCCGGCCGCCGCCGCCGAGATCTGCCGGCGCCTCGACGGGCTGCCCCTCGCCATCGAACTGGCCGCCGCCCGGCTGCGGATGCTCACCCCGCGCCAGATCGCGGACCGCCTCGACGACCGGTTCCGGCTCCTGACCGGCGGCAGCCGCACCGTGCTGCCGAGGCAGCAGACCCTGCGTGCGGTCGTCGACTGGTCGTGGGACCTGCTGGACGAGCCGGAGAGGGCCGCGCTGCGCGCCCTGTCCGTCTTCGCGGGCGGCTGCGACCTGGCCGCCGCCGAAGCGGTGTGCGGCCCGGACGCGCTCGATGTGCTCGGTTCACTGGTCGACAAGTCGCTGGTGGTGGCGGCCCCTTCGGACGACGGCAGCGGCGGCATGCGCTACCGCCTCCTCGAAACCGTCGCCGAATACGCCGCCGAACGCCTCGACGAATCGGGCGACCGCCCCACCGCCGAGCGCCGCCACCTCGTCCACTTCCGCGAGCTCGCCCGCCACACCGAACCCCTGCTGCGCGGTCACGAGCAGCTCGCCCGCATCAGCCTTCTCCAGGTCGAGTACGAGAACCTGCGCACCGCCCTGCGCCGCGCCGTCGCCGCCCACGACGAGCACGAAGTGCTCTGCCTCGTCCACTCACTCGCCTGGTACTGGACGATCCGCGGTCTGCGCGGCGAGGCCCGCCACTGGTCCCAGGCCGCCACCCGGCTCGGCCCCGACCCCTTCGCCCCGCCGGTCGCCCCCGTTCCCGCCCTGCACGAACGGTGCACGGACGCGCCGCCGCCCATGGCGCCCGAGCAGCTTCTGGAGGCCAGGCGCGGAGCCTGGCTGATCCATCTGGCGAGCATGAACCACGAGCTGGACGACTGGACGGGCGACGAGGCCATGGCATGGCTGCGCTCGTCGCCGAGGTCTACCGGCCCGGCCTGCCGCAGACCTGCCGCATGCCGGGGAGCCTCTCGTTCTACGCGGTCATGCTGACCGGCAGCCCCGGGCAGCTGCACGAGATCGTCAATCGGACCGTCGACGCCTGCCGGGAGTACGGCTACACCTGGGAGCTCGCCTCCGCCCTCCAGACGCGGGCCAACATCCTCGCCAACCGGAGCGACTGGGTGGGCGACGCGAACCGCGACGCGGAGGAGAGCCTGGAGATCTTCACCCGGCTCGGCGACGCGTGGGGCGCGGCCGAGGCCCTGGCCGCGCGCGGCGAGGCGCGCGAGCGCAGTGGCCGGTTCGGTCTCGCCGCCGAGGACTTCCGCGCCGCGATCGGCCACGCGGCCCGGCTCGGCGCGCAGTCGCAGGTGTCGCTGCTGCGGGCCCGGCTCGCGGGCGTACTGATGGAGACGGGGGACGGCGAGGAGGCCGAGGCAATGCTGCGCCGGATCCTCGCCGAGGTCGAGCAGCACCGGCACGGCGGGAGCCCGCCGCCCGCATGTACCTCGCGATGTGGTGCGGCCGCACGGGCCGCACCGACGAGGCACGCGAGCAACTGGAGCTGATGCGCCGGTCCTTCAACCGGTCCAACCTCGCGATCTTCGCCGGCTTCGTGCTCGGCCTCCTCGCCTGGATGGACAACCTGGACGGTCGGTACGACGAGGCGCTCGGCCATGCCCGCCAGGCGCTGGAGCGCTCGCGCGAGCGCGCTGTCCCGGATGGTCGCCCCGCAGATGCCGGCGATCCACCTGGTGACGGTGCCCGCGCCCTGGCCGGGCTCGCCGGGCCGGGACAGGCGCGCGACGCCGCCGCGCTGCTCGGCGCACACGAAAGCCTCCTGCCGGCGGGCCACTTCGTGACGACCCAGGACCGCGACACCAGGGAGGACGCCGAGGCGGCGACCCGCGCCGTGCTGGGCGACACCGCGTACGAGGCGGCGTACGCCGAGGGCGGCTGCCTCACTCTGGACGAGGCAGCCGCCCTCGCCGGTCTCTGACACGGCCTCAGGACCTCATGGCCTCAGGTCTTCTTGCGGAACTTCGAGATCGCGAGCGGCGCCGTCACCAGTGTGATGACCACGGCCCAGGCCACCACCATCCACACATCGCGGGCGACGGGCCCGCCGATGAACAGCCCGCGCGCCGCGTCGGCCAGGCTCGACAGCGGGTTGTAGTCGGTGAAGGCCCGGAGCCAGCCCGGCATGGTCGACGGCGGGGTGAAGATCGAGGACCCGAACTGCAGCGGCATCAGGACGAGCATCGCCATCCCCTGCACGGCCTGCGCCGTCTTCACGGACAGCCCGATCAGGATGAAGATCCACATGAGCGAGGCGCCGAACATGAGCGAGAGCCCGATCGCGCCCAGCACGTGCAGCGGCGACGTCTCGACCGACATGCCCAGCATGAAGCCCACGGTCAGCAGGATCGCGAAGGCGACCATCATCCGGCCGACCTCGACGACGATCTTCGCTATGAGGACGGAGGACCGGGCGATCGGCATCGTACGGAACCGGTCCATGACCCCCTTCTGGAAGTCCTCGTTGATGCCGGTGCCGACCGCCATGGAGACGTTCAGGCCCATCATCGCCATCAGGCCGGGGACCAGATAGCTGACGTACTCGTCCTGCTTGCCGTTGCCCGCGACCGCACCGCCGAAGACGAAGACGAAGAGCAGGGTGAAGACGATCGGCATCAGCAGCACGTCGAACATCGACTGCGGGTCCTGCTTGATCTGCAAGGCGTTGCGGCGGGCGAGCGCGCCGATGTGCCGGAGATTGGCCCGCAGGCCGATCCGCCCCTCGCGTCGTGCGCCGCCTTCACGGGCGCGCCGCCGGCGGGGTCGCACTGTCGCCGCGCTCATGCCGCGACCTCCTCGTGCTTGTTGTTCGCGGGGGAGTCGGGCGTGACGGTCTCGGCCGCCGCTTCGCTCGTCTTCTCGCCCGTGATGGCCAGGAACACCTCGTCCAGGCTGGGCAGATGGGTGCGATGTGCGCGATGACCGAAACCGCGCGCGGCCAGCAGGCCGACCACCGCGGTCAGCTGTTCGTCGCTGAGGATCGGTACGTACAGCAGGCCCTCGCCGGCGTCGACCTGCGAGCCCGCGATGCCGTCGAGCCCTGCCTCGCGCAACGCCCGCGCCATGGCGGTCAGTTGCTCCGGAGCGGCCGGCCGGACCTCCAGCGTGCGGCCGCCGACCTTCGCCTTCAGTTCGTCGACCTTGCCGCCCGCGATGACGCGGCCGCGGTCGATGACCGTCAGCTCACTCGCGAGCTGCTCGGCCTCCTCCATGTACTGGGTGGTGAGCAGGACGGTGACCCCCTCGCCCACCATCCGCTTGACCTCGTCCCACACCTCGTTGCGCGTACGGGGGTCGAGTCCGGTCGTCGGCTCGTCCAGGTAGAGCACGGCGGGCTGCCCGATCATCGACGCCGCCAGGTCCAGGCGCCGCCGCATGCCGCCGGAGTACTGCATCACCGGCTTCTTCGCGGCCTCGGTGAGCGAGAACCGCTCCAGCAGCTCGTCCGCGCGCCGCCGCGCGTCCTTGCGGGACAGATCGAGCAGCCGCCCGATCATGTAGAGGTTCTCCCAGCCGGCGAGCTTCTCGTCGACCGAGGCGTACTGCCCGGTCAGGCCTATCGTGCGGCGAAGCTGCCGGGGCTGCTTCACCACGTCGTACCCGGCCACGACGGCCGTGCCGGCATCCGGCCGGACCAGCGTGGACAGGCACCGTACGAGAGTGGTCTTGCCGGCGCCGTTGGGCCCGAGGACACCGAGCACGGTGCCTTCCCGTACGTCCAGGTCCACGCCGTCCAGCGCCTTGGTCTCGCCGTAGTGCTTGACCAGTCCCCTTACCTGGACGGCGTTGGCCGCGCCGCCCGTGGGGTTCGTGTCGAATCGCGTCATGCCGCCCATGAGAGCAGCCGCCACTGACAACGCACCGACAGAACGCCGACAGAACGCCGACGGCAGGCCGACGGCAGACGCCGACAGCCCGCCGATGGGGGAAGTCGGCGGGCTGTCCTGGTGCGGGCAGTGGCTAGTGGAAGGTGTGCTCCTCCTGCGGGAACGCCCCGCCGGCGACATCGCCGGCGAACGCCTTGGCCGCGTCCCCGAGGGTCTCCCGCAGGTTCGCGTACTGCTTGGTGAAGCGCGGCACCTTGCCGCCCGTCAGGCCCGCCATGTCGGTCCAGACGAGGACCTGCGCGTCCGTGTCGGGCCCCGCGCCGATGCCCACGGTCGGAATGTGCAGCGAGCGCGTCACCTCGGCGGCCAGCTCGGCCGGTACGAGCTCCAGCACGACCGCGAACGCACCCGCGTCCTGCGCCGCCTTCGCGTCCCGCAGCAGCTGGTGCGCGGCCTCGTCGCTGCGGCCCTGGACCCGGTAGCCCATGGTGTTCACGGACTGCGGCGTCAGCCCCAGGTGCGACATGACCGGAATGCCGGCCTTCACCAGCAGCTCGGTCTGGGCGTGCGAGCGCTCGCCGCCCTCCAGCTTCACCGCGCCCACGCCGGCGTCCTTGATCAGCCGGGTCGCGTTGCGCAGGGCCTGCACCGGGCCTTCCTGGTACGAGCCGAAGGGCAGGTCGCCGACGACCAGGGCGCGCTTGGTGCCCCGTACGACAGCGGCGGAGAGCAGCGTCATCTCGTCCATCGTGACGGGCACGGTGGTCTCGTAACCGAGGTGGCAGTTGCCCATGGAGTCACCGACGAGCAGGACCGGGATGCCGGCCTCGTCGAAGACGGAGGCGGTCATCGCGTCGTACGCGGTGAGCATGGGCCACTTCTCGCCGCGCTCCTTGGCGGCGGCGATGTCGTGGACGGTGATGCGGCGAGTGCCCTTGCCGCCGTACAGCGCCTTGCCGCTGTCGGCGGAAGTCTTCTGGGCAGCCTGAAGCGTCATGGCCTACGGCTCCTTCGAAATCTCGAGGCGCCCTGACGGCGTCCCCGGACCACGTCCATGGTGGCATCCCCACCGGGTCCCCGGGAAGTGGGGATGCGCCGTCGACGCGCCCACTGGCTGGTTTGTGCGCGTTTCGTCACAGCATTCGCCCGACGCGCCCGGGCCGGAACCCGCTGCGGTGCCCCGTCGTCCTCGTGGCAGTACGGCCGCCGTGTTGGGCGGCGGGGAAAAACACCGGTCATCACCTAGGGTCTGAAGGCGGGAGCGGTGTGCACGGCAAGGCAGTGAGGACAGCGGAATGGCGCAGGCGTACATGACGGACACGGAGAACGGCAGCTCAGGGCCTGAGCGTTCCGGATCCCGGCTCCGGCGCCGCCTCGAAAGCCTGCGTCACGACCGCGGCATCTGGCGGCGCGGCATCCTCCTCGCGCTCTGCGCGCTCCTGCTCACACTGCTGATGGTCTTCCACGCGCAGATCCCCAACGCGATCGGCAACCTCGGCAGCCTCACCGAAACCTTCCTTCCCTGGCTGGGCCTGGGCGTTCCGCTTCTGCTCGCCGCCGCCCTGCTGCGCCGCTCGGCGACCGCGCTCGTCGCCCTGCTGCTGCCTGCCCTGGTCTGGCTCAATCTCTTCGGTGGTCTGCTCACCGACAAGTCGGAGACGGGCGGCAACCTCATGGTCGCCACCCACAATGTCAACGCCGCCAATCCGGACCCCCGGGGAACGGCCCGCGAGCTGGCCGATTCGGGCGCGGACGTGGTGGCGCTGCAGGAGCTCAAGCCGAGTGAGGTGTCGTCGTACGAGAGCGCCCTGTCCGACACGTACGCGTACCACTCGGTGCAGGGCACGGTCGGTCTGTGGAGCAAGTACCCGATGACCGGCACGCAGCCCGTCGACATCAAGATGGGCTGGACCCGCGCCATGCGCTCGACGGTGGCGACGCCGTCGGGCGACGTCGCGGTGTACGTCGCCCACCTGCCGTCGGTACGGGTCAAGGTCAACGCCGGTTTCACGGCCGGGCAGCGCGACGACAGCGCGGACGCGCTGGGCGAGGCCATCGCCCGCGAGCCCGTCGGCAAGGTCGTCCTCCTCGGCGACCTGAACGGCACGATGAACGACCGGGCCCTGAACGCCGTCACCTCGCAGATGCGGTCCACGCAGGGCGCGGCGGGCGACGGCTTCGGCTTCAGCTGGCCGGCGTCGTTCCCGATGGCGCGGATCGACCAGATCATGGTGAAGGGGATCAGGCCGGTGTCGTCGTGGGCCCTGCCGGAGACGAACAGCGACCACCTGCCGATCGCGGCGCGCGTGGAGATCTGACGCGCGGGACCCGACGCCCGGACGCGTGGGACCCGGCGCCCCGACGTGCGGGATCCGGCGCCCGCACGCCCTGCCGCAACCCCGTGTTTACGTCGCGGAACATTTCACCTGAGAGACTTTGTTCAGTACAGGAACGAAGTCCCTCTTGTGGAAGGTCTCCCCATGCCCCGGCCGCCCAGGCCCGTAGCTCTGCTCGCTCTCGCCGTGAGTGCCTTCGGCATCGGCACCACCGAATTCGTCATGATGGGCCTGCTGCCCAATGTCGCGGACGACCTGGACACCTCGGTGCCCACCGCCGGCTACCTCGTGTCGGCGTACGCGATCGGCGTGGTCATCGGCGCCCCCCTGCTCACCGCCCTCGGCTCGCGCATCCCGCGCAAGCGCATGCTCCTGCTGCTCATGGCCCTCTTCACGGTCGGCAACCTCGCCTCGGCCCTCGCCCCCGGCTTCGGCTGGCTGGTGGCGGGCCGGGTGCTCGCCGGGCTGCCGCACGGGGCGTTCTTCGGGGTCGGCGCGGTGGTCGCGGCGCGGCTGGTCGCGGACGGGCGGCAGGCACGGGCCGTCGCGACGATGTTCCTGGGGCTCACGGTCGCCAACATCGTCGGCGTACCCGCTGCCACCCTGCTCGGCCAGCACCTCGGATGGCGCGCCACGTTCCTGGTGGTGGCGGCGATCGGCCTGGTCGCGAAGGCGGCGCTGGCCCGTCTGGTTCCGTACGTCCCGACGGACACCCGGCAGAGCGTGGGCCGCGAACTGCGCACCCTCGGCAACCGCCAGGTCCTGCTCGGCCTGCTCACCGCCGTCTTCGGCTTCGCGGGCGTCTTCGCGGTCTACTCCTACCTGGCCTCGATGACGACTGAGGTCATGGGCTTCGGCGAGTCCTCCGTGACGCTGGTCCTCGCCCTCTTCGGCATCGGCATGACGCTGGGCGCCCTCGCGGCGGGCCCGCTGACCGACCGCGCCCTGCGCCCCACGCTCTACGGCTCACTGGGCGCCCTCGCGGTCGTCCTGCTGGCGTTCAACTACACCGCGCACGTGCAGTGGGCGGCGCTGGTCACCGTGGTGGTGCTGGGCGCGGTCGGTTTCATGACCACCACGCCGCTCCAGATGCTGGTCATGAACAAGGCCAAGGACGCCCCCACCCTGGCCTCGGCCTCGAACCACTCGGCCTTCAACCTCGCCAACGCGGGCGGTGCGTGGCTCGGCGGCATGGCGATCACCGCCGGCTGGGGCTGGATGTCCCCGACGCTGGTCGGTGCGGTGCTGGCGGCGGCGCTCGCGATCGCCGTCACGGGCGGGTCTCCTGGACCGCGCCCCGGCGTCGTCCCGCTCGCGGGTGGTGGCCGGAGGTGCGGCGAACCGGGAGCCGGTGCGCGACACGGTGGCCTGACGGGGGCCTTCCCCCTGCCCGCCCCTTCCCGGTCCAGGGGCTCGACCCCGGACCCCGGGCCCCTCCGGGGTCCGGGGCGGAGCCCCGCGGCACACGCGTCAGACGGGCGACTCGCGCCACCGGTTCGTGATCGGCAGGCGGCGGTCCTTGCCGAAGCCCTTCGGGGAGATCTTCGTGCCCGGCGGGTACTGCCGGCGCTTGTACTCCGCCGCGTCCACCATCCGCAGCGTCTTCGCGACCAGCGCCCGGTCGAAGCCCGCGGCCACGATCGAATCCAGGCCCCGGTCCTTGTCGACGTACATCTCCAGGATCCGGTCCAGCACGTCGTAGTCCGGCAGCGAGTCGGTGTCGACCTGGCCGGGGCGCAGCTCCGCGCTCGGCGGCTTGGAGATGGAGTTCTCCGGGATCGGCGGGGTCTGGCCCCGCTCCTCGGCCGCCTTGTTCCGCCACCTCGCCAGCGCGAAGATCCACGTCTTGTAGACGTCCTTGACCGGCCCGTACGCGCCGACCGAGTCGCCGTAGAGCGTCGAGTAGCCCACCGCCAGCTCGGACTTGTTGCCCGGCGCGAGGACGATCTGGCCCTCCTGGTTGGAGATGGCCATCAGCGTGGTGCCGCGCAGCCGCGACTGGAGGTTCTCCTCGGCGAGCCCGGTCAGACCGAGCGAGCCCATGTACGCGTCGAACATCGGCTCGATCGGGACGGTCCGGAAGTTCAGTCCGGTACGGCGGGCCAGTTCGGCCGCGTCGCGCCGGGAGTGCTCCGAGGAGTACCTCGACGGCATGGACACGCCGTACACGTTCTGCGCGCCCAGTGCGTCGCACGCGATCGCGGCCACGAGCGCCGAGTCGATGCCGCCGGACAGCCCGACCAGGACGGAGCCGAAGCCGTTCTTGGCGGCGTACGCGCGCAGGCCCACGACCAGCGCCGAGTACACCTCCTCCTCGTCCTCCAGGCGCTCGGCGTATCCGCCGGTCAGCTCGGGCTCGTACGCGGGGAGGGGCTCGTCGGAGAGCACGACGTGGTCGATGCGCAGCCCGTCGTCGACCGTCCCGGACGGGGGAACGGGGCTCGCGGCAGGCAGGTCCAGGTCGAGCAGCATGCTGCCCTCCGAGAACTGCGGGGCGCGCGCGACGACCTCGCCCTCCTTGTCGCAGACGATCGAGTCGCCGTCGTAGACCAGCTCGTCCTGGCCGCCCGTCATCGCGACGTACGCCGTCGTGCAGCCCGCCTCCCGGGCGCGCCTCCGCACCAGCTCCAGGCGGCTGTCGTCCTTGTGGACCTCGTACGGGGAGGCGTTGACGGAGAGCAGCAGACCCGCCCCGGCGGACCGGGCGGCCGGCACGCGGCCGCCGTCCTGCCAGAGGTCCTCGCAGATGGCGAGGGCGACGTCGACGCCGTGCACGCGGACGACGGGCATGGAGTCGCCCGGCACGAAGTACCGGAACTCGTCGAAGACGCCGTAGTTGGGGAGGTGGTGCTTGGCGAAGGACAGCGCGACCTCGCCGCGGTGCAGCACGGCGGCGGCGTCCTGTGGGGAGCCGGCGGGCTGACCGTAGCGCGGCTGGGCCTTCTCGCAGCGGTCGAGGTAGCCGACGACGACCGGGATCTCCCCGAAGCCCTCTTCGGCGAGGCGCACCGCGAGCGCCCGTACGGCGTCGCGCGACGCCTCGACGAAGGACGACCGCAGGGCGAGGTCCTCGACGGGGTAGCCGGTCAGTGCCATCTCGGGAAACGCCACGAGGTGGGCGCCCTGTTCGGCGGCGTGCCGGGTCCAGCGGACGATCGCTTCGGCGTTGCCGGCGAGGTCCCCGACGGTCGAGTCGATCTGGTTCAGAGCGAGGCGTAGTTGAGGCACGCGCCCAGTTTATCGTCTCCCTGACGCGATGTCCTCGGAAAGTCATGACGGACCCGCGCGGGACGCCCCGCACGGGCGTCCCGCCCCGGCGCCGGCGGCCCCGCTCGGCCGGGTCCGGCCCTACGCGGCAGGACCGGACCAGAAGGCGTCGTCGTACTTCATCAGGTCGGGGCTGAACGTCACCCGTATCCGGTCGGCCGCGTCGGCGGGCAGCGAGAAGGCGTACTTCCCGACCGCCCGCTCGCCGGGAAGGAGCACGCCGGTGAGGACCTTCTGCCGGCCGCTGCCGTCGATCAGCAGCTCCGCATCGGCCCCGTCGGCGTCGCCGACCCTCGGCAGGCCCGTCTTGAGGTCGGTCTTCCCGCCGCTCCCGTTGACCACGGTGACCGTCAGCTCGACCGCCTTGTTGCCTTTCGGGTGGCCGAACGCGAACTCGTCCGGCACGAACGGCCGCGGTCCGGAGACCGTGACCTTCAGGCCGTTCTCGTACGTGTACGTCTCGCCGAACGCCAGGTTCCTCGCCTCCTCCGCCGCGGCGGACGCGGAAGCCTCCGCCTTTGCCGAGGCGGACGCGGAAGCCTCCGCCGCGTCCGCTTCCGCCTCGGCGGTCTCGACGTCCGAGCGGATGCCGTCGGTGAACTCCGCGACCTTCGAGAAGGTGAACACCCCGCCGCCGACGGCGAGCAGCAGCCCCGCCGCGCCGAGGACCAGGCCGGTGAGGGCCATCGCCTTGTTGGTCGCCAGCCCCTTGCGGGCGTGGCCGAGCCCGACGATGCCGAAGACCAGTGCCAGCAGGGCGGGCAGCCAGGAGATCCAGAACAGGAACACGGCCAGGCCGAGGACCACACCGATCGTGCCGAGTACCAGCGCCGTGATGCCCATGCCGTTGCGGGGCTGCTGCCCCGCCGGAGGCGGTGGTGCGGGGAACCCGGCCGGCGGCGGGCCCCACGGGCCCTGGTCGGAGGGCGGGGCGGGCATGGTCATCCGGCGTCCTTCAGGCGTGAGCGAACGAAAGTTCGACGACATCGACAGGAGGACGCCCGGACGCGGTGGTCCGGGCGGTCCGTGAGGGCGGGCGGCGGGGCGGCCCGGTCAGGGGCGGGGAGCCGCGCCCCGCGCCTTCAGCAGGTCGGCCATCAGCTTGATCTCCGACTCCTGGGCGTCGACCATGCCCTGCGCCAGGGACCGCTCCGTGGTGACCTCGCACCGGTCGGCGCAGCCCTGGGCCATCGCGACGCCGCCCTTGTGGTGGTCGGTCATCAGCTGGAGGTAGAGGATCTCCGCCTGCTTGCCGTCCGCCTCGCGGAGCTCCGCCAGCTCGGCCCTGGTCGCCATGCCAGGCATGAGCGCTCCATCACGCGCCTCGTGCGCCCCCTGCGTCCCATGCCCGCCGTGGCCGCCGTGGCCGGAAGAATCCTCTCCGGCCATCCAGGTCATCGGCTCGTCCGGCGAGTGCTTCGGCAGGCCCCACAGGTCGAGCCAGCCGAGCATCATGCCCCGCTGGTTGGCCTGGGTGTTGGCGATGTCGTACGCCAGCCTGCGCACCTCTTCGTCCTCCGTGCGGTCACGCACGAGGAACGACATCTCCACCGCCTGCTGGTGGTGCACCGACATGTCCCGCGCGAAACCCGCGTCCGCCGAGTCCCCGGCGGGCGTCCGGCCCGCAGCGGCGGTGCCGCCGTCCTCGCCGCCGTTCCCGGAGGCGACCGTGACCGCCCCGGCCGCGAAGAGCAGCGCGAGGACCACGGCCGTGACGGCGGCCCAGTACGTACGCGTCATCACTGGCCCATGCCGCCCGTGCACGCCGCACCGGGCTCGGGCGTCTGCGGTCCCTGCACGTACTTCGTGAAGAACTGGTCGACCCGCGGGTCCGCCGCGCTGTCCACGGTCACCTGCTTGCCCCACGCGCTGAGCATGAGCGCCCCGGTCTGGTCCTTGACCGGGCTCATCATCGAGTACGAGGTCTTGCCGACCTTCTCGGCGAGCTTCTCGACGTCGGCGTCCGACGCCTTGTCGTTGTACGTCACCCAGACCGCGCCGTGCTCCAGCGAGTGCACCGCGTTGACCTTGGGGATCTCCTTCTTGTAGACGTCCCGGTCGCAGTTCATCCACACCTGGTGGTGGTCACCGCCCACCGGCGGCGTCATCGGGTAGGAGACGTCCTCGGTGACGTGGTCGCGGCCCAGCTTCTTCGCGTCCCAGGACTTCTCGCCCTTGACGGGAGCCTTGGCCTGGGCCGTCGCCTTCTCCTTCTTCTCCGACTCCTGGAGGAAGACGTACGAGCCGAATCCGACCAGGCCGGCCACGACGACCGTGCTGATGACGATCGTGATGAGCCGGTTGCGGCGCTCGCGCGACTGCTCGGCGCGGCGCATCTCCTCTATTCGGGCCTTGCGCGACGCGTTGGCGGTCTTGTTGGAAGCCATGATGTATGTCCTTCGCCTGCTGAAGGGGGGTCGGGGGATGCCGGAGGCCCGGGCGCGGGCGGCCCGGCTACGTCCGCATCACCTGAAGGACATGACGCCCCGGCGCCCGAGGAAGCGCCCCGGCGCCGCGTACCGGGTCGGTGGCGGCCTGCGGTGCGCAATGCTGCGGCTCGGCGGTCACCGGCGTCGCCGGTGGCGGCACGGTGAGCACGGCGGGGGACAGGTGCGGGAAGGCGCCGCAGTGCTGGGAGTCGTACGGACAGACGTACGCGTGTCCGTCCCGCGCGGGAGCGGCGGCAGCAGCGGCCGGGGAGGCGACGGGAACGGGAAGGGCGGCGCCGGCGGCGGCCCCGTGGTGCTCCCGGGGCTCGGAACCCGGCTCGAACCCCGCACCCAGGCAGACGAAGAGCGCGACGAGCAGCGTCGCCACAGCGCTCAGCAGCGCTATGGGACGTGTGGTGCGTCTGGTACGCCCGGTGCGGGATTGCCGCAGTCCCCCCATGAGCGCAGATCGTAGTGCGCGAAGGCCCCTCCCATGCCATGCGGGCTGCATCCCGTGGGGCGGATGTTTTGTGCCCCGGCGATCGGCAACCTGTCCTTCATGGTGCAAATCGGATACACGATGATGACCGAGCAGGCCGGGCCCCGCGATCTGGTCGACCACGTGGTCGCCGCGGAGCGCGCCGGCTTCGACTTCTCCGTCACCTCGGACCACTACTTCCCGTGGCTGGACGAACAGGGCCACGCACCGTACGCCTGGAGCGTGCTCGGCGCGGCGGCCCAGGCCACCTCACGCATTCCGCTGATGACGTACGTGACCTGCCCGACGGTCCGCTACCACCCCGCCGTCGTCGCCCAGAAGGCCGCGACCGTGCAGCTGCTCTCGGAAGGCCGGTTCCGGCTCGGCCTCGGGTCGGGCGAGAACCTCAACGAGCACGTCGTCGGCGCGGGCTGGCCCGCCGCCCACGTCCGCCTGGAGATGCTGGAGGAGGCCGTGGAGATCATCCGCGCGCTGTTCGCCGGCGGCGACGTGAGCCACCACGGGACGCACTACGACGTCGAGAACGCCCGGCTCTGGGACCTGCCCGAGCAGCTCCCCCCCGATCGGCATCGCGGTCTCCGGACCCCGGTCCTGCGAGCTCGCCGGCCGGCGCGGCGACCTGGTCGTCGCCACCGAGCCCAAGAGGGAACTCCTGGAGGCGTTCGACCGCCACGGCGGCAGCGGAAAGCCCCGGGTCGGCCAGGTTCCGGTCTGCTTCGACACCGACCGGGACGCGGCGCTCAAGCGGGCGCACGAGCAGTTCCGCTGGTCCGTCGGCGGCTGGAAGGTCAACTCCGAGCTGCCGGGTCCCGCCGGATTCGACCAGGCCACCCGGTTCGTACGGCCCGAGGACGTCGCGCAGTCCATCGCGTGCGGCTCGGACGTCGAGACGTTCGTCGAGGCGGTGCGGCCGTACGCCGAGGCGGGCTTCACCGAGGTCGCCCTGGTCCAGGTCGGCGGCGACCACCAGCGGCCCTTCATCCAATGGGCGGAGAAGGAACTGCTGCCCGCCCTGCGCGAGCTCTGAGAACCGGCGGCGGGGCGGGCGGCGGAAGGTGCCGGCGCGGGCGGACGGCGGTCAGCGCGGAGCACCCGTGTGGGCCAGCGTGAAGGAGTGCCCCGCCGGATCGGAGTACACGCGTTCGTCGCGCGGGCCGCTGTTGTTCTTCGTGTCCACGGGCCGGGCACCGAGGCTCACGGCCTCGCGCTCCGCCTCGTCCATGTCGCCCCGCTCCACCAGGATCCGCAGGTGCGCCTGCTGCGAGTCCTCCGGACGCGGCCAGCTGGGCGGCGCGTAGCCGTGGTCCCTGCGGATCGCCAGCTCCACGCCCCGGTGGCCCACGATCTCCACGAAGTCCGGGTTGGTCCCGACCCTGGCTTCCGCGCCCAGCAGGGCGGCGTAGAACTCCGCCAGCTCCTCGGGCTTCGCGCAGTCCAGGACGAGAACGCTCTGTTTCGCGACTGTCATCTGCTCTCCCCACTCGCCGCAGGCGGCCGGACGGCCATTCACCCGCCTACCCGCGGGATGCGGCGGCACACGGACCGTCACGGTCCCGGATCCGGGCCGGACCGCATCGCCGCCGCACAGGCCGGGTACCCGCGCCGCAGCCATCCGGGCGCCGACCTGCGGGTACCGCTGCTCCGCCGGACCGCGGACCCGCCGGTCCGCGGTCTCCGGTCGCGCACGCGATCCCGCCGGGTGAGCCTGGGGATCGGCGACGACGAGAGAAAGAGGCCTCACCGTGAACAGCACGGAACACACCGGAACGCAGGTCCTGGTCGAAGTCACCGGGAGCTCCAAGGAGGACGCCAACGCCGTTTTCGGCGCCCTGTGCACCGCCTTCACCTCCGACCGCCCGTCCGACAGCACCGCGGGACGACACGGGCGGACGCCCGATGGTGTGGAGCGCCACCTACGACGTGTCCGCCGTGCGGGAGCAGGCCGCTCCCGCACGGCTGACGGAGCCCGTCTCCGTCACCCTCCAGGGCGGCTACCGGGCGGTGGACCAGCTGCGTGAGCAGCTCGAATCGGCGTTCTCCGTGTCCGAGGAGGGCTCCGCCTCCGGCGATCAGGAGAAGGAGCTTCAGCTGCGTCTGGAGAGCGGGCCCGGGACGGCACCATGAGCGATACGGGGCCCCGGGAACTCCGGCAGGACCGTCATGAGACGGGACCCCGGGGCCTCCGGCGGGGCCGTAACGAGACGGAGGAGGAGCGGGCGGACCGGCTGTGGGCCGAGCTGCTCCAGGAGCTGCGGGTCGCGCAGACCGGCGTGCAGATCCTGTTCGCCTTCCTGCTGACCGTGGTCTTCCAGCCGCGGTTCGCCGACCTGTCGACGACCGACCGGAACATCTACGTCGTCACGGTCGTGATCGGAGCGGCGACGGTGGGGGCGCTGGTCGGCCCGGTCTCCTTCCACCGCCTGGTCACCGGCCGCCGGCTCAAGCCGCAGACGGTGATGTGGGCGTCCAGACTGACCCTTCTCGGGCTGGTGCTGCTGCTGTGCACGATGGCGCTGGCGCTGCTGCTGATCCTCCGGCTGGCGCTGGACAGCTCGCTCGCCCTGTGGCTGGTCGGCGGGCTGGTGGCCTGGTTCGTGCTGTGCTGGTTCGTACTGCCGGTCTGGGCCCGGCATGCCGGTGCGGGCAAGAACTGACCGAAGTCGTTCCTTGCCCGCACCGGCCTCGCCGTACTGCGCGCGGCTGTCGCGCGTGTCGCTCAGGAAGCGCAGCCCTGCTTACGCGGCGCTGCCCCGGCTGCCGCTGCTGCTCGCGCTGCCGCCGCCGTAGGCGCGGCGGCGCGACTGCGCCGGAGCGCTGCGTCGCCCGCGCTGCGAGGACGCGCTGCGCCTGGGGCGCTCGCTGACCGGCGAGGAGATCGTGACGGGGATGCCGGAGGGTGCCTGCGCACCGGTGATCCGGGTCAGTTCGG
>RHMC01000055.1 GCA_003719395.1 Streptomyces altiplanensis
GGGTGGGGGAGCTGGGGGGGGTACGGCCGAACAGCATGACGCGGTCTCCTTCACGGGGGCGCGGGGGCACGGGGGGGGCGGGGGCGCACCGGGGATCAACGTTCCGGCGCCACCCGGAATTCCGCGTCAGCCGGCCGGCGCCGCGGCGGCCTCGGTCTCGTCGCGCAGCTCGCAGTACGAGGCCGCCGGGTCGCCCCGGTAGCGCCACGGCAGAGCGCCGACATGGCCGTCGACGAGGCGGAACTGTTCGACGGCGGCCTCGTCGCGGTCCTGGAGGGACAGGTAGTACGCCAGCAGGTGGCGGACCTCCGGCAGGCGCGGGTGGTCCGGGTCGGCCGCGGCCGCGTCGGCCAGGGCGGCGTCGACCAGGGCGTGCATCTCGGGCGTGCGGTCGGCGTCCGTGGAGTCCGACTCGTCGTGCTCGAAGTGCGCGATCAGCGGGAGCGCCGTCATCAGGCTGCCCGGCGGAGCGTTCCGCGCCGCCCGCGCGGCGAACGCGCGGGCCAGTTCCTCCGAGCCGCGCCACTTCCCGCACCAGTACTGGAGCGCCGAGAAGTGAGCCTCGTAGTGGTACGGGGCGCGCTCGGTGATCTCCTTCCACAACAGGTCCATGTCGGCGTGCGGGCAGCCCAGCCCGATCGCGGTCCAGATCTCGCCGACGTACGGTCCCGGATCGCCCTCGGGCGCCAGGGCGGCCGCCCTGGCGTGTTCCTCGCGGGACGGACCAGGATGCGGCGGAAGCCTTCGAACTGCTCGTCCGTCGTGTACTGGGCGCGCTTGCCGCCCCGCACCCGCCAGGCCAGGAACACTGTGGAGCGCGCCCGCAGCAGCGCCGCCCCCGGGTCGTCGGGGCGCGCGGCCTCCCAGGCCAGCAGCCAGGTGTCGTCCTCGGCGGCCAGGTCCGCCAGCCGCTCGCAGTGCCGGGTGCGCTCCTCCCAGTTCCGGGTGGCCGCCGTCGCGTCGAACAGGGCGGCGGCCGGCTGCCAGTCGCCCGCCTTCGCGGCGGCCAGGGCCGCGGCCAGCGGGGCGGGGTCCGGGGACGACAGCTCGGTGTTCTGCCGCTCCGGCGGCAGGAACCCGAGCGCGGTCACCTCGTCGGGCTGCCCGTCCCCGGACAAGACCGAGTCGGGCGAACGCCAGCCCTCGACGGCCCCCTGGACGATGGCCTTCAGGAAATACAGCCCGATCGCGGCGAGGCCGAGGACGACGGGCGTCAGGATGATCCAGAGCAGGGTGGTCACGAGGGTTCTGCCGTTCGTGGGTGCGGGTGAAGGAGGAGGGCGCGCAGGGGCGCGGTGTCGGGGGTGTCGGCGATCGCCGCGTCGATGCCGCGTACCAGGCCGGGCCGCGTCCCGTCGCCGCATCCGGCAGGCGTACGGCCGCGGCCTCGGACCACGAGAACTCCCAGCGCAGCCGGGACCGGGCGCTCAGGTCCGCCAGCGCCATGGAGCTCAGCGACTTCCACAGCGCGGGACGGACGAACTCCCGGAAGACGCGGCCGTTCGCCGCGGCCGCCTCGTCGGACATCGGCAGCCGCCGGGCCAGCTTCCACAGCTGTCCGTCGTCGATCACCTTCAGCAGCGCGGGCAGCGTCGGCGGCTGCCGGGTGTACATGGCCAGCGCCCGGTGCAGCGGCGAGTCGAGGGAGCCCAGCCGGGCGCCCATGGCGGTGTCGAGCAGTTCCTGCCAGTCCCCGGCGCGGCGCAGGGCGAGCGCCTCGTCCGACAGGACGGCCTCCTCCAGCGCGGCCAGGGTCCGGCGCGGCTCGGTGAGGAGGTCCAGGGCGGCGCCCTTGCCCTCCTCGGCCCGCCCGTCGGCCGGCAGGGCCTCGACGCGGCGGACGCGGTCGGCGATGGGCGGGTGCGAGTCGTACGGGGAGAGGGAGTCGGCGGGCAGTTCGAGGCGCATCCCGGCCAGTTCCAGCTCGCGGGCGTCCAGCATGCGGCCGAAGCCGCCGAACACCTCACCGCGCGGCGGCAGCACCCCCGCGCCGGTGCCCAGCATGGCGTAGCACTCCATGTAGAACCCGAACGCGGCGTCCAGGGCCGGGATCTCGCGCAGCGCGGAGGCGGTCGCGTCGCGGCCGGCGATCCGGGCGGCCGCGGCGTCGGCGGCGTACTCCTGCCGGCGGGAGCCGGCGAGCGTGGCGCGGAAGTAGGACTTCGCGTACGCGGTGTAGATCCTGGCCATCGTGCGGTACGTGATGCCGGCGCGGCCCGTGTCGACCTCGCGGGTCTCGCGGCCCCTGGCCTCGGCCCTGGCGTTCCGTTTCTCCTGGCGGGCCCGTTCGCGGCCGGCGGTCTTCGCGGCGCGCGCCTCGAAGTGGCGGACGGTGCGCAGGACCTGGGCGCGGCCGCGCACGGTGATCGGAGCGAGACGGGTGTCGGAGTGCGCGTAGTGGCCCAGTTCGTGGGCGAGCGACGGCGCGCAGCTGGGCCTCGCTCAGGCCCTGCAGCAGAGGTACGCCCAGGTGGAGGCGGCGCGGCCCCGGGAGCAGGCCGAGGAGGCGGGCGTCCTCGCTGACGGAGGCGTTGACGTCACCGGTGAGCACGATCCGGGAGGGTGCGCGGGTGCCGACCCGGTCGGCGAGCTCCCGGACCGTGCGCCACAGCTGCGGCTCGTCGGCCTCGGTGACGGCCAGGCCCGCGTCGCCGTCGTCCTTCGGCGTCCGCAGCATGAACAGGCCGCGGACGACCGGGACCGCCAGCAGCAGCGAGACGACGTACAGCTTGGCGGCGATCCCGGAGGGGGCGTACAGGTACAGCAGGCAGTCGATGCCGGCGAGGACCGCCAGGAGCAGGACGCCGAGCAGGTAGAAGCCGGAGAGCAGGACGAGGGCGCGCAGCGCGCGCAGGGTTGCGCCCATCGGGCAGAGTTCCCCCCAAGGGAAATGGACATGACGAAGAAGCGTGGGGGGAAGCGGAGTATCACCCGCCGGTGCCCTGACCTGCAAGGCGGATACCGGCAGGGCAGGGCGGGGCCGTCGTCCGGCGGCGGGGCGTCAGTGGGGCAGCGTCGCCGGGCTGCCGCCGTTCGCCTCGTACCCGGCGACCGCCAGCGCCCGGTACACCGCGTAGTCCGCCGCCGGGTCGGGGCTGTGCGTCCAGGGCAGGGCGCCGACGCGCCCGTCCACGTGCCGCAGCTGGTTCATCGCCTCGGACCAGCGTTCGGCGCGTACGAGGAAGAAGACCAGCAGGTGGCGCACGTGCGCCAGCATCGGGTCGTCGGGGCGGGCGGCGTGCACCGCGTAGAGCGCGCCCTCCATCGCCTTCGACACGACCGCGCTCTGGTAGAAGCCGTTCACGAGATTGACCTCGGGCAGGTGCTCGTACACCGCGAACAGGGGCAGCGCCGCGAGCAGCGACCCCTGCGGGGCGCGGGCGGCGGCCGCGGTGGCGAAGGCGTCGGCGGCCCCGCGCGAGCCGTGCCACTTCTCGCTGCGGTAGCTCAGCGCGGCGAGGTGCGCGCCCATGTGGTCCGGCGCGCGGTCCAGGACCTTCGCCCACAGCTGGTCGAACTCGGGCTCGGGGTAGGACAGTCCGCGCCGAGACCAGTTCGGTGATGTACGGAACGGGGTCGCCCGGTGCGAGCGGCGCCGCCTCGCCGCACACCGTACGGGCCTCCTCCAGGATGATCCGGAAGTCGTCCGTACCGGGAGCCGACGTGCGCCACGCCTGCTGCACCAGGAACTCGGCGTGCACCTGCGCGCCGCCCGCGTCCTTCGGCGACTCGGCCCGCCAGGCCCGCAGCCAGCGCCCGCCCTCGCCCGGGTGCTGCGCCAGCTCCAGCGACGCGGCCCCGGCGAACGCCTGCACGCGCTGCCAGCGGACCTCGCCCTCCTTCGGCGTCCCGGCCAGGAGCTGCGCGGCGGCCCGCCAGTCCTGGGAGCGCTGCACCACTTCCAGTACGTCCTCCAGGTCCTGGTCCGGGCCCGGCATGCGGACGTCGAGCAGTTCCTGGCGTACGAAGCCGTAGTCGGCCGGGTCGGCGGCGTCGGGGGAGCCGGGCGGGACGAGGCGGATGCCGCCGCCGCGCCTGCGCAGTACGACGGGGCCGATGACCGCCGCCAGCATGCACAGGGCGATCAGGAACCAGAGAATCTCCATGGCTCCATTGTCCCGGACGCCGGCGGGACAGGACCGGGACGGGGCCCGGAGGGAACCGGGACTCGGGCGCCGACGAACTACCCTCGTTTCCCATGAGCGACCAGCACAGTTTCGAGACCCTCGCGATCCACGCCGGCAACACCGCGGACCCCCTCACGGGCGCGGTCGTCCCGCCGATCTACCAGGTGTCCACGTACAAGCAGGACGGCGTGGGCGGACTGCGCGGCGGCTACGAGTACAGCCGCAGCGCCAACCCGACCCGCACCGCCCTGGAGGAGAACCTCGCGGCGCTCGAAGGCGGCAGCCTCGGGCTGGCCTTCGCGTCGGGCCTGGCGGCGGAGGACTGCCTGCTGCGGACCCTGCTGAGCCCCGGTGACCACGTGGTCATCCCGAACGACGCGTACGGCGGCACCTTCCGGCTCTTCGCCAAGGTCGTCTCCCGGTGGGGCGTGACCTTCTCGGTCGCGAACAGCTCCGACCCCGCGGCGGTACGGGCCGCCCTCACCCCGAAGACCAAGGTCATCTGGGTCGAGACGCCCTCGAACCCGCTCCTGGGCATCAGCGACATCGAGGCGCTCGCGGGCGTCGCGCGCGCGGCCGGCGTGCGCCTCGTCGTCGACAACACCTTCGCGAGCCCCTACCTCCAGCAGCCGCTCGCGCTCGGCGCGGACGTCGTCGTGCACTCGACGACGAAGTACATGGGCGGGCACTCGGACGTCGTCGGCGGCGCGCTGATCGTCAACGACGCGGCGCTGGGCGAGGAGCTGACGTACCACCAGAACGCGATGGGCGCGGTCGCCGGGCCGTTCGACGCGTGGCTCGTGCTGCGCGGCATCAAGACGCTGGCGGTGCGGATGGACCGGCACAGCGAGAACGCCACGCGCGTCGCGGACATGCTGTCCCGCCACCCCCGGGTCAGCCAGGTCCTGTACCCGGGGCTGCCGGAGCACCCGGGCCACGAGACGGCGGCCAAGCAGATGAAGGCGTTCGGCGGCATGGTGTCGTTCCGCGTCGAGGGCGGCGAGGAGGCGGCGGTCGAGGTCTGCAACCGCGCGAAGCTCTTCACGCTGGGCGAGTCGCTGGGCGGCGTCGAGTCGCTGATCGAGCACCCGGGCCGGATGACGCACGCGTCGGCGGCCGGGTCCGCGCTGGAGGTTCCGGCGGACCTGGTACGGCTGTCGGTGGGCATCGAGTCGGGCGACGACCTGCTGGCCGACCTGAAGCAGATGCTGGGCTGAGCCGCCCCCGGCCGCCTGCGGCGCTCGCCCGCCCCCGCTTCGGGAAGAGAGGCGGGCAGGGCGAGCGCCGCGGGAGCGGCGGTGGTTCAGATGCCGGGCTGCTCGTCCTCCAGGGACTCCCGGACCATCCGGCGCAGTTCCGGGGTGTCCTGGTGTTCGTGGACGGACACCGCGTGTTCGGCGGCGGCCCGTACGACTTCCTCTTCCTCACCGGCGATTCTGAGCGTGCAGTTCATGACGCTGGGGGTCTTCCGGCAGTCGGCGACTTTTCTGGCCACGGTGGCCTCCTCGGCTCGTTCTGCGCGGTTTTCTCCAGCGTAGATCCGGGGCTCACCAGCCCTCCAGTGGCGGTGCGACCTCCGACGGCGGTGCCGTCCAGGGCTGTTCCAGCGCCGCCCACACCGTGAACGCCGCCACCGCCAGCGCCACCAGCACCCACAGCAGTCGCCGGACGAGCATCCGGCCGCGCAGCAGCCGGGCCCCGCGCTCGGCGGCGCGCCGGCCCAGGTCCGCCGGGACCGGTGGGTGCGCGCCCTCCAGCATCCGCCGCACCTCGTCCTGCTTGCGGTCGGGGAAGCTCACGGCGCCGCCGCCTTCGGTACCGGCCCGGCCGGCGCGGGCGGCCGGCTGCGCAGCGCCGCCACCGCGCTGCGTGCAGATCGCCCGGACCCGCTCCGGGGGGAGGCCGATCTGCGCCGCGGCCTGTTCCTCGGCGACGCCCTCGTACAGGCGCAGGACCAGGACCAGCCGCTCCTGCGGGGTCAGCCGCTCCAGGACCCCGCCCCCGGTGCGGGACCTGCGGTAGTGCCACGCGGTGCGCGCGAAACGGGCCGTGAGCTCCTGGCGGGTGCGCTCGTACGGGTCCTCGCCGCGCAGCCGTCGCCAGTCCGCGTACGTACGGGAGAGCGCGGCCGTCAGCAGCCGCCGGGCGCGCGGGTTGTCGTCCCCGGGCTCGGCCGTCAGCAGCGTCGCGGCATGCAGCAGCCGCCCTGCCGCGCCCGCGACGAACGCCTCGAACTCACGGGCCCTGCGGCGATGCCGGACCGCCTGCCGCTCTCGCACGCCCTCATATCAGGGCAGGGGCAGGCCCCGGGTCAAGAGGCCGGAGGCACCTCGGGCCCGGTCTCGGATCCGGCCTCGACGCCGCTTCCGGGGACGGATTCCGACCCCGCCGCGCTCTGGCGCGCGGACAGCGCGGAGTTGAAGCGCGTGAGGAGCGTGCAGAAGGAGTCGCGCTCCTCCTGGCTCCAGCCCTCGGTCACCTGTGCCATCAGTTCGCGCCGCGACGAGCGCACCTCGTCGAGCCGCGCCTGGCCGCGCGGTGACAGCTGGAGCACGACCGCGCGGCCGTCCTCCGGGTGCGACGTGCGCTTGACCAGGCCCGTGTCGACGAGCGGCGCGACCTGCCTGGTCACGGTCGAGGAGTCGATCCCCATGCCCGCGGCCAGCGCCTTGACGCCCATCGGTCCTTCCTTGTCGAGCCGGTTGAGCAGCAGGTAGGCCGCGCGGTCCATGGAGTTGCGGACCTGGCCCACTCCGCCGAGCCTGGTCTGCTCGGCGCGGCGGGCGAAGACGGCCACCTGGTGCTGGAGGGCATCGAGGAGGCCGGTGTCCGGATCAGTCGTCATGTCCTGGGAAGTGGGCATGGCTGGGGGCTCTCTTCGTGCGGTGGTCGGTGTGGTGGGGGACAGAGTACGCGGGTGGCAGCGCACGCGTACCGGCGCTGCGGGAAACGGTGGCGGGGCCCGGACCCGGACCGTCCCGCGACGGGTGAACTGCAAGACTTGCCGGCATGAGCTTCAGCACGCCCGACCCCTTGCGCACCCTCCTCCTCGACGACATCCGCGGGGCGCAGAAGATGCTCTCCGGCGTGGCGCGGGCCACGGCGATGGAGGGCAGCCGGTACCTGTCGCACCTGGTCGGCTCCCCGGTCCACCTGAAGTGCGAGAACCTCCAGCGGACCGGTTCGTTCAAGCTGCGCGGCGCGTACGTACGGATCGCCGGGCTGTCCCCGGAGCAGCGCGCGGCGGGAGTGGTCGCCGCCAGCGCGGGCAACCACGCGCAGGGCGTCGCCCTCGCCTCGTCCCTCCTCGGCGTACGGTCCACGGTCTTCATGCCGGTCGGGGCGCCCCTGCCGAAGGTCGCGGCGACCCGCGACTACGGCGCCGACGTGCGGCTGCACGGCCAGGTGGTCGACGAGACGCTGGCCGCCGCGCAGGACTACGCCGACGAGACGGGTGCGGTCTTCATCCACCCCTTCGACCACCCCGACATCGTCGCCGGGCAGGGCACGCTCGGCCTGGAGATCCTGGAGCAGTGCCCCGAGGTGCGGACGATCGTCGTCGGTGTGGGCGGCGGCGGGCTGGCCGCGGGCATCGCGATCGCGGTCAAGGCGCTGCGCCCGGACGTGCGGATCATCGGCGTACAGGCACAGAACGCTGCGTGCTATCCGCCGTCGCTGGCGGCCGGGCGGCCGGTGTCGGTCGAGACGGCGCAGACGATGGCGGACGGCATCAAGGTGGGGCGGCCCGGCGACGTGCCGTTCGCGGTCATCAGCCAGTTGCTGGACGGTCTGGTCACGGTCTCCGAGGACGAGCTGTCGAGCGCGCTGCTGCTGTGCCTGGAGCGGGCCAAGATGGTCGTCGAGCCGGCCGGGGCGAGCCCGGTCGCGGCGCTGCTGAGCAAGCCGGAGTCGTTCGAGGGACCGGTGGTCGCGGTGCTGTCGGGCGGCAACGTGGATCCGCTGGTGATGCAGCGCATCCTGCGGCACGGCATGGCGGCGGCGGGCCGGTACCTGTCGCTGAGGCTGCGTCTGACGGACCGGCCGGGGGCCCTGGCCACGCTCCTGGGGGCGCTGTCGGTGGTGGACGTCAACGTCCTGGACGTGGGGCACGTACGGACCGATCCGCGCCTCGGGCTCACGGAGGCCGAGGTGGAGCTGCACCTGGAGACGAAGGGCCCCGAGCACTGCGCGGAGATCAGGGCGGTGCTGCGGGAGGCGGGGTACACGGTTCTGTCGTAGGGCCGTGGGGCCGTGGGGCCGTGGGGCCGTATGAGGCGTAAGGGCTGCAGAAAACCCCTCCCCCCGACGCGATGTATCGCGTTATGGTGTGCCGTGCGTCACTGTCCCGTCGCGCGGGAAAAGTGCACCAAACCTAGGATTCGCGTAGGAAACACCCAAAACCATGGGGGAACCCTTATGCCAGGCGCCATCTACGCCGAAGGCCTGGTGAAGACCTTCGGCGACGTAAAGGCCCTCGACGGTGTCGACCTCGACGTGCCGGAAGGCACGGTCCTGGGCCTCCTCGGCCCCAACGGCGCCGGCAAGACCACCGCCGTGCGCGTCCTGACCACCCTGCTCCGGCCCGACAGCGGCACGGCGGTCGTCGCGGGCATCGACGTCCTCAAGCACCCCAACGAAGTGCGCCGCTCCATAGGACTGTCCGGCCAGTTCGCCGCCGTCGACGAATACCTCACCGGGCGCGAGAACCTCCAGATGGTCGGCAGGCTCTACCAGATGTCCGCGAGGGACGCGAAGGCCCGCGCGGTCGAGCTGCTGGAGCGCTTCCACCTCGCCGACGCCGCCGACCGCACGGCCAAGACCTACTCCGGCGGCATGCGCCGCCGCCTCGACCTCGCGGCCGCGCTGGTCGTCTCCCCGCCCGTGATGTTCATGGACGAGCCGACCACCGGACTCGACCCGCGCAACCGCCAGCAGCTGTGGGAGGTCATCCAGGAACTGGTCGCGGGCGGTACGACACTGCTGCTCACCACCCAGTACCTGGAGGAGGCCGACCACCTGGCCCACGACATCTGCGTCATCGACCGCGGCCGGGTCATCGAGCGCGGCACCTCCGACCAGCTCAAGGCCCGGACGGGCGGCGAGCGCATCGAGGTCGTCGTGCACGACCCCGAGTACCTCGCCACCGCCGACGAGGTACTGCGTACCTTCGGCAAGGGGGCGAGCAAGACCGAGTCCCACACCCGCAGGATCACCGTCCCCGTCACCGGCGGCGCCAAGCTGCTCGCCGAGGTCATCCGCGAACTGGACATCCGCGGGGTCGAGATCGACGACATCGGGCTGCGCAGGCCCACCCTCGACGACGTCTTCATCTCGCTCACCGGTCACGCGGCCGAGGTCGCGGAGGAAGAAGCGGAGGCCGCCAAGTGAGCGCCGTAACGGACACCGCACCCGGCACCCGGGCCCCGCAGCCGAGCGGCGGCCTCTCCCAGTCGGTCACCGACTCGCTCGTCATCGCCAAACGGAACCTGATCCGGATGGCGCGGATCCCGGAAATGGTCATCTTCGGGCTGATCCAGCCCGTGATGTTCGTCGTGCTGTTCAGCTACGTCTTCGGCGGCTCCATGAGCGTCGGCGGCAGCCTCGACCCCGCCACGTACCGCGAATTCCTGATGGCGGGCATCTTCGCCCAGACCGTCACCTTCGCCACGGCCGGCGCGGGCGCGGGCATCGCCGACGACATGCACAAGGGCCTCGTCGACCGTTTCCGCTCCCTGCCCATGGCGCGCGGTGCGGTCCTCACCGGCCGCACCCTCGCCGACCTCGTGCAGACGGCGCTGACGGTCGTGGTCCTCGCCGTCGTCGGCCTGCTGGTCGGCTGGCGCGTCCACGAGGGCATCCCCAAGGCGCTCGGCGCGTTCGCCCTGCTGCTCTTCCTGGGATACGCGTTCTCCTGGATCGGCGCACTGATCGGCCTCTCGGTCCGTACCCCGGAAGCGGCCACCTCGGGCGGCCTGATCTGGCTCTTCCCCGTCACGTTCGTCTCGAACGCGTTCGTGGACCCGACGATGATGGCCTCCTGGATCCGCCCGGTCGCCGAGTGGAACCCCTTCAGCGCCACGGTGCAGGCCTGCCGCGAGCTCTTCGGCAACCCGGGCGTCGTCCAGTCCGACGCCTGGCCCATGCAGCACCCGGTCTGGGCCTCGCTGATCTGGTCCGTCCTGATCATCGTGGTGTTCAGGACGCTGGCGGTACGCAAGTACCGCTCGGCGGCGGTCTGACGGCCGGCGGTACGCACGGGAAAGCCCCCGGCCGTGATGCGGCCGGGGGCTTTCCCGTGTCTGTCCGGCTGTCCGTCCGGCTCAGCCCCGGTACGGCGTGGCTTCGAGGATCTTCACCGAAGCCTTCTTGCCGTTCGGCAGCTCGTACTGCGCGTCCTCACCGACCTTCTTGCCCATCACGCCGGTGCCCAGGGGGGACTGCGGCGAGTAGGTCTCGATGTCGGAGCTCGCGTACTCGCGGGACGCGAGCAGGAACGTCATCGTGTCGTCCTCGTCGCGTCGAAGGCGATCTTGACGACCATGCCGGGGGCCACGACGCCGCTGGCCGCGGGGGCCTCGCCGACCTTCGCGTTCTCCAGGAGCTGGGTCAGCTGGCGCACACGGAGCTCCTGCTTGCCCTGCTCCTCCTTGGCCGCGTGGTACCCGCCGTTCTCCCGCAGGTCCCCCTCCTCGCGGGCAGCCGCGATCTTGCCGGCGATCTCCGTGCGTGCGGGACCCGACAGGTACTCCAGCTCGGCCTTGAGCTGGTCGTACGCCTCCTGGGTCAGCCAGGTGACGCTTTCGCTGGTCTGGGTCACAGGTGCTCCTCGTCGGTACTGGGAATACAAAGCAAGCATCGCCCTACCCAGAAGGATGTGCCTCCACGGGCGGGCGAAACCACGAGCCTAACAATTCAGGCGGAAAAGGGGGAGGAAGGAAACGGCCGGACGCGCGTCGGCGCAGGTCAGCCCGCGGAACCACCGTCTGCGATGCAGCCTGTCAGCTCGGTGCTCGTCGCCCTGGACGTCGTACGCACCGTGTAGATCTCGTCGGTGCGCCCGGCGCCCGACGCGTCGATACGGACGTCCCTGCGGCCCACTTCGGTGCCGTCCTCCGCGAGGGAGCGCAGCGTGCAGGTGCCGGCCGCGTCCGCCTTCTTGCGCACTTCGAGATGGACCTTGACCTCGGAGTCCGAGACGGTGTCGAACTTGATCAGCTCGGCGCTGATCCTCTGGCCCGCGACGTAGTCGTAGCCGAACCAGCCGACCATCGCCACGAGCGCGGCGCCCAGCACGGCACCCACGATCTTGAGCTTGCGGTCCGCGCGCTCGTCCGCCGAGCGGCCGTAACGGCCTTCGGGAAGCCGGGCGGCGCAGCCGCTGACCTCACCGTCGCGCACCGTGGTCATGATCGTTCCTCCTGGACCGGGGACTCCGGAATTTTCCGCCCCTCGATTCGGTCACTATAGAAGCCGCTTATCGCGCCGAATCACTGAGGATCGAGTCTTGACTGAGCAGCTGCGACTGATGGCCGTTCACGCCCACCCCGACGACGAGTCGAGCAAGGGTGCGGCGACCATGGCCAAGTATGTGTCCGAGGGGGTGGACGTGCTGGTCGTGACCTGCACGGGAGGCGAGCGCGGCTCCATCCTCAATCCGAAGCTCCAGGGCGACAAGTACATCGAGGAGAACATCCACGAGGTCCGCAGGAAGGAGATGGACGAGGCCCGCGAGATCCTCGGCGTCCGCCAGGAGTGGCTGGGCTTCGTCGACTCCGGCCTCCCGGAGGGCGACCCGCTGCCGCCGCTGCCGCAGGGCTGCTTCGCGCTGGAGGACGTCGACGTGGCGGCGGGCCGGCTGGTGAGGTCGATCCGCTCGTTCCGTCCGCAGGTCATCACGACGTACGACGAGAACGGCGGCTACCCGCACCCCGACCACATCATGACCCACAAGATCACGATGGTGGCGTTCGAGGGGGCCGCGGACACCGAGAAGTTCCCGGAGGCGGAGTTCGGCCCGGCCTACCAGCCGCAGAAGCTCTACTACAACCAGGGCTTCAACCGGCCGCGCACCGTCGCGCTCCACGAGGCGCTGATCGAGCGCGGCATGGAGTCGCCGTACGGTGACTGGCTGGAGCGCTGGAAGGAGTTCCAGCGCGCCGAGCGCACGCTGACCACGTTCGTTCCGTGCGCGGAGTTCTTCGAGATCCGCGACAAGGCACTGATCGCGCACGCCACGCAGATCGACCCCGACGGCGGCTGGTTCCGCGTCCCGATGGACATCCAGCGGGAGGTCTGGCCGACGGAGGAGTACGAGCTGGCCAAGTCGCTCGTCGATACGTCCCTCCCCGAGAGCGACCTGTTTGCGGGCATCCGCGACAATGTCTGATGTGAACGTAACCCTGGCAATGACGCAGTTCGTGCCGCTGGCCGCGGACAAGTTCGACAAGAACAAGGTGACCCCGGGTGTTCTGGGGTTCCTGGTGTTCGCGGCGCTGGCCGTCGGTGTGTGGATGCTGATGAAGTCGATGAACCGCCACATGGGCAGGGTCGACTTCGAGGAGGCGCCGGATCCGGCGGCGGAGCGGGAGAAGGTTTCCGCCCCGGCTCCGGCCTCCTCCGCGTCGGCCCCGGCCCCGGAGGACGGCCCCGCGGGGGACCGGTCCAAGGACGCGTAGGGCGGGGGAGGCCCTGCGGGCCTTGTCCGCAGGCGCCGGGCGGGCTGGATTTTCCAGCCGCCCGGCGCCTGAGGACCTGGGTCCGGGGCTCAGCCCGCCCGGGAAGGGCTCAGCCCCGCGCCCCGTCCACCGGCACCCCCATCACCTCGCGCGGCGTGCCGGTTCGGCACCATGCCCAGGCGCCACGCCTGCCAGCCCTCCGCCAGGTCCACGCCCCGCTCCAGCACCAGCCCGTACGCCTCCGCGCAGTCCTCCAGCTTGCCGTCGCGCGACGGATGCCCCGCCCGGACCAGCCGGGAGAGCTCCTCCTGGGCCACCGCCGTGCCGGCCTCCGAGCCGCCCGGCGATCCGAACGGCAGCAGCGTGCAGCGCAGGAAGCGTGCCCAGTCCGCACCGCGATGGTCGGCGTACGACACGAAGAGGCGGACCGCCTCGTCGCACAGCTCCAGCGCCTGGGCGGGCCGGTTGTTGCCCGCGTCCACGATGGCCAGCTCCAGACAGGTCCACGCCTCGCCGTGGGGGACACCGATGCGGTGGAAGTCCGCGCGGGCGTCGGCCAGGAGCTGACGGGCGAAGCCGGAGTTGCGGAGGTTGCCGGTCTGCGCGGCGCGCTGGTCACGGGTGACGCGGCCCGAGTGGTGGCGGGCGCAGGCCAGCCCGTACACGTCCCGCATCCGGGAGAACATGCCGCGCGCCCGCTCCAGCTCACGCACCGCCCGGTCGTCCTCCCCGAGCTCCTCCAGCGCCTGCCCGAGGTAGTACAGGGTCCACGCCTCGCCGCGCGCGTCCTCCGCCTCGCGGTGACGGGACAGGGCCTGACTCAGCCGGTCGGCGGCCGGAGAGGGATCGCCGTCCACCAGGCGCGCTCGGGCCAGCTGCGTCAGGGCCCAGGCCTCGCCGCGGCCGTCGCGCGTACGCCCGTACAGATCCAGCGCCTCGCGCAGCCGCTCCTCCGCACGCGGTACGTCGCCCATCCGCAGGTACACCTGGCCGAGCTGGAAGTGCGCCCACGCCTGGCCGTGCAGGCTCTCGCTCTCGCGGTGCAGGGCGAGGGAGGTGTCCAGGTGGCCGACGGCCACGGCGAGGTTCGCCCGGTCGCGCTCCACCGCGGCCAGCGCGTGCAGCGTCACGCGCGGTCGGCGGCCAGGCCGTCCGCCGCCTGGAGCGCGAGCGCCTCGCCCAGCTTCGCCGCGGCCTCCGTCAGGTTGCCCTGGTGGTGGAGGGTGATGCCGAGCGAACACAGGGCGCGGGCGGCGCCCGCCTCGTGCCGGGCCTCGAAGTACAGGTCGACGACGGAGGACAGCGTCGTACGGGCCTTGTCGAGCTCCCCCAGCTGGCGGGCCGCGATGCCCGTGCGCCACTGCACGGAGCGGACCAGCAGGCCCTGGTCGACGGCCTGCGTCAGCTCGCTGATCTCCCCCAGGCGGTAGAGGTCGCCGCGCAGCAGGCAGTAGTCGCACAGCGCGCCCAGCAGGTTGAGCACGGCCTGCTGGTCGACGCCCTCCGCGTGGCGCAGGGCCGCCGTGATGAAGCTCGACTCGTCGTCCAGCCAGCGCAGGGCGGCGTCGAGTGAGGTGAAGCCGTGGGCGCCGAAGTGGTCCGCCCGGGTCGAGGTCTTGCCGTCGACCAGCCGGATCACCGAGTCGGCCAGCTCGCCGTAGTCGCGGATCAGCCGTTCCTGCGCGGCCGCCCGGTCCGCCGGTTCCTCCTCGTCGGCCAGCCGCTCCTGCGCGAAGGCCCGCACGAGATCGTGCAGGCGGTAGCGGCTGCCCCGCACATGGTCGATGAGACCGGCCCGCGACAGCGCCGACAGCAGCCGCTGCGCCTCGTGCTCGTCGGTGGCCAGCAGCGCCGCGGCCGCCGCCGCCCCCAGACTCGCCCGCCCGGCGAGCGCCAGCCGGCGCAGCAGGCGGCGGGCCGGCTCCGGCTGGTCGTGTAGCGCAGCCACAGCGCGCGCTCCACCGGACCGACGGGCCCGTACGCGGAGAGGTCCGCGGCCAGCGCACGCGGAGCGCGCGGGCCCAGCGAGGAACCCGCGACGCGCAGCGCCAGCGGCAGCCCGCCGCACAGCTCGGCGATCCGGTCCGCCGCCTGGGCGTCGTACGGCCCCTCCTTCTCCTCCGCCACCTCCCGCAGCAGCTCCTCCGCGCCCGCGCGGTCCAGCGCCTCCACCGGCAGCCGGTGCACCCACGCCGGGATGTCCGCGGGCAGATCGAGCGGCTCCCGGGCCGTCACCAGCACCAGGCTGTCCGAGCGCTCCGGCACCAGCGTGCGCACCTGCGCCGCGTCCGACGCGTCGTCGAGCACCACCGTCACCGGCAGCCCCGTCAGGTGCTGGTGGTAGAGGTCGGTCAGCCGGCGCAGCTGCTGCTCCTGCGACGCCCGCTCCCGGAAGAGCAACTGCTCGCGCGGCGCCCCGAGCCGGTTCAGCAGATGCAGGAGCGCCTCACGCGTCGACAGCGGCGGCTCGCCCGCCGTGTCCCCGCGCAGATCCACCACGCACGCCCCCCGGAACTGGTCCCTGAGGTGGTGCGCCGCCCGCACGGCCAGCGTCGTACGCCCCGAACCCGGCGCGCCGTGCAGGACCACGACCGTCGGCCGCGTCTCGGTGCTCGCCCGCGCGACGTGCACCCACTGCGCGATCTGCGCCATCGCCGCCCGGCGCCCCGCGAACGGCCCGTCGGGCTCCGGCAGGTGCCCGAAGGACTGCTCCAGTACGGACCGGCTGCGCGCCGCCTGGCTGCGGTCGGCCCCGCGCAGCCGGCCGGCGGCGGCGGTGGTCTTCCGCGCCGGGGCGGTGCGGGGCGCGGCCGGCAGGACGTGCTGCTGGTCCAGGAACGGCCGTATCCCCCGTACCTCCAGCGCCGTCAGCCACTCCAACCGCAACTGCTCCGGTCCGCCGGGCTGCGCCATCGCGCCGGCCCTTTGACGGGCGGCGGGCCAGTGCCTGGCGGTGACCCTGGCGACGGCGGCGGCGGCCCCGGCGACCGCGACGACGGCCCCGGCGCCGAGCGCGGTGCCCGTCTGCGTACCGAGCGAAAGGTCCGCACCGAAGGCGGCGACGGCGGCAACTGCCGTGACCAGCACCGGAGTCGAAAGATCCGTACTGCCGAACCGTTCCGTCAGGGACTGCTGCCCGGCCTGCGCCTCGTCCAGCGCCTTGACGTACGCGCGGTACTCCTCGCCCGCGCCGGCCGCCATCGAATCCAGCGCGGCGCCCGCGCACCAGCAGCGCCTGGGCATCGACGCGGCCGCCCGACCGCCGCGCCTGTTCCTCGACGGCCCGCACCAACAGCCGCTCGGCCTCGGCCCGGTGGCTCTCCCGCATGTGCGTCCCCCTCCGAGAGCAACGATTGCGCGTCAAGTGTCCTGCCCGGCGCGCGTCAGCGCGAGAGATCAGGGGGATCAGGCGGGGGTCATGCAGGATGGAGGTATGCCGAACCGACTGGCGCACGAGACGTCCCCCTACCTCCTCCAGCACGCCGACAACCCGGTCGACTGGTGGCCGTGGTCGCCCGAGGCCTTCGAGGAGGCGCGGAGGCGGGAAGTCCCGGTGCTGCTCAGCGTGGGGTACAGCAGTTGTCACTGGTGCCATGTCATGGCGCATGAATCCTTCGAGGACGAGCCGACCGCCGCCTACCTCAACGAGCACTTCGTCAACGTCAAGGTCGACCGCGAGGAGCGGCCGGATGTGGACGCCGTGTACATGGAGGCCGTGCAGGCCGCCACCGGGCAGGGCGGGTGGCCCATGACCGTCTTCCTGACCGCCGACGCCGCGCCCTTCTACTTCGGTACGTACTTCCCGCCCGAGCCCCGTCACGGCATGCCCTCCTTCCGGCAGGTGCTGGAGGGCGTCAGTGCCGCCTGGACCGGCCGGCGGGAAGAGGTCGCCGAGGTCGCCGGGAAGATCGTGCGGGACCTGAGCGGGCGTTCGCTCGCGTACGGGGCGCCCGAGCTCCCGGGGGAGGAGGAGCTCGCGCAGGCGCTGCTCGCGCTGACGCGCGACTACGACGCCACGCACACCGGATTCGGCGGGGCGCCGAAGTTCCCGCCGTCCATGGTGCTGGAGTTCCTGCTGCGGCATTACGCGCGTACCGGGTCCGAGGGAGCCCTCCAGATGGCCGCCGACACCTGCGAGGCGATGGCGCGCGGCGGAATGTACGACCAGCTCGCCGGCGGCTTCGCCCGCTATTCGGTCGACCGCGAATGGGTCGTGCCGCACTTCGAGAAGATGCTGTACGACAATGCGCTGCTGTGCCGGGTCTACGCCCATCTGTGGCGGGCCACCGGATCGGACCTGGCGCGGCGGGTGGCGCTGGAGACCGCGGACTTCCTGGTGAGTGAACTCCGTACGCAGGAAGGCGGATTCGCGTCCGCGCTGGATGCGGACAGCGACGACGGCACGGGCAGGCACGTCGAGGGCGCGTACTACGTATGGACGCCGGAGCAGTTGCGTGAGGTGCTCGGGGAGCAGGAGCGCGCAGTTCGCCGCGCGGCTCTTCGGGGTGACGGAGGAGGGGACGTTCGAGGAGGGGGCGTCCGTGCTCCGGCTCCCCGTGGGGGAGGAGGCGGCCGACGCGGCGCGGGCGGCCGATGTCCGGGCGCGGCTGCTCGCGGCGCGCGGGAAGCGGGAGCGGCCCGGACGGGACGACAAGATCGTGGCCGCGTGGAACGGGCTCGCGATCGCCGCGCTGGCCGAGACCGGGGCGTACTTCGACCGGCCGGACCTGGTCGAGCGGGCGACCGAGGCCGCCGACCTGCTGGTGCGGGTGCACATGGACGAGGGGGCCCGGCTGGCCCGTACGTCCAAGGACGGGCGCGTGGGTCCGAACGCCGGTGTGCTGGAGGACTACGCGGACGTGGCGGAAGGGTTCCTCGCGCTGGCGGCGGTGTCGGGCGAGGGGGTGTGGCTGGAGTTCTCCGGGTTCCTGCTGGACATCGTCCTCGACCAGTTCGTGGGGGAGGGCGGGACGCTGTACGACACGGCTCACGACGCGGAGCAGCTGATCCGGCGCCCGCAGGACCCGACGGACAACGCGACGCCTTCCGGGTGGACGGCCGCGGCGGGCGCGCTGCTGGCGTACGCCGCGCTCGCGGGTCCGAGGCGCACCGCAGCGCCGCGGAGCGGGCGCTCGGCGTCGTGAAGACGCTCGGGCCGCGTGTCGCCGCGTTCATCGGGTGGGGCCTCGCGGTGGCCGAGGCGGCGCTGGACGGGCCGCGCGAGGTGGCGGTGGTGGGCGCGGGCGACGACCCGCTGACGAAGGAGCTGCACCGGGTGGCGCTGCTGAGCGGGGCGCCGGGGGCGGTGGTGGCGGCGGGTGAAGTGGGCAGCGACGAGTTCCCGCTGCTGGCGGACCGGGGGCCCGGCGCGTATGTGTGCCGGCACTTCGTGTGCGATGCGCCGACCTCGGATCCGGGGGAGCTGCGGGAGCGGATGGGCGAGGCTTCCCGTTAGCCCGCCGCCGGTGCCTTGCCGCACGGAGCTCTCCCCCCGCCCCTTCCTGCTGTGATTCCCGCTGTGACATCGTGCGGTTCCGCCCCGGGCCCGGGCCCGGGTCCTCGGACGCCGGACGGGCCGGAAGCGGCCGGGGTGAGCTCACCCGGGCCGGGGTTTGCCCGGCTCCAGGCTGCCGCGCTCCGAGAGGGCGGCGCAGTGAAATCCGGCCCGTCCGGTGGTTGAGGGCGTGCCCGGAGGGCGTCCGGGGCCTGGGGGCCGCTCCCGCCCGGCGGGGCCCGGGGGCCGCTTCCGTCCGGGAAGGGGCGGGCAGGGGCAAGCCCCGCCCGCCCCGCCGTGCGTCAGCCGGCCGCAGGATCCGGGAGCGGGGTCTCGGCCGGGACCGGGACCGGGGCCCGGCGGGTCCGTGTCCGGCGGTAGAGCCAGCGGTCCATCAGCAGGAAGCGGCCCGCGAAGACCACCACCATGCTGATCGCCGTGGCGGGGACGGGCGCGAGGCCGCCCCAGGCGATGATCAGCGCCGCCAGCGGCAGGCGGGCGACGAGGTCGGCGTTGCCCACTGCCGCGAACGTGAGCAGCCGCACCGACCTGCGCCGGTGGCTCCGCCGCAGGCGGTAGAGCAGCGAGTCCACCAGGACGAAGTTCCAGAGGAGGCCCGCCTGGTTGGCGATGATCTCGGCCGGGGCGTAGTGCAGGCCGCCCGGCCCGTTGAGCAGCCACAGCAGCGCCAGGTTCGGTACGAACCCGGACAGGCCGATCAGGCCGAAGACCGCGACCCGCGCCCGCGGATCCGCGGTGCGCAGCGTCACCAGGTGGCGCAGGAAGCGCAGGCCCTCCCGCACCGTCGACTTGGACTCGCCCGCGTGCCGCTCCCCGAAGGTGTACGGCACTTCGGCGATCCCGCGCGGCCGGCACCGTACCGCCAGTTCGAGGAGGATCTTGTAGCCGAGGGGCTGGAGGCCGTCCTCCCCGGTGGCGGCCCGGTCCACCGCCTCCCGGCGGACCGCGAAGAAGCCGCTCATCGGGTCCGTCAGACCGCGCAGCGCCTGCGGGAAGAGGGACTTGGTGAGGGCGGTCGACGCGCCGGACACCAGCATCCGGTAGCCGTCCGCGAGTCCGGCCCGGCTGCCGCCCGCCGCGTACCGGCTGGCGACGACCAGTTCCGCGCCGGCCGACGCGCCCCGTGCGACCAGCTCCGGCACGAGCTCCGGCGGGTGCTGGAGGTCGGCGTCGATGACGACGACTCCAGGGGGCGGTGGAGCGGGCGATGCCCCTCGACGACCGCCCCCGCCGAGGCCGCCGGTCGCCACGGCCCGGTGGTGCAGGACGACGGACAGCGGGCTGGGCTGCGCGGCGTCCTCGACGAGCCCGGCAGGTGTGGTCCGTCGAGTCGTCGGCGAAGATCACCTCGGCGGTGAGGCCGGCCGTGGCGACGGCCGCACCGATCCTGCGCAGCAGCTCCCGGACGTTGCCGGCCTCGTTGAAGGTGGGCACGACGACGGACATGTCGAACGGCCGGGCAGGGTCCCCCGTCACCGCGCCTCCCGCTGGGGTTCCAGGTGTGCGCCGATGTGCGAGGTCAGTTCCCAGTCCCTGCGTCCGGTGTACTCGCGCCAGACGGCGCGCACCGCGGCCGCGGCGAGTACGACGGCGTACACCGGGCCGCCGACCGTCAGCTTCACGTACTGCCACGGGCCGATCCGGAAGCCGTACTCGCGCCCGAAGTCGTGCAGCGCGACGGCTTCGAAGACCGCCATCGCGGCCATCGGGACCATCGGCAGCCACGCGACGAGCGCGACGGGCAGGGGCACGCCGCCGAGCCAGGCCAGCAGCAGGCCCAGCGGGATCATGACGCCGGTGGCGGCCTGGAGGAAGGGCGTGGAGAGGGTGTAGCGGGCGAGGAGGCGCTGGCGCCGGCCCGGGAGGCACCGCCACTCGCCCTTCCTGAGGACTTGCAGGAAGCCCTGGTTCCAGCGGGTGCGCTGCTTGTAGAGCGCGAAGAGCGTGTCGGGTGTCTCCTCGCGGGTGACGAGCGCGGCGTGGTACGCGACGACGACCCTGGCGCCGCGTGAGGACAGCCGTACGCCCAGGTCGCAGTCCTCGGCGAGGCAGTCGCCGTCCCAGCCGCCGGTCTCGCGCAGCAGCGCCGCCCGGACGAAGACGGTGTTGCCGCCGAGCGGGATGAAGCCCTTGCGGGCGTGCAGGTGCAGCCGGCTGCGGAACCAGAAGAAGTACTCCAGGCAGTTGCGCAGGCTGTACCAGCTGGTGTCGAAGTTGACGAGCTGCACGCCGCCCTGCACCACGTCCGCGTCGTCGCGGCGGAAGGCGAAGTCGACGTGGCTGAGCAGCTCGGGGTGGACGATGTCCTCCGCGTCGAAGACGCCGACGACCTCGCCCCTGGCGTACGGCAGCGCGGTGTTGAGGGCGCGCGGTTTGTTCTTGGCCTCGTGGTGGTCCACGACGGTCTGGACCATGTGCGGGTGCTCGGCGGCGAGCTGGTGCGCGATGGCCGCGGTGCCGGGGTCGTCGTGGCCGACGATCAGCACGATCTCGAAGCCGGGATGGTCGATCTTCAGCATCTGTTCGACGGTGTGCCGCAGCACGGCCTCCTCGTGCCGGGCCGGGACGAGCAGCGAGAAGGACACCCCGTGGTGCCCGTCGGGTTCGGCGAAGGCCGTGGATTCCAGTGTCTCCGGCGTACGCCAGGCGTGGACCATCCACCAGAGTGTGACGCCGGCGGTGGCCATGAGTACGAACGAGTCCAGCAAAAGGACGGCGGAGACCATGAATTCCCCCCTAGGACTTCCTCAGGTCTTCCTCGGTGTTCTGTTTTCTCTCCCCGGCCGGGAAGCTAGCAGGTCGTTGTTTTGTGCGGCAACGACGCCTGGGCGGCGCGGCGCCACCACAACCGGAATTTAAGGTTCTTCTTATGCGGCGTGCCCGGTGTGTGCCATGCTGCTGCGGCATGCCCGGGTCCGGGGGGTCGGATCCTGGGGGAGCCGCAGGCCAGGGGGGCCTTCGGGGGCGGGGGGATCTGCATGAGCAATGCTGTGCTGCGTGCCAATACCCAGGACAGTCCGGTATTACGAACTCGTCGCGCCACGCCCACATCCGGGGAAACTCCGCAGCCGCCGGGCAGTGTCACATTTCTCAGGGATTTCCTCTGGGTGGCCCCGCTGTTGATTGTGGTCGTTTCCGTACGTGCGTGGAACATCGGCGATTTCCCTTTCCCCAATGACGACGAGGGCACTTATCTGGCCCAGGCCTGGCGTGCGCAACGGTGACCTCGCCCACTACACCTACTGGTACGACCACCCGCCGTTCGGCTGGATCCAGCTCGCGGGCCTCTCCTGGCTGCCCGCCTGGCTCTTCCCCGACCTGCCGACGTTCGTGCAGGGCCGCATCGCCATGCTGCCCGTCGTCGCCGCCGGCGCCGTCCTCGTCTTCACCGTCGGCCGCCGCATCGGCCTCGGCCGCCCCGCCGCCGCGTTCGCCGTGCTGCTGTACGGGCTGTCGCCGCTCGCCGTGGCCCTGCACCGGCAGATCTACCTCGACAACTTCGCCGTGGTCTGGGCGCTGGCCGCCTTCGCGCTCGCGCTCTCCCCGCGCCGTCACCTGTGGCACCACATCGCCGCCGGCAGCGCCTTCGCCCTCGCGGTCCTCTCCAAGGAGACGATCGCGGTCCTGCTGCCCGTCGTCCTGGTGACGCTCTGGCAGGGCAGCCACCCCAGGACCCGGAAGTTCTCCTTCGCGGGCTTCGGCTCCGGCCTGGTCCTCACCGGCCTGTTCTATCCGCTGTACGCGACGCTCAAGGGCGAGCTGGTGCCGGGCGCCGGCCATGTCTCGCTCCTCGGCACCCTCAGGTTCCAGCTCGGCGGGCGCGAGGGCAGCGGTTCCGTCTTCGAGGCCGGCACCGACGCCAACACCCTGGTCCTGGACTGGTTCTCACGCGATCCGTATCTGCCGGCCGCCGGCTGCGCGGCGGCCGTGGCCGCCCTCGCCGTACGCCGCCTGCGGCCCGTCGCCCTCGCCGTCCTGGTGCTGGCCCTGGTCGCGCTGCGCCCCGGCGGCTACCTGCCGCAGATGTACGTCGCCCAGCTGCTGCCCTTCCTCGCGCTCACCGTGACCGGGCTCGGGTGCGCCGTGATCGCCCTGGTCCCGGCCCGCCACTTCGCCCTGCGCCCGGCCGCGGCCGTCGCCGCCTTGGCGGTCACCGCCGTCTTCGTGGGCCCGCACTGGTACCGCGAGGACCGCGCCACCGTGCTCGGCGACGACAACGGCGTCTACCACGCGGCCTCCCGCTGGCTGCGCGAGGCGCCGGTCGCCGACCGCGGACGTACGCGCGTCGTCACCGACGGCGTGCTGTGGCTGGACGCCGTCGAGGCCGGATACCGGCCGGGCACCGGTGCCATCTGGCACTACAAGCTCGACCAGGACCCCGCCGTCACCAAGACCCTGCCGCGCGGCTGGAGGGACATCGACTTCGTCGTGTCCACGCCCGCCCTGCGCGGCGAACAGAACAATCTGCCCACGCTGCGCGACCTGTTCCGGCACAGCGAGCCGGTCGCGAGCTTCGGGGAGGGGGGCGGCCGGATCGACATCCTCCAGGTCGTCGGCAAGGCCGGCCCGGCAGACACGCCCGAGAAGGGGGAGGGATGACCCCGTACAGGACCGCGTACAGAAGGAACACCGGCAGACGGTCCGGGCGCGGCACCATGCGCCTGTTCCTCACCGCGCTCGCACTGCTCGTGGCGGGGGCCGGGCTCGCGCCGCTCGACGCCCCGCCCGCCAGCGCGGCGCCCAACCTGATCTCCAACCCCGGCCTGGAAACACTCGACGCGCAGGGCGGGTTCCCCGAGTGCTTCGAGAAGTCCGGCTGGGGCGACAACGACTTCACGTACACGGTGACGGACGACGCGCACGCCGGAGACCGCGCCCTGCGCATCGACCTCACCCGCCGCACCGACGGCGACCGCAAGGCGATGATGCTGGAGAACGAGTGCGCGCCGAAGGTCACCGAGGGCCACCAGTACGACCTGTCCCTCTGGTACAGGTCCACGTCGCCCGACGTGGCGATGACGCTCTTCCGGCACGACACGACGGCGGGCTGGGTCTTCTGGGCCGACCTGAACACCCTGCCGCAGAGCGCGGAGTACGCCCGCACCGAGGTCCGCACCCCGGTCGTTCCCGCGAACACCGACCGGATCACCTGGGGCGCGGCCCTCTACGGCGTCGGCTCGCTCACCACCGACGACTACGCGATGGCCGACGCGACCGTCGTGCCCGAACCGCCCGTCGACCCCTGCGAGGGCAAGGGCCCGGAGTGCAGGGGCGAGTGGACCGTGCAGACCGCGCCCTCGCCGGTGCGCGCCATCCACTCCGTACTGCTGCACACCGGGAAGGTGTTGCTGATCGCGGGCTCCGGCAACGACCGTGACGCCTTCGCCGCGGGCACCTTCAAGTCCTCGCTCCTCGACCCCGTGACCGGCAGGTACACGGACATCCCGACGCCCGAGGACTTCTTCTGCGCCGGACACGTCCAGCTGCCCGACGGGCGGGTGCTGGTGGTCGGCGGGAACAAGGACTACGCGTCGGCGGACGGCACGGTCGGCTACAAGGGGCTGCGGAGCAGTTACGTCTTCGACCCGAAGGTCAACAAGTACATCAAGGTCAACGACATGCTGGCGGGCCACTGGTACCCGTCGGCGACCGCGATGGGCAACGGTGACGTGATCTCGCTCGGGGGGCTGGGCGAGGACGCGGCCGGCACGGTCGTCAACGAGCACTTCAGTTACGCCCAGAACAAGTGGCTGCCGATGGGCGAGGCCAAGCAGGCCTGGTCGTTCTGGGGCCTGTACCCGGCGATGATCCTGCTCCAGGACGGCCGGCTCTTCTACAGCGGAAGCCACACCTTCGGCGTCGGCCTGCCCGGCACCGGGGCCTCGGTCTACGACTACGAGAAGGGCACGATCACCGACGTGCCGGGGCTGCGGAAGAAGGACGAGCGCGATCAGTCGGCGTCGCTGCTGCTGCCTCCGGCGCAGGACCAGAAGGTGCTCACGGCGGGCGGCGGCAACCACACCGTGGCGCCCGACGCGCACCGCCTGGTCGACCTGATCGACCTGAAGGCCGGTTCGCCCCGGTACGTCGCCGGGCCCGACCTGCCGCAGGGCAGGTACAAGGACGGCACCTTCCAGAAGGGGGACGAGGGCAAGGTCTACCTGTCGGCGGTGATCCTCCCCGACGGCAAGGTCCTGGAGACGGGTGGCGCGCTGCACACGTACCGCGAGGACCCGGTCTTCGAGGCGTCGATGTACGACCCGGCGACCAACACGTTCGCACCGGGGCTCGCCGCCGACCCGGTGCCGCGCACGTACCACTCCTCCTCCACACTGCTGCCCGACGGCCGCGTGCTGAGCGTCGGTGACAACCCGGGCGACGGCTCCTTCGACCAGCGGGTCTCGCTCTACAAGCCGCCGTACTTCTTCAAGGGCGCCCGCCCGAAGATCACTTCGGTGGCCTCGCAGAACTGGGCGTACGGCTCGGCGCAGCGCATCACGGTCGACAAACCGGTGGTCAAGGCGTCCCTGGTCCGCCCGGCCGCCGTCACCCACTCGTCCGACCCGAACCAGCGCCTGGTCGACCTCCCGATGACGGTCGACGGGAACACCATCGACCTCTCCCTCACCAGCAACCCCAACCTGGCACCGCCCGGCTGGTACATGCTGTCGGTCGTCGACGCCAAGGGCGTGCCCTCGGTGTCGAAATGGGTGCGGATCGGCCCGCAGGGGCAGGTCGCGGCGGAGCGCGTGCAGCGTTACGCCGACGAGCTGGCGGCGGCGCCGAAGGCACCGGGACACGCGGACCACGGGAAGCCGGAAGCCACGTCGGGCGTGAAGATGCCGGAGGGCTACGACGGCTGCGACCACGCGTACGGCGAGGTCGGCACGTGCGTGCCGTGGACGTTCCCGGAGACGGTGCCCGCGGCCGGCCGGTGCGCGTGGCTGAAGTCCAAGGGGTACGGCGTGCTGGACGTGCGGCGCGACCGGCACGGCCTGGACCGGAACAAGGACGGCAGGGCCTGCGGGAAGGGGGACTTCCGCACACGGTGACCCGGCACATCCCGGCGGCCCGGGCCTCAGGCGGCCCGGCACATCCCGGCGGCCCGGGCCTCAGGCGGCCCGGCGCGTCCCGCCGCCGGTCTGTCCGCGGTCACAGCCGGAAGCCGTTGCCGAGGGTGTCCAGCGTGCGGTCGACGAGGCCGGCCAGGTCGTCCTGCCGGCCGTGCTCGGCCCAGTACACGGTCGTCTCCATCAGGGCGGCGACGAATCCCATCGAGAAGACCCGCACTTCGAGTTCGTCCGCGCGCCGCCCCGTCCGCTCGGCCACGACCGCGCACAGCATGCGCCCGGTCGCGGACATGCTGTGCATCATCCGGGCGCGTACGGCGGGTACCTCGGTCAGCAGCTTCGTACGCAGCAGCATCTCCTCGGGCTCGTGGTCGAGCGAGTGCCGCAGGGCCTGTGTCACCACGGTCCGCAGGGACTCGACGAGCGGCTCGCCGGGCGGGCGGGCGCGCAGGGCCGCTTCCATGAGCGGGTCGTACTCGTCGGTGATGACGATGTCTTCCTTGGCCGGGAAGTAACGGAAGACGGTCGAGGGGGAGACCTCGGCGGCCTCGGCGATCTGCTCGACGGTGGTGGCCTCGTACCCCTGCTCGGCGATCAGCCGGTAGGTCGCGGTACGATCGCGATCCGCGTCTTGAGCTTCTTGCGCTCGCGCAGCGGCGGGGGCGGCGCGGCGCCGGCGAAGGGGCGGGGGGTGTCGGCGGCCATGCCCGCCATTGTCGGGCATCGGCCTGGGAGCGCCCCGGCTGTCGGTGGTGCATGTCACGATGTGTGTGGGATAGGTGTACGTTCTGTGAATTCGGCCGGATGTGCGGAAGGGGGCAACCGGGGTGCGGGGGATCGTCAACGCGTCGGCCGTGGTCGTGGCCGCGCTGTGCGTCGTGAGTTTCCTGCTGGGCGGCGGGACCGCGGTGCTCGGGGTGGTGCTGGCGGTGGTCGCGGTCACGGCATGGCGGGTGGCCGCGGCTTCGAGGCCGCGGCCACCGCGGGCAGAGCGGGAACGGCGCGGGCCGTCAGGCCGAATAGGCCACCATCGAGATGCCGATGTAGTGCGCCACGAAGGCGGCCAGGGTCAGCGAGTGGAACACCTCGTGGAACCCGAACCACCGCGGTGACGGGTTGGGGCGCTTGAGGCCGTAGATCACGCCTCCCGCGCTGTAGAGGAGGCCGCCGACGACCACCAGCACCAGTACGGCGATGCCGCCCGCGCGCAGGAAGTCGGGGAGGAAGAAGACCGCGGCCCAGCCCATCGCGATGTAGCAGGGGGTGTAGAGCCAGCGCGGGGCGCCGACCCAGAAGACCCGGAAGGCGATCCCCGCGAGGGCCGCCGCCCAGACCGCCCACAGCAGCGTGCGGCCGGTGGACTCGGGCAGCAGGAGCACCGTGAGGGGCGTGTAGGTGCCCGCGATGATCAGGAAGATGTTGGCGTGGTCGAGTCTGCGCAGTACGGCCTCGCCGCGCGGACCCCAGGTGCCGCGGTGGTAGACGGCGCTGACGCCGAAGAGCAGGCAGGCGGTCAGGATGTAGATCCCGCAGGCCACACGGGCGCGAGTCGAGTCGGCGAGGGCGATGAGCACCAGGCCGGCGACGACGACGGCGGGGAACATCCCGGCGTGCAGCCAGCCGCGCAGTTTCGGTTTGACCGGGCTCGGGAGGTCGATCTCGACAGGCCCGCGTCCGGGACCGTCGGGATGTGTGAGCTGATCGGACTCGGCGGAGGTCATACCCACAATCCTACCTACGCGACCGTAGGTTACGACCAGGTACGGGCGCTATGAGTGGCGATGCTCACGTGTGCGGCCCCCTGGACAGATGGGCGGATGGGCCGGATGATCAAATGAGTGCGGTCGGCACCGGATGAGCGCCAGCGAAACAACGTCGTGAAGCATCCGGGTCGCGGCCCCCACGGGGCATACACCTGAAAACACCCTCACTTAGGAGCAACCGTGGCGCGCGAGAACGCGGCTCCCACCACCCTTCCGACGAACCACCAGGAGCTGATCTCCTGGGTCGACGAGATCGCAGCCCTCACCGAGCCGGACCAGGTCGTCTGGTGCGACGGCTCGGAAGCCGAGTACGAGCGGCTCGCCGAGGAGCTCGTCGCCAAGGGCACGTTCAAGAAGCTGGACCCGGTCAAGCGCCCGAACTCCTACTACGCCGCCTCCGACCCGAGCGACGTCGCCCGCGTCGAGGACCGCACGTTCATCTGCTCCGAGAAGGAGGAGGACGCGGGCCCGACGAACCACTGGAAGGCTCCGGCGGAGATGCGGGAGATCTTCGCGGGTGAGAAGGGCATCTTCCGCGGCTCCATGCGCGGCCGCACCATGTACGTCGTCCCGTTCTGCATGGGCCCGCTCGGCTCGCCGCTGTCCGCCATCGGAGTGGAGATCACCGACTCGGCGTACGTCGCCGTCTCGATGCGCACCATGACCCGCATGGGCCGGGCCGTCCTCGACGAGCTCGGCACCGACGGCTTCTTCGTCAAGGCCGTCCACACCCTCGGCGCACCGCTCGCCGAGGGCGAGGCCGACGTGCCGTGGCCGTGCAACTCCACGAAGTACATCTCGCACTTCCCCGAGGACCGCGAGATCTGGTCCTACGGCTCGGGCTACGGCGGCAACGCCCTGCTCGGCAAGAAGTGCTACGCCCTGCGCATCGCGTCCGTCATGGCCCGCGACGAGGGCTGGCTGGCCGAGCACATGCTCATCCTCAAGCTCACCCCGCCGAAGGGCGAGGCGGAGTCCCCCAAGTACATCGCCGCCGCCTTCCCGTCCGCCTGCGGCAAGACCAACCTCGCCATGCTGGAGCCCACGATCTCCGGCTGGACCGTCGAGACCATCGGCGACGACATCGCCTGGATGCGGTTCGGCGAGGACGGCCAGCTGTACGCGATCAACCCCGAGGCCGGTTTCTTCGGCGTCGCGCCCGGCACCGGCGAGCACACCAACGCCAACGCCATGAAGACCATGTGGGGCAACTCCGTCTTCACGAACGTCGCGCTCACCGACGACGGCGACGTGTGGTGGGAGGGCATGACCGAGGAGGCGCCCGCGCACCTCACGGACTGGAAGGGCAACGACTGGACCCCCGAGTCCACCACCCCTGCCGCCCACCCCAACGCCCGCTTCACCGTCCCGGCCGGCCAGTGCCCGATCATCGCGCCCGAGTGGGAGGACCCCAAGGGCGTGCCGATCTCGGCCATCCTCTTCGGTGGCCGCCGCGCCACCGCCGTGCCGCTGGTGACCGAGTCCTTCAACTGGCAGCACGGCGTCTTCCTCGGTGCGAACGTCGCCTCCGAGAAGACCGCCGCCGCCGAGGGCAAGGTCGGCGAGCTGCGCCGCGACCCGTTCGCCATGCTGCCGTTCTGCGGCTACAACATGGGCGACTACATGGGCCACTGGGTCAAGGTCGGTGCCGACAAGGACCAGTCCAAGCTGCCGAAGATCTACTACGTCAACTGGTTCCGCAAGAACGACGCGGGCAAGTTCGTGTGGCCCGGCTTCGGTGAGAACAGCCGCGTGCTCAAGTGGATCGTCGAGCGCCTGGAGGGCAGGGCCGAGGGTGTCGAGACCCCCATCGGCATCCTGCCGGCCAAGGGCTCCCTGGACACCAGGGGCCTGGACCTCTCCGAGGAGGAGCTGGACTTCCTCCTCACCGTCGACAAGGAGGTCTGGCGCGAGGAGGCCGCCCTGGTCCCCGAGCACCTCAACACCTTCGGCGACCACACCCCGAAGGAGCTGTGGGACGAGTACCACGCGCTGGTCCAGCGCCTGGGCTGATCCCCGGCAGACAGGGCTCCGCGGCCGGGCCTTCCTGACATCCGCCCTGACCTGTGGGGTCATGGGCCCGCTGCGGCACGGCCCCCGAAGTCCCCTCACGGCTTCGGGGGCCGCACCCTTCCGCCCCGCCCCTCGCGTTCACAACATGCCGCACGTGTTCCATGAGCCCCTCACTTGGAACCAAGCCTGTGTGTGGGGGGGGGGGGGGTGAGCACAGTGCGCAGCCCCCTCGGCCGCGTCGGCCACGGTGCTGGTACGGCGGGGCCGGCGCGGCAACCGCCCCTGTCCGGGGGAAAAGGGCACCCGGCCCGTGCGCCGCAGCGGCGACACGGGCCGGGCCGTCAGTGGGCTCCGACGAGGCGGAGTTCTCGAGCGCGGCCGCGTGTGCGTCCATGCGCTCGGCGGCGAGGATCGCGACCGCCGTGTCGGCGCGCGAGGCGGCGACGACCAGTGCGCGGCGCGCGAGCTCGTGGGCCCCGGCGGTGGAGTGCGGCCGGGGGCCGCGTGGGTGAGACCGGCGTGCCGGGCCGGCGGAGCGCCGCGCAGCCGGGCGACCTGGGTGGCGATGCGGTCGGCGGCGGCGCCGAGGCTCAGCTCGTCGGTGACCGCGAGGAGCGCCGCGAGGTGCCCGGCGAGCTGGATGTCCAGCTCCTCCTCACGGGAACGGTGCGGGAAATCGGGCCGGTCCTCGTCCATGCGATGGACCGACTTGCTGCGGATCGGCTCGTACATGGGATGGCCTCCTGGCAGAGTCAGGAGACCATCCTACATTGGATTCTGTCTAAGGTTGACCCGAGTCGCGCTCGCTTACGCCTGTGCGTATCCGTCCAGGAAAGTACCGATCCGTGTCACCGCGTCCGCCAGGTCCTCCGCCGCAGGCAGCGTCACGATGCGGAAGTGGTCGGGGTCGGGCCAGTTGAAGCCCGTACCGTGCACGACCATGATCTTCTCGGCCCGCAGCAGGTCGAGGACCATCTCCCGGTCGTCCTTGATCTTGTAGACCTTCGGGTCGAGACGCGGGAAGAGGTAGAGCGCGCCCTTGGGCTTCACGCAGGTGACGCCCGGAATCCGGGTGAGCAGGTCGTACGCCGTGTTCCGCTGCTCCAGGATTCTGCCTCCCGGCAGCACCAGGTCCTCGATCGACTGCCGCCCGCCGAGCGCCGTCGCCACCGCGTGCTGCGACGGCATGTTGGCGCACAGGCGCATGTTGGCGAGGATCGTGAGCCCCTCGATGTACGACGAGGCGTGCGCCTTCGGGCCGCAGACCGCCAGCCAGCCGCTGCGGTAGCCGGCGACGCGGTAGTTCTTCGACAGCCCGTTGAAGGTGAGGGTCAGCAGGTCGGGGGCGATGGCGGCGGTCGGGGTGTGCGTGGCGCCGTCGTACAGGATCCGGTCGTAGATCTCGTCGGAGCAGACGATCAGGTTGTGGCGGCGGGCGATCTCGGTCAGGGCGCGCAGCATCTCGTCGTCGTACACCGCACCCGTCGGATTGTTCGGGTTGATGATGACGATGGCCTTGGTGCGGTCCGTGATCCTGCGCTCGATGTCGGCGAGGTCCGGCATCCAGTCGGCCTGCTCGTCGCAGCGGTAGTGCACGGCCGTACCGCCCGCGAGCGAGACGGACGCGGTCCACAGCGGGTAGTCCGGTGCGGGGACGAGCACCTCGTCGCCGTCGTCGAGCAGCGCCTGCATCGACATCTGGATCAGCTCGGAGACGCCGTTGCCGAGGTAGACGTCCTCGACGTCGAGCTCGATGCCCTTGGTCTCGTAGTGCTGCACGACCGCGCGGCGCGCCGCCAGCAGCCCTTTCGCGTCGCCGTAGCCGTGCGCGCCCGAAAGATTACGGAGGATGTCCTCCAGGATCTCGGGCGGGCACTCGAAACCGAACGCCGCCGGGTTTCCGGTGTTGAGCTTGAGGATGCGGTGACCCGCCGCTTCGAGCCGCATCGCCTCCTCGAGCACGGGGCCGCGGATTTCGTAACAGACGTTTGCGAGCTTCGTCGACTGGATCACCTGCATAACGGCCACCTTACGGGCGCATAACGGGACCCGCTCCGTGTTTTTGGCCACGCGACCCGGCCGAGGCGCCGGAACGGCGATTTCACGGACATCAGAAGGTGCGGGTGCCGCTGCTGCCCGGACTGCTCCGAATGGGGGTCCGGGCTGCCCGGGCCGCTCCGAATGGGGTCCGGACCGCTCCGGCCCGAGGAGCTGGGACCGTACGGCGGCCGTGTCGCCGGCCTCGCTCCCTGCCGCGGGGTCTCAGGGGCGCAGGGGCGGAAATTCGACCCGGCTCCAGAGTGCGCGGACGGCGGCCGGTTCACCGTCGGCCAGACCGTCGTCGGTGTTCCAGATCTTGATGGGGCCGGTGGGGCCGGTGGGGCCGGGGGAGTCGGTGTGGCCGGTGACCGGCGGCCAGCCGGGATCGCCGGTGGCGGCGAAGCCGGCCCACGCTCGCATCATGGACCGGGAAAGCCGGTGGTCCTCGGTGTCGGGCGGGCCGCCGATGAGGAATTCCAGGCATGCGGTGTCGAGGTTTCCGAAGGCGAAGGGGATGTCGGCGCAGTGCCAGGCCCGCACCACCGTGTCCGGTTTGGTGCGCCGGCGGGCGAAGCGCGAGCGGAACGCCCGGCCGCCGGCCCGGGCGTGCCGCTCGGCGAGCCGGTTGCTGTACTCGCCGAACAGCAGGTCGCCGAAGACCGCGAGGTAGACGTCGAGCACCGGAGCATGGGGCATCAGGGCGCGGTAGCCGGACACCAAGCCGTCAGGAAGGCCGAAGTCCTCGGCGAACACCGCCAGCTGATCGTCGGTGGTTATTCTGGCGCCGCCGCCGACGGCGTCGAAAAGCCAGTACTCCTCAGTCGTGTGGCAGACCAGCAGGTCCACGTCGCGGGCCGCGCCGGTGGCCACTCCTTCGAGGGGGTCCGCGGGCAGGATGTCGCCGTCGACGACCGGGGCGTAGATCACGGGGTCGTAGTGGCGTGCCCCGGAGGCGGGGTTCTTGCGACAGGCGTCGGCCACCTGGTCGGAGGCGTCGACCAGCGCCCGGGGGGTCGCGGACCTCAACCCTTCGGCGGTGGCCGGGCAGCCCGCCGCCGCGGCGACCTCGTGGGTGGTGGCGACAGCGAGTGCGAGCGAGTAGCAGGGACCGACGACGCTGTGGGCGATGGCGCGGCGGAACAGGCCGCGGGCACGGTCCATCACCATGAGGCAGGCGACCGAGGCGGCCCCGGAGGAGTGGCCGGCGACCGTCACGTTGCCGGGGTCGCCGCCGAAGGCGGCGATGTTCTCGCGGACCCAGCGCAGGGCGGCGACCTGGTCGAGCAGGCCCCGGTTCTCCGGGTACGAGGTTCCTCCGTCGGCCGGCACGTGGCCGAACCCCTCGAAGCCGAGCCGGTAATTGAGGGTGACCACGACGAGCCCGGCCCGGGCCAGCGCGGTTCCGTCGAAGTCGGGCTGGGCGGAGGACCCGAAGGTGTAGGCGCCGCCGTGGATCCAGACCAGGACGGGCAGGCGGCCGTCGGACGGAGGCGGATCCGAAGACGGCGACGCGTCCGGAGCCGGAGCTGGAGCCGGAGCCCAGATGTTGACGGTGAGGATGTCCTCGTCGCCGGGGGACCAGACCGGCGCACCCGGCAGCCGGGCCGACTGCGGGGCGACGGGACCGAAGCCACCGCAGTCCCGGACGCCCGTCCACGCCGGTGCGGGGCGCGGTTCCAGGAACCGGCCGGCGCCGAACGGGGCGGCGGCATAGGGAATGCCGAGGACTGCGACGACGTCGGGAACGGGCCGGCGGCCCAGCACCGGGCCGCCCTGCGTCTCGAAGATGTCGTTCATGGAATTCGCCTCCCCCCGCAGCACGTCGGAGCGCTGCGTGTGGGCATGAGCATTTCACCGCCAGACTCCCCGGGACCAACACCGGGATCACACCGATTGACGCACTCCTGATGTCAGTCCCCCGCCGTGCCGTCCCGCGGCGGCCACGGCCCGTGCCGCCCCGTGCCCCGGCCGGCTGTTCGTACAGCTCCGATAAATTGACCGGTCATGTGGACGCTGAGTGCTGTCGGGTATCGCCGGCTGGGTGCCGCCGGATCGGTCGCGGTGGCCGTGGGCGGCATCGCCGCCGGAAGGCTGCCGGCCCGTGACCCGTGGGGGATGTGGGTCCCCCACGGGTCCGCGACGACCGTGGCGGCCGCCGTCCTGGCGTACCTGGGCCTGACCCTCCTGGTCGTGTCCTGGTGGCGGTACGGGCGGCTGGTGGCCCGGGGCGCGGCGGGCGGGGTGCGCGAAACGCTGGTCACGCTGGTCTGGTGGGCGGCGCCCCTGGTACTGGCTCCGCCGCTGCACAGCGCCGACGTCTACAGCTACGTCGCCCAGGGCGCGATGGTCCTCGAAGGCCATGACGTCTACACGTCCGGACCCTCGGTCCTCGGCCCGGACGAGCTCGGAGCCGACGCCGCGGCCAGTGTCGGCGGCCACTGGACCGACACCCCCGCCCCGTACGGGCCCGTCTTCCTGGTCCTGGCGAAGGCGGTGGTCGGGGTCACGGACGGGCGGATCGTCCCCGCCGTGTTCGGGATGCGGCTCGTCGCCCTGGCCGCGCTCGCCCTGACCGCCTGGGCGACGCTGCGCACGCCCGCGCCCGCGGCGCCAGTGAGACCGGCGCGCTGTGGCTGGGCGCCCTCAACCCGCTGATGCTGATCCACGTCGTGGGCGGCATGCACAACGACGGCCTGATGATCGCCCTCATGCTGACGGGCGTGGTGTGCGCGCTCCACGGACGGTGGATCCTCGCCGCGTGCTCGTCGCGCTGGCGGCGACGGTCAAGTCACCGGCCGCCGTCGCGCTGCTCTTCATCGGCGTCCTGGTGGTCCGCCGCACCTCCGGACCGCTCCTGTGGCGCCTCGTGAAGGCGTTCGCCGTCCCCGCCCTGGTGGCCGGGGCGGTCGCCGTCGCCGCCACCCTGCTCAGCGGCACCGGTTTCGGCTGGCTGCGGACGCAGAGCGTCGCCGCGACCATCCACACCGCCCTCTCCGCCTCCAGCGACATCGGCCTGGGGCTCGGCGAGCTGACGCGCCTGCTGTTCGGCTGGGACCCGGACCCGGTCAAGCGCGCGGTCCAGACACTCGGCCTGGCCCTCGCGCTCGCCGTGATCGGCTTACGCCGCCCTGGCGACGTTGCGCAGCGTGCGCCCCTGGCGCGGCGCCCCGCCCCCGCACCCGGTCCACGCCCTGGGTGTGGCCCTGCTGGCCCTGGTCGCCCTCTCGCCGATGGTGCAGCCGTGGTACCTGCTCTGGGGCATGGCGGCGGTCTCCGCCACCGCCTGGAACGGCAGGCTCGGCCGGATCCTGGCGGTGCTGTCCGCCGCCCTGGTCTACGAGACCCACCCCGACGGCAGCACCCCGCGTACGCTTCGTCGTCGTGGCCGCCGTGTGCGTGCTGGGCGCGGTGCTGCTGCGCAGGAGCGGGCGCGGGCAGGGCGGTGAACCGTTCCGGGCCCCGGCCCCCCGGACCCCGGCAGCCGTGGCGCCGGAGGCCATAACGCGGTGAGGGGGGTCGACTGAGGGCTTCTGCGCGCCTGTTCGCACCCCTACGGTTTCGGGACCCCCCACGTGCCACACCCCCGCCGAGACCGAGGAGATCCCTCATGCCCCACAGGCGGGTCGGGGGACTGCCGCAGCGGCGGCACGACGTACCACCAGCCGATCAACCCGCTGCTCCAGGCGTACGGGCTGACGCTGAAGACGACCACCGGGGACCCGGACGACCCGGGCGAGCCCGGCGGCACGTGGGCGGCGGGCAAGGTCTACGCGGCGGGCGACCAGGTCACCCACGGCGGTGCGACGTACCGCTGCCTCCAGGGCCACCAGGCCCAGGCCGGCTGGGAGCCGTCGAACGTCCCGGCCCTCTGGCAGCGCGTCTGAGCGTTCCGGACCGGCGCGGAGCACACGTGGGGCACGGCCCAGGGGGGAGCCGTGCCCCACGGGTGCTCAGGTCGTACGCCGGACCGACCGGCCCGCGAGGACGTCCGTCCGCCGCCCGTCCTCGATCACGAACCGGCCGTCGACGAGGACGAGCTGGGATGCCGGTCGGGAGGGTGCGCGGAGCCTCGAAGGTGGAGCCCGCCGCGACGTCGACGGATCGAAGAGGACCAGGTCGGCGCGGTAGCCCTCGCGCACCAGCCCGCGGTCGGGCAGGCGCAGCCGGGCCGCCGGGCGGGAGGTGAGGTGCGCGACCGTCTCTTCCAGGGTGAGTACGCCCAGGTCGCGGGCGTAGTGGCCCAGGTAGTGGGGGAAGGTGCCGTACGCGCGCGGGTGCGGCTTGTAGCCCTGGAGGATGCCGTCGCTGCCGCCCGTGTGGACGCGGTGGCGCATGATCTGCCGGACGTTCTCCTCGTGACCGACGTGCTGGAGGATCGTCGAACCGAGGTTGTCGTCGATCAGCAGGCGCCGGGCGGTGACCCAGGGCGCCTCGCCGCGCTGCGCGGCGGACTCCGCGATCGTCTTGCCCACGCAGCTCGCCAGACCGGGGTCGCTGACGCCGGAGATCTCGATCGTGTCCCACTCGATGGGGACGCCGTGGCAGCCGTCCGAGCCGACGGCCTCCATGTGGTGGCGGATCCTCTCGGCGCTCTCGTCGTCGCGGAGCCGCGCGAGCACCGCCTCGGGACCGCCCTCGCTCGCCCAGCTCGGCAGCATCGCGACGAGCGTGGTGCAGCCGGGGGTGTAGGGGTAGGTGTCGAGGGAGATGTCCGCGCCCTCGTCGAGCGCCTTGTCGAGGAGGGCGAGGAGGTCGGGCGCCCTGCCCTTGTTGACGCCGAAGTTCATGGTGGCGTGGGCGAGGTGGAGCGCGCAGCCGGCGTTGCGGGTGAGGGTCACCATCTCCTCGTACGCGGCGAGGGCCCCGGCGCCGTACGAACGGTGGTGGGGGCAGTAGTAGCCGTCGTACCGCGCCACCACGCGGCACAGTTCGGTGAGTTCGGCGTCGTCGGCGTACATGCCGGGCGTGTAGGTGAGACCGGACGACATGCCGACGGCGCCCTGCTCCATGCCCTCGGCGACGAGCTGCTTCATGCGGGTGAGCTCGGCGGGCGTCGCCGGGCGGTCCTCCCAGCCCGTCGCGTACATGCGGACCGTGCCCTGCGGGACGAGGTACGCGGCGTTGACGGCGATGCCCTGGCGGTCGAGCCGGTCGAGGTACTCGCCGACGGTCCGCCAGTCGAAGTCGATGGCCGTGTCCCCGGGGCCACCGCCGTTCCAGCCGGTGATCGCCCTGCGGACCTCGGCGAGCGTGCGGTCGTCGACGGGCGCGTACGACAGTCCGTCCTGGCCGAGGACTTCGAGGGTCACGCCCTGGGCGGCCTTGGCGCTGTGGTCGGCCTCGCGCAGCAGCGCGAGGTCGCTGTGCTCGTGCATGTCGACGAAGCCGGGGGAGAGGGCGAGGCCGTCCGCCTCCAGCGTGCGCCGGCCGGTGGGGCGCGGGCCGCTGTCGCCCTCCCGCCGGATCCCGGTGATGCGGCCGCCGTCCAGTGCGACGTCGGCCCGGTAGGAGGCACCGCCGGTGCCGTCGATGACGCGTACGTCGCGGATGACGAGGTCCATGGCTGTTCGCCTCTCTGAGGGTCTGCTGGAGGGGGAGGGGAAGCGGTGGGCGCGGGGCGGGGAAAGCCCCGCGCGGCGGCCCGGCGCTCCGCCCCCAGGGGCTAGAAGAACGTGCGGAGGTAGTCCGTGACCGTGCCGTCCGCCTCGACGAGAGGGATCAGCTGCCACTTGTCGAAGGACGTGCACGGGTGGGACAGGCCCAGGCCGAGCCAGTCGCCGACCTCGAGGTCCGCCTCCGGGTCCGTACGCACCCAGCCGTGCTGGTCCGACAGGCCGGTGACCGTGATGCCGGTCGCCGGGCGCACCTCACCCGTGCGTGCGTCCCGTACGGCCTGCGCCTCCGGCAGGTCCAGGTCGTACGCCGCGTCGCGCTTGCCCGCGTTGACGAAGGCCTGCTCCGGGGAGGGCCGGGAGACGACCTGCGCCCAGAGGCGGAACGCGGGCTGGAGCGCGCCCTCGTCCGGGACCCGGTTGAAGGGGGTGAGGTGGCGGTAGTGGCCGTCGTCGTGCGAGACGTACGCGCCGGAACGGAGCAGCTTGAGCACGGGAAGCGAGAGCGCGGGGATCTCCGCGAACACCTCCGCCACCGCGTCGAACCACGCGCTGCCGCCCGCGCTGATCACGATCTCGGGGGAGCCGGCGAAGCGCCCCGCCGTGTCGAAGTCCGCGGCGACGGAGACCAGTCGGCGCAGCCACGCGCGGACCTTGTCGCCGTCCGCCTGCGGGACCTCGCCCTCGTAGCCGGCCACGCCGACCAGCCGCAGCGTGTCCGTGGCCGCCACCGCGTCCGCGACCGCCGCGCAGCCGGCGGCCGTCCGGACGCCGGTACGGGCCCCCTCGCCCGCGCCGAGTTCGACGACCACGTCGAGCGGGCGCGTGGCGGACGCGGCCCGGAGCGCCTCGTCCATCAGCTCCACGCCGCGCACCGAGTCGACGTAACAGACGAAGCGGAAGCCGGGGTCGGCGTCCAGTTCGGCGGCCAGCCAGCGCAGCGCGGCCGCGTCGACGACCTCGTTCGCGAGGAAGATCCGCTGGATGCCGTACGCCCGGTAGACGCGCGCCTGGTGCGGCACGGCGGCGGTGATGCCCCACGCGCCGTACTCCAGCTGGCGCTCGAAGAGCTGCGGCGACATGGAGGTCTTGCCGTGCGGGGCGAAGGCGAGGCCGTGGCGCTCGGCGTACGTCTCCAGGAGCGCGAGGTTGTGCTCGACCGACTCGGCGGAGAGCGCGAGCACGGGGGTGGTGAACCCGCCCGTGAAGAGGTTGCGGCGCTCGGCCGCGAGTTCGCCGACCGTCAGTCCCCCGGCGTCCGGCGGGAGCGCCTTGAAGCGGTGGTCCACGCGCTCGTCCGCGAGTGCCGCGAGCGCCGCGGGTCCTGCGGATTTCGTGGGTTCCGCGGGTCGTCCGTCCGGGTTGCCGACGGCCATGGGGGAGCCTCCTGGGGAAAGTCGCGTTGCATCATGCGCAACGGTCATTGCGCGTATCGCTTGACGCTGTCTAACATCCGAGCCGATGCAGGGTCAATGGTGAGCCAGTGGTGAGGAGCCCGATCGTGACCGCGCCCGCGGACGTAGCAGCAGAGCGAGACGGAGATGCCGCAATGGTGGATGTGGTCTGCCTCGGCGAATCCATGGTGACGTTCCTGCCGTCCCGTCCCGGCCGCCTCGCCGACGTGCCCTCCTTCGGACGCGGCATCGGCGGACCGAGTCGACGTCGCCTCCGCCCTCGCGGCCGCCGGACACCGCACGCGGTGGGTGGGCAGGGTCGGCGCCGACGGCTTCGGCGACACCTCGACGACGCCGTCGCCGCGTACGGCGTCGACACCTCCGCCGTCCAGCGCGACCCGCACCGCCCCACCGGCATCTACTTCCGTACGGCGACCGACCGTGACACCGACGGCTTCGAGGTCGTCTACTACCGCGCCGGGTCGGCGGCCTCCGCGATGTCCCCGCGGAACATGCCGCTCCACGAGCTGGCCGCGCGCCGCGTACTGCACCTGTCCGGGATCACGGCCGCACTGTCCGCGGACTGCCTGGCCCTGACGCGCGAGCTGACCACCCGCCGCCCCGGGCGCCCCCTGGTCTCCTTCGACGTCAACCACCGCCCCCACCTGTGGCACGACGGCGACGGCGAGGGCCCCCGGGTCCTGCTCGCCCTGGCCCGTGGCGCGGACCTCGTCTTCGTCGGCGAGGACGAGGCGGCCGGCCTGGGGCGTCAAGGGCGCGGCCGCGATCCGCGAGGCCCTTCCCGAGCCGCGGACCCTGGTCGTCAAGCAGGGCGCGGCAGCCGCGACGGTGTTCACCACCGATGCCGGTGACACCGTCACCGCCGGCACCACCGATGCCGGCACCACCACCGGCACCGACGTCACCCGCACCACCGCCCGCACCGACACCGTCACCACCGTCCCCGCCCACCGCGTCGACGTCGTCGCCCCCGTCGGCGCCGGGGACGCCTTCGCCGCCGGGTTCCTCTCCGCGACCCTGCGCGGTCTGCCCGTACGCGACCGGATCCGGCACGGCCACCTCATGGCCGCCGCCGCCCTCACCGTCCCCGGCGACCTCGCCGCGCCGCCCTCCCGCTCCCACGCCGACCGCCTGGCCGCCCTGGACGACGACGCCTGGGGGAGACTTCGTCTCGGCCCCGGCTGGACGGGCGCCGCCGACCAGGAGGTACGTACGCCATGAGCCAGACCGTCGACCGCGCGCTGAGCATCCTGCCGCTGCTCGCGCAGGGCCCCGCCGACCTCGGCCAGGTCGCCGAGCGCCTCGATGTGCACAAGTCCACGGCGCTGCGCCTCCTGCGCACCCTCCACGAGCACGGCCTCGTCTACCGCCAGCAGGACCAGCGCTACCGCCTCGGCGCCCGGCTCTTCGCGCTCGCCCAGGAGGCCGTCGAGAACCTCGACATACGCGAGATCGCGCACCCCCACCTGGCCGCCCTCAACAACGAGTGCGGGCACACCGTCCACCTCGCGGTGTACGAGGAGAACGAGGTCCTCTACATCGACAAGGTCGAGAGCCGCTACCCGGTCCGCATGTACTCGCGCATCGGCAAGCCCGTCGCGATCACCGTCGCCGCCGTGGCGAAGCTGCTGCTCGCCGACCTCCCCGAGTCCGAGCGCCGCACCATCGCGGAGAAGCTCGACTACCCCACCTACACGTCCCGTTCGACGCCGAACGCCGCCGCCTTCCTCAAGGAGCTGGCGCTCGTGCGCGAACAGGGCTGGGCCACCGACCTCGGCGGCCACGAGGAGTCCATCAACTGCGTCGGGCCCCCATCCGCGGTACGGACGGCCGGGTCGTCGCCGCCATGTCGGTGTCGGCACCGAACGTCGTCGTCACGGCCGAGGAACTCCTCACCCTCCTCCCGCTGGTGCGCCGCACCGCCGACGCCGTCAGCCGGGAGTACTCCGGCAACACACCCCCGAAGGAAGCAAGATCATGAGCGACACGTACAGCACCGGCGAGAAGACCGCGATCACCCCCTCCACCCACACCGCCCCGCCCGCCAAGTTCTCCCACGGCGTCCGCAAGGGCAACATCCTCCAGGTCGCGGGCCAGGTCGGCTTCCTGCCGGCCGTCGAGGGCCAGGCCCCCACCCCCGCGGGCCCGACCCTGCGCGAGCAGACCCTCCAGACCTTCGCCAACGTCAAGGCGATCCTGGAGGAGGGCGGCGCGAGCTGGGACGACGTGATGATGATGCGCGTCTACCTCACCGACACCGACCACTTCGCCGAGATGAACGCGATCTACAACGCGTACTTCGAGGAGCAGGGCCTCAAGGAGGCCCCCGCCGCGCGTACGACCGTCTACGTCGGCCTCCCCAAGGGCCTGCTCATCGAGATCGACGCGCTGGCCGTGCTCGGCTGATCTTGCACCACCACTTCCCCCCGTCCCCCACCCCCTGCCGCACGGCACGGCGCCCGTTCCCGG
>RHMC01000056.1 GCA_003719395.1 Streptomyces altiplanensis
CGATGTCGGCGTACAGGAAGTCGACGGTCTGCCAGGTCATCAGGCCCACCGCGGCCAGACCGCAGTCCGTGGCTCTCCTGTTCCTGCGGGTGAGGGTCAGTCTGCGTACTCCGGCCACCAGGATCGCCGCCCAGCTGCCCACGAACGCGGTGATGCCGATCAGGCCCTGCTCGCTGAGCACGAGGAGGTACATGTTGTGGGGGGAGAGCAGGGCCTGCTTGTGGAATTCCTGGCCCGCGCCCGCCGTGTCGCTGCCGGAGGACAGGCCGATCGACGCGTGCGCGTCCCGGTGGACGGCGAATCCCTTGAGGCCGACCCCGGTGGCGGGCCGTCGTCCCACATGCTCGTCGCGGCGGCCCACATCGTGTAGCGGTCGGTGACCGACCGGTCGGGGGCCTCGGTCACCTCGGTGATGCTGGTGAGGCGCTGGGAGATCATTTCGGAGCCGATGCCGAAGCCGCCGACGAGGACGACCGAGACCGCGGTCAGGGCGGCCAGGGCGCGTACCGCCTGGCGCAGGCCGGTGAGGAGGATCATGACGAGGGCCGCCGCCAGTGTGGCGATCCAGGCGCCCCGGCTGAAGGAGAGCGCGAGGGGGACCACGAGCGCCGCGGCGGCGGCGACGGCGGTGGGGCGCAGCCAGGGAGGAGCGTTCCCGGGCGTACGGAGTGCCAGGGCCAGGGCCGCCAGGAGGCCGTACGAGACCACCGTGGCCATGCCCATGACGTCGGTGGGGCCGAAGGTGCCCACGGCCCTGATGTCCTCGCCCATGTACGACGCGCCCGTGCCGGTGGCGTACTGGTGGACGCCCGTGGCGCCCTGGACGAGGGCGAGGACGGTGATGGAGCCCGTGATGATCCGGAAGTTGCGGGGGGTGCGGACCAGGAGGACCACCGCGGTGGGGACGAGGACGAAGACCTGGAGGTAGCGGATGAACCCGGTGAGGGCGGCGGCCGGGTCGGTGGCGGTGAACGTCGCCACGGCGATGCCGGCCGTGGGGATGCCGAGGACCAGCGCGGCGGCCGGTGTCAGCGGCCGCCGGCGCAGGCGCAGTACGCGGCCGAGGGCGAAGGCCACCAGGGCGCACGACGCGATGTCCGCCGGGGTGATGTTGGCGGACGTCCCGGCTCCCGCCGTCTGGACCGGGACGGCCAGGAGGAGCACGGTCGCGATCAGGGGCAGCACCGGCCACCAGCGTTGTTCCCGCCACTGGACGCGCGGGTGCGGCGCCGGTGCGGCGGTCCACAGGACGGTCATGCTCAGCTGCCTCCGAGCCGGAACAGGGAAGTGGCGGTGCGCGTGAGGATGCACACGTCCTGCCAGAGCGACCAGGTCTCGATGTAGTGGTTGTCGAAGCGGGCGCGGTCCTCGATCGAGGTGTCGCCGCGCAGTCCGTTCACCTGGGCCAGCCCGGTGATGCCGACGGGCATCCGGTGACGGGCCTGGTAACCGGGGTAGGTGTGGCTGAATTTGGTCACGAAGTACGGGCGTTCGGGGCGCGGGCCGACCAGGCTCATGTCGCCGCGCAGGACGTTCCAGAGCTGGGGGAGCTCGTCCAGGGACGTGCGGCGGAGGATGTTGCCCGTGACGCTCATGCGGTCGTCCATGGCCACGCTCCAGCGGGTGGCGGACTCGTGCTCGTCGGCCGGGCGGAGCGTACGGAACTTGAGGAGCGTGAAGGGGCGGCCGTCGCGGCCGATGCGCTCCTGGCGGAAGATGACGCCCGGGCCGTCGGAGAGGCGTACGGCGAGGGCGCACACCCCCATGACCGGCGCTGCGGCGACGAGGGCGAAGGCGGCCACGAGGGCGTCCATGACGCGCTTGCCCGCGCGGGCCACGGGCCGGCCCGGTCCGGTGCGCAGCGGGCGTACGGCGAATCCCCAGAGGTGGTCGGGATCCGGTGTGCGGTCGGGCGCCGCCGCCCCGGCGGCCGGGCCGTCGACGAGCCAGAGCCGGCAGCCGTGCTCGGCGAAGAGCTCGACGAGCGCGGCCGTGTCGGGGGCCGACCGGGGCGGGTCGGTGAAGACGGCGTGGCGCACGGAGTTCTGGATGACCGCCCGGCTGACGTCCTCCAGGGTGGCGAGGACGGGGAGCGTGTCCGCGGGTGCGGCGTCCGCGGGCTGGTGCGCCGGGTCGAAGCGGCCGACCGGGCGCAGTCCGTACTCGGCCCGGGTGTGCAGGGCCGCCGTGACCTGCTGGGCGAGCGGGGCCCGGCCCACGATCAGTGCGGACTGCGGGCGCCGGACCGCCGTGCGGCGGCGGATCCGGTAGACCGTGGAGCGGCCGGCGCAGCCGAGCAGGGTCTGGGCGACGGCGGCGCAGGTCAGGTCCGTCCAGCCGATGCCGTGCCGTGAGTCGTACGCCGTGAGGGCTTCCGCGGTGGCGTACCACTGGACCAGGGCGAGGAGGAGGAGCGGGGGCAGTTCGTCGAGTGCCGAGGGGGACAGGCGGGGGCGGTAGAGGCCGCGCCAGGTGTGCAGCGCCAGCATGAGCGCCGCGAGCGGGACGCACGCGAGCACCGGCCAGGGCATCAGTGCCAGGGTGAGGGCCACGGCGAGCACGTCGGCGGCGAGCCGTCCCCGCGAGGGGGCCCCGCAGACGCAGGCTCCGTGGGGCCAGGGGGGTGGGCCGGTGCCGTGCCGCGCTCCTCGGCGGATGGACCGGAGGAGCCGTGAGCTGCACGGCTGTGGCCTGGGCGGTGTCGGGCGCGAATGCACTCTCCGTCGTCATCGCTCGGTGCGCTTCCTCATCATGGGTCGGGGCAGGCTGACAAGTTCCCGGTAGAGGCCGAAGACGGCTGCGGCGGTCTTGCGTACGTCGCGGGTCGACCGGGTGTGGGTCTGGCCGCGCGGCCCAGGGCCTCCCGGAGCCCGGGGTCGGTCAGCAGGTTCGTCAGTGCCGCCGCGAGGGCCCGCGGGTCCTGCGGCGGTACGAGGCAGTGGGCTTCGTGGCCGGGCGGCAGGCTCTCCCTGGCCCCGCTGACGTCGGACAGCACGACGGGCCGGCCGCAGGCCATGGCTTCGAGCGGGGCGAGGGCCATGCCCTCCCAGCGGGAGGGCAGGACGATGACGTCCGCCCGCGTGCAGCCACGGCCGGGTGTCCCGGCTGGCCCCGGCGAACAGCACGCCCGGCGGGGCCTGGGCCGTCAGGCGTTCGCGGTCGGGTCCGTCGCCGACCAGGACCAGCCGGGCGCCGGGCACCGCCGCGGCCACCTGCTGCCAGGCCCGCAGCAGGATGTCCTGGCCCTTCTGGTGGCACAGGCGGCCGACACAGACGACGAGGGGGGCCCCGGCGGGGAGGCCGGAGAGGAGGGGGAGGGCGGCGCGGGCCGGGGCGCGGGCCGCGCCCTCGTCGGGGCGGAAGTGGCGGAGGTCGATGCCGTTGCGGATCACCGACCAGTGGGCGGCGATGCCGGCCTCCTCCCCCGCCCGGCGCTCGGTCTCGCTGACGCACAGGGTCCGGGTGCTCCAGCGGGCCGCGTACCGCTCCCAGGTGAGGGCGAGCGCCGCTTCACGGCCCTGCACGGCGTCGAAGGACCAGGCGTGGGGCTGGAAGACCGTCGGCACCCGGCCGCGCACCGCCAGCCTGCCCGCGAGCCCGGCCTTGGCGCTGTGGGCGTGCACGACGTGGGGGGCGGCACGCGCGGATCAGCCGGGCGGCGGTCACGACCTCCTGGGCGAGCCGGGGGCCGGGGCGCGTTCGGCGGGCCAGGTGTGTACGCGCGCCCCGGCCTCGGCGGCCTCCGACGCCAGCGCGCCGCCCGGCGGGCAGGCGACGACGGTCCGCAGACCTGCGCCCGTCTGCGCCCTGACGAGGTCGTTGACGACGCGCGCGACTCCCCCTTCCACCGGCTGGACGAGGTGAAAAACTGTCAGTTGGCTCTGCTCAGTCCAACTTCTTTGCAGCACGTGCGGCTCTCTTCATACCTGGACCGTGGAACTGACCGAGAAAGCAACCGTGGTTTTCGGCTTTGAACTTTGTCAGAAAGCCGGTGGGAAAATCACGATTGAACTCGCCTGTTCGGCCATTTGGAGCCGCGCACCGATACGGCTTCCTCCCGGGCACGACATGCCGGATCGGCTTTCGCCCAGTTTTATGAAAACAGCCCATCGGGTGATCGCGCCGAAAGGAATACCGCCCGGTAAATGCCTATGGACCCGCGGGGCCGGCCTGGACGACGTCGCCGAGCCCGGTGAGGCGCAGCAGCGCCAGCAGGTCCTGCCGGGGGCCGCGCAGCAGCAGGCGGCAGCCGGCCCGGCGGGCGGTGAGCCGCAGACGGGCCAGGGCGTCGACGGCGGTGAGGTCCGGCCCGGCCAGTGCGGTGACGTCGCAGATCACCTCGGTGGCCCCGGGGACGCGCAGCAGGTCGTCCAGCTCGTCGCACAGACGGGACACGTCGCCGGGGGTCACCCGGCCGGCGACGACGAGGACGATCGGCATCATGGCATTCACACCAGGCAGACCGGGGCCGCGGACGGAACTCATCGGTGGCCGCCGCCACCCCGGAACCGGGGCCCGCACCACTGGTCCCGGACCGGCACTGATCCCGGACCGGGCGATGTCCGGACCGGGCGGCCGTCACGTGCCGCGGCGCCGGTCCCGGCGCGGTGAGGCGCGAGTGGACGAAAAGAGCGGGGCCGGTGGAATCCACCGGCCCCGCTCGGTCGTGCCCGCCGTTACGCGATGCGGCCCAGCACGATCGGGTTCGGAGTGAACTCCGAACCCTCGGGGGCCGTCAGGACCCCGCCGTTCAGGGCTTCGAGGGCGTACTCGAACTTCTCCGGGGTGTCCGTGTGCAGGGTCATCAGGCGCTGGCCCGCGGTGATCCTGTCGCCCGGCTTGGCGTGGAGCTCGATGCCCGCGCCGGCCTGGACCCGGTCCTCCTTGCGCGCGCGGCCGGCACCCAGGCGCCAGGCCGCGACACCGACGGCGTACGCGTCGAGGGTGGTGAGGACACCGCTCTCGGAGGCGTGGACGACGTGCTGCTCGCGGGCGCGGGAGGGCCGCGTCCGGGTCGCCGCCCTGGGCCGCGATCATGCGGCGCCAGACGTCCATCGCGGAGCCGTCGGCGAGCGCCTTGGCCGGGTCCGCGTCCTTCAGGCCGGCCGCGTCGAGCATCTCGCGGGCGAGCGCGAGGGTGAGGTCGACGACGTCCTGCGGGCCGCCGCCCGCCAGCACCTCGACGGATTCGCGGACTTCGAGGGCGTTGCCCGCCGTGAGGCCGAGCGGGGCCGACATGTCGGTGAGGAGGGCCACCGTGCGTACGCCGTGGTCGGTGCCCAGGCCCACCATGGTGGCGGCGAGCTCGCGGGCGTCCTCGATGTTCTTCATGAAGGCGCCAGAGCCGACCTTCACGTCCAGGACGAGCGAGCCCGTGCCCTCGGCGATCTTCTTCGACATGATGGAGGAGGCGATCAGCGGAATGGCCTCGACCGTGCCGGTGACGTCGCGCAGCGCGTACAGCTTCTTGTCCGCCGGGGCCAGGCCGTCGCCCGCCGCGCAGATGACCGCGCCGGTGGATTCGAGGACGGAGAGCATCTCCTCGTTGGAGAGCAGGGCGCGCCAGCCGGGGATCGACTCCAGCTTGTCGAGCGTGCCGCCGGTGTGGCCGAGGCCCCGGCCCGAGAGCTGGGGAACGGCCGCACCGCAGGCGGCGACGATGGGGGCCAGCGGCAGTGTGATCTTGTCGCCGACACCGCCGGTGGAGTGCTTGTCGGCGGTGGGGCGGGAGAGCTGGGCGAAGTTCATGCGCTCGCCCGAGTTGATCATCGCCGCGGTCCAGCGGGCGATCTCGACCCGGTTCATGCCGTTGAGCAGGATCGCCATCGCGAGGGCCGACATCTGCTCGTCGGCGACCTCTCCGCGCGTGTAGGCGTCGATGACCCAGTCGATCTGCTCGGGGCTCAGTTCGCCCTTGTCGCGCTTGGTCCGGATGACGGAAATGACGTCCATGGGGTTTATCGGGTTCCTTCCGGGGTGCCGGGCGCCAGGTGCTGTGGGCCGAAGGCGTCGGGGAGCATGTCGGCGAGGGTACGGATACCCGCCGACGTGTCGAGCAGCAGCGCGGGGCCGCCGAATTCGTACAGCAGCTGCCGGCAGCGGCCGCACGGCATCAGGATCTCGCCCCGGCCGTCGACGCAGGTGAAGTGCGTCAGACGGCCGCCGCCGGTGGCGTTGAGCTGCGAGACGAGGCCGCACTCGGCGCACAGGGAGAGGCCGTAGGAGGCGTTCTCCACGTTGCAGCCGGTGACGGTGCGGCCGTCGTCGACGAGGGCCGCGGCGCCGACCGGGAAGCCCGAGTAGGGGGCGTACGCGCGCGACATGGCCTCGCGCGCCGCCTCCCGCAGGGCGTCCCAGTCGACGGCCGCCGCTCCTCGCGTCATTTGCCCTGGCCCTTGCGGTACGGAGTGCCGTTGGCCTTGGGCATGCGGAGCCGCTGTGCGGAGAGCGCCAGGACGAGCAGGGTGGTGACGTACGGCGCGGCGTCCACGAACTGGCTCGGGACCTCGTCGGTGAGCGCGTACCAGGCGAAGAGGGCCACGGCGGCGACGGCGGAGACCGCCGCGGGCACGTACTTCTTCTTGTACAGCTGCCAGAACAGGACGATCAGCAGCAGGATCGCCAGCAGGAGCAGCATCGCGTGGACGTTCTCGGCGCCGCCGCGCAGCTTGAGGCTGTCGGTGAAGCCGAAGAGGCCGGCGCCCAGCGCCATTCCGCCCGGCATCCAGTTGCCGAAGATCATCGCGGCGAGACCGATGTAGCCGCGGCCGCCGGTCTGGCCCTCCTGGTAGATGCCGGTGGCGACGATGGCGAGGAAGGCGCCCGCGAGGCCGGCGAGTCCGCCGGAGACGACGACGGCGATGTACTTGTACTTGTAGACGTTGACGCCCAGGGACTCGGCGGCCACCGGGTTCTCGCCGCAGGAGCGCAGGCGCAGGCCGAAGGCCGTGTGCCAGAGGATCCAGACGGTGGCCGGGATCAGCAGCAGCGCGACGACGGTCAGCAGGGAGAGGTTGGTGAGCAGGCCGCCGAGGACACCCGCGACGTCCGAGACGAAGAACCAGTGTTTGCCCTGGATGTCCCGCAGCCAGTCGGAGAGCCCCGGGATGGTGATCTTCGTGATCTCGTCGATGCGCGGGGACTGCTTGGAGGAACCGCCCGCGGCCTTGTCGAAGGTGAAGTTGGAGAGGTAGCGGGTGGCGCCCACGGCCAGGATGTTGATGGCCACACCGGAGACGATGTGGTTCACGCCGAAGGTGACCGTGATGATCGCGTGCAGCAGACCGCCGAGCGCGCCGCCGAGGATGCCGAGGGCGACGCCCGACCACGGGCCCCACTGGTAGCCGGCGTACGCGCCGAACCAGGTGCCCAGGATCATCATGCCTTCGAGGCCGATGTTGACGACGCCCGCGCGCTCGGCCCACAGGCCGCCGAGACCGGCGAGACCGATCGGGACGGCGAGCTGGAGCGCGCCGGAGACCTGGCCGACGGAGGTCAGGTCGTCGGCGCCGCTGACGAGGCGCACCAGCGAGACCAGGGCGAGCCCGCCCGCGATGATCAGCAGGATGACGGGGACGGACAGTTTGCGGCGGGCGCTCTTCTTGGGCGCCGCGCTCACGGCGGAGACAGTGCTGGTACTCATTACGCCGCCACCTCCTCACGGTTCTTGCGGGCGGCTGCGGCGAGCTCCTCGCCCACCTTCTGCTGCTGGCGGCGGAGCCCGTAGCGGCGGACGAGTTCGTAACTGACGACGACCGCGATCACGATCAGGCCCTGCATGATCGTGGCGATTTCCTTTTCGTAGCCGTACTGGTCGAGCACGGCGGACGCCTTGTCGAGGAAGGCGATCAGCAACGCGCTGAACAGGATGCCGACCGGGTTGTTGCGGCCGAGCAGGGCGATGGTGATGCCCGTGAAGCCGATGCCGGTCGGGAAGCTGAGGCTGTACGTGTGGGTGTCGCCCAGCAGCGTCGGCATTCCGGCCAGGCCGGCGACTCCGCCCGAGATCAGCATCGCGGTCAGGATCATCTTCTTGGCGTCGACGCCGGAGGCCGCGGCGGCGGTCTGGCTGGCGCCGGTGGCGCGCAGGTCGAAGCCGAAGCGGGTCCGGTTGAGGACGAACCAGTAGACGATGCCGAGGGCGAAGGCGACGAACGTGAAGCCGTAGATCTCGCCGCCGTCACCCATGCTCACGCTCGGGAACCAGCCGGACTCCGCGATCTCGCCCGTGGTGAGGTCGTTGGAGCCCTCCGGCTGGACGCCGAAGTTGTCGGGGAGGATCAGCCAGGCGATGAGGCTGGTGGCGATCGCGTTGAGCATGATCGTGGAGACGACCTCGCTCACGCCCCGGATGGTCCGCAGGATGCCCGCGATACCGGCCCAGAAGGCACCGGTCAGCATCGCGACGATCACGATGAGGGCGATGTGCAGCGGCCCGGGCAGGTCGACGCTGGCGCCGACCAGGGCCGCCATCATCGCGGCGAGCCGGTACTGGCCGTCCACACCGATGTTGAACAGGTTCATCCGGAAGCCGACGGCGACGGCGAGCGCCGCCAGGTAGTACGTGCCGGCCTGGTTGAGGATCAGCACCTGGATGTCGGCGTACGCGGCGTTCTCGATCATCAGCGTGTACGGCTCGATCGGGTCGCGGCCCGAGGCGAGCAGCACCACCGAGGTGAGCGCGATGGCGACGACCAGCGCGAGCGCTGGGCCGGCGAGGCCCAGGATCAGCCGGTCCTTGTCGAATTTCTTCATCAGGCCTCGTCCTCCGGGGCGTGCTCCAGGTGACCGGTGGCGGCGCCGGTCATGGCCGAGCCCAGCTCCTCCGGGGTGATGGTGGCCGGGTCGGCGTCCGCGACCAGGCGGCCGCGGTACATGACCCGCAGGGTGTCGGAGAGCCCGATCAGCTCGTCCAGGTCGGCGGAGATCAGCAGTACGGCCAGTCCCTCGCGGCGTGCCTCGCGGATCTGGTCCCAGATCTGCGCCTGCGCGCCGACGTCCACGCCGCGCGTGGGGTGCGCGGCGATCAGCAGCTTGGGGGCGTGGCTCATCTCGCGGCCGACGATCAACTTCTGCTGGTTGCCGCCGGACAGCGAGGCCGCGGTGACCTCGATGCCGGGGGTACGGACGTCGTACTCGCGCACGATCCGCTCGGTGTCGGCGCGGGCCGCCTTCAGGTCGAGCAGCCCGCGCTTGGAGTTGGGCTCCTCGGTGACGTGGCCGAGGATGCGGTTCTCCCACAGCGGCGCTTCGAGGAGCAGGCCGTGCCGGTGGCGGTCCTCGGGGATGTAACCGATGCCGCTCTCGCGGCGCTTGCGGGTGGGCGCGTGCGAGATGTCGGCGTCGTCGAGCGTGATGACGCCGCCGTCCGGGTCGCGCATGCCCATGATCGCCTCGACGAGCTCCGCCTGGCCGTTGCCCTCGACGCCCGCGATGCCGCGGTCCTCGCCCTTGTGGATGGTGAGGGAGATCCCGGCGAGCACCTCGCGCACGGCGCCGTCGGGGTCGACGGCGTTGAGCTGGAGGTCGTCGATGCGGAGCATCGGTACGTCGGTGACCGTCGACTCGCGGGTCTCGGGCGAGGGGAGCTCGCTGCCGACCATCAGTTCGGCGAGCTGCTTGGGGGTGGTGTTCGCCGGGTCGGCGGTGCCCACGGTCGTGCCGCGCCGGATGACGGTGATGTCGTCGGCGACCGACAGGACCTCGCCCAGCTTGTGCGAGATGAAGATGACCGTCAGGCCCTCGGCCTTGAGCTCGCGGAGGTTGGCGAAGAGCGCGTCGACCTCCTGCGGCACGAGCACGGCGGTCGGCTCGTCGAGGATGAGGGTGCGGGCGCCGCGGTAGAGGACCTTGAGGATCTCCACGCGCTGGCGGTCGGCCACACCGAGGTTCTCGACCAGGGCGTCGGGGCGCACGTTCAGTCCGTACGCGTCCGAGATCTCCTTGATCTTGTCGCGGGCCTTGTTGCCGATGCCGTACAGCTTCTCGCCGCCGAGGACGACGTTCTCCAGGACGGTGAGGTTGTCGGCGAGCATGAAGTGCTGGTGCACCATGCCGATGCCGCGTGCGATGGCGTCGGCGGGGCTGTGGAAAGCGGCCTGCTCCCCGTCGATGGTGATGGTGCCCTCGTCCGGCTTCTGCATGCCGTAGAGGATCTTCATCAGGGTCGACTTTCCGGCACCGTTCTCACCGACGAGGGCGTGCACGGTGCCCTTGCGGATGGTGATGTCGATGTCGTGGTTGGCGACGACGCCGGGGAAGCGCTTGGTGATGCCGTGCAGTTCTACGGCGGGGGGCGGGCTGGGCGCGTTGATGACGCACTCTCCTTGGCGGAAAGGAGCGGGAGGCAGGATGCGGGAAGGCAGGATGCGGGGCGCGGCGAAACTATCGTGCCGAGAAAGCGTCTACGCGCGTAGTTCTGCCGAATATCAAAAAGAGCTGGGCAGTATGCGGCCCGGGGGCCGGAGAGGCGGCAGGAACCGCCTCCCCGGTCCCCCGGGTCTCACGTCGTGGCCGGTGGCCCTACGGCGCGGTCCTGACCTTGATCTTGCCGGCGACGACGTCGGCCTTCGCCTTGTCGACGGCGGCGATGAGGTCCGTCATCTTCTGGTACGCCGGGTTGGAGTCGGACAGGCCGACACCGTCCTCCGCGAGGCCGTAACGGACCTCACCGGACTGCGGCTTGCCGTCCTTGACCGACTTGATCAGGTTGTAGACCGAGTCGGAGACGTCCTTGGTCACCGAAGTGAGGATCTTGTCCTTGTACTTCGCCAGACCGGGCTGCTTGTACTGGTCCGAGTCGACGCCGACGGCCCACTTGCCCTGGCTGGCAGCGGCTTCGATCGCGCCGGAGCCCGCGAGACCGGCGGCGTGGTAGACCACGTCGGCGCCCTTGTCGAGCTGGCCCTCGGCGGCGGCCTTGCCGAGGTCGGGCTTGGCGAAGCCGTCGAAGTTCGGCGGCTGCGTCAGGTACTGCTTCAGGACCTGGACCTGGGGGTTGGTGTCCTTGACGCCCTGGGCGAAGCCCGCCTCGAACTTCTTGATCAGCGGGACCTCGACGCCACCGATGAAGCCGACCTTGTTGGTCTTGGTGGCCTTGGCGGCGGCGACGCCGGCGAGGTAGGAGCCCTGCTCCTCGTTGAAGACCAGGTTCGCGATGTTCTTACCGGTCACCGAGGTGTCGTCGATGATGCCGAAGGTGGTCTTCGGGAACTTCGGCGCGACCTTCTTGATGGCCGGCGCGTAGGCGAAGCCGACGCCGATCACCGGGTTGTTGCCGGAGCGGGCCAGCTCGGTGAGGCGCTGGACCTTGTCGGCGTCCGACTCGCCCTCGGAGGGCTCCTGGTCGTTGCCCTTGATGTCGAGGTCCTTCTCGGCCTTCTCCAGCCCGGCGTACGCGGCGTCGTTGAAGGACTGGTCGCCGCGGCCGCCGATGTCGTACGCGATGGCGGCGCTGGCTTCCTTCGAGTCGGAACCGGAGTCCGATGTCTTGCCACACGCGGTGGCGGAGAATGCGAGGGCTGTGGACGCAATGGCCACAGTGGCAATCCTGGTTACCCGGCGCACGGGAGGGCTCCTTCAACCTGACCGAAGCGCCTCTGCCGGCGCTGGTTTCGCGGCGATCGTAACGCGCGTAGATGCCGGATAAGCGACCGTACGACAGCTGTTATCGGATCGTCGTGAACAGAAAGCGCCGTGGCTGGTTACGAACGGTGTCCGTCGAGCAACGCGGCGGCGGTGAAGAGCTCGACGCCGGCCTCGATCGCGGCCTCGTCCACGTCGAAGTCACCGCGGTGCAGGTCGCGTCGGGCGGTGTCGCCCGGAGTGCGCACGCCCAGGCGGGCCATCGCGCCCGGGACCTGCTCCAGGTACCAGGAGAAGTCCTCGCCGCCGAGGCTCTGCTCGGTGTCCTCGATCGCGTGCAGCCCGCGCCGGGCGGCCATCGCGTCGGTGAGCAGCTCGGTGACGGCGTGCTCGTTCACGACCGGCGGGACGCCGCGGACGTAGTTGATCTCCGACTTGGCGCCGTGCAGGGTCGCGATCTCGTCGATCGCGGCGTGGATCAGGTCCGGGGCCTCGTGCCAGGCGCCGAGGTCCAGGCAGCGGACGGTGCGGCGAGTACGGCGCGCTGCGGGATGACGTTGCAGGCGTGGCCGGACTCGATGCGGCCCCAGGTCACCGCGAGTCCCGCGCGCGCGTCGACGCGGCGGGCGACCAGCGCCGGGACGTCGGTGGCGACCCTGGCGACGGCCGTGACCAGGTCGGTGGTGAGGTGCGGGCGGGCGGTGTGGCCGCCGGGGCCGTCAGCGAGATCTCGATCCGGTCGCAGGCCGAGGTGATCGGGCCGGTGCGCAGACCGACGCGGCCCGCGTCGACCTTGGGGTCGCAGTGCACCGCGATGATCCTGCCCACGCCGTCGAGACCGCCGGCCTCGATCACGCCGAGCGCGCCGCCGGGCATCATCTCCTCGGCGGGCTGGAAGATCAGCCGTACCGGCTGCGTCAGCAGGCCCTGGCGGGCCAGGTCGGCGAGGACCAGGCCGGCGCCGAGCACCACCGTGGTGTGGACGTCGTGACCGCAGGCGTGCGCGCGGTCGGGGACCGTGGAGCGGTACGGGACGTCCGCCTTGGTGTCCGGGATGGGCAGCGCGTCGATGTCGGCGCGCATGGCCAGGATCGGACGTGCGCCGTCGTGGCCGGCGGCGCCAGCCGGCCCGGCCCGTGCCGATGTCGCAGACGAGCCCGGTGCCCGAGGGAAGCACACGCGGCGCCAGACCTGCCTGCTCCAGGCGGGCCTTGATCGCCGCGGTGGTGCGGAACTCCTGATTGCCGAGCTCGGGGTGCATGTGCAGGTCGCGACGGAAGGCGATCAGCTCAAGACGCAGGCTCTCGGGCAGCGTGCCGGGGAGCGGGACCATCCCGGGCAGTGCTGCTTCTTCGGACTCGCAGATCAGGTGGCTCATCCCTGAAAGGGTAGGCGCCTCAGGGGGGTGACTGACCAGTGATCTACAAAACTTCAGTCGCATAGGGGAAAGAAAAACGGCCGCGCGGTGCATGGAGCCCGGCCGGGGTGGGTAAGCTGCGCGGCTCTCATTGCGCCGTCGAGCTGGTGTTTTGCCCCCGTACCGGGCCTGCCCCGCGGTCCGCCTCCCCGCGCGCGGACTCGCTCCCTCGTGTGCGATGTCACATATGTGTCGAACTAGACATTCGGCGGACATTCAGCCCAGGGCCGGGAGGCGCTGGACGTCGCGGGCCGTGGTGGTGACGCCCGACAGGAAGCCCTGGGCGCGGGGTGAGGCCGTGTCCTGCAGCCACTGCGGGTTCACGTCGCAGACCGCGACCCGTACGCCCGTGCCCGCCAGCGCGAGCGGGAGGGTGTGCACGACGGTCGAGGGGAAGCTGAGGATCGTACGGCCGATCGGGCCGCGCCGGGCTATGAGCTCCAGCGGCAGGTCGGGGCGGACGTCTCCCAGGCCCGTCTCGACGGCGAGGCGGTGCAGCTTGTCGGTGCTCTCGCGGCGGTGGGCGAAGTAGCGGGTGGCGCCGTGGGTCCGGGCCAGGGCGGAGACCGCCTCGACGTACCGGTCGGGGTCGACGACCCCCGTCTCGACCAGCGAGGTGCCGACCAGGTCGGCGCCGCGCGAGACGACGGGGCGGCCCGAAGCGGGCCCGGGTCCAGCCGAAGCCGTTGGCGGTGACGGTGATCCCCGGGGCCCGCTCCACGGGCATCGAGGTGAAGATCTCGACGGTGCGGGCGGTCGTCGGGGTGAGGCGGCGGCGCGCCGCCGCCGAAACCGGCCCGAAGACGAAGTCGCGCGCCGCCCGGCGGCCGCCGCGCCGGTGCCAGCGCTCCAGGTCGCTCGCCGCCGGTGAGCTGGGCGATGAACTCCATGGTGGCCGTGCCGTCGTCGACGACGACCAGGTCCCGGGCGCGCGTGATCATCAGCAGCAGCTGCACGTACCGCGAGAACGGGTCGCCGATGACGGTCGCGGCGCGCCCGGCGCAGGGCGGACGCCAGCCCGCCGATGGTCTGGAACGGCGCCCCCGCCCCGCCACGGGCCTCCTCCCACCGCACCCGCATGCCTTCGTGGCGGGCGAGCTCCGCCATGCGCCGCATCTGGCCGCGGGTCATGGGGTCGGTGGGCGACAGGACGACGACCGTGAGGCCGTGCCTCTGGGGATCCGCCTGCGCGTGGGCCCACTCCAGGACGTTCAGGAGCTGGACGGGGCTCTCGACGAAGGCGAGGGTCTCGGAGGCTTCCGAGGCGTGGGACGCCTCGGAGACCTCGGTGGCGGAGGGGCCGGGGGTGCCGTTCACGGCGACTTCGACCTCGGTCCGTCAGACCGCGACGGGCTCGCGGTCGGCGCCCTCGGCGACGACACCCGCGACCCGGCGCAGCTTCTTCATCGGACCGAGCTCGGACTCGTACACCTTCTTGACGCCGTCACCGAGGGAGGCCTCGATGGTGCGGATGTCGCGGACCAGGCGGGCCAGGCCGCCGGGCTCGACGGAGGCGGCCTGGTCGGAGCCCCACATGGCGCGGTCGAGGGTGATGTGGCGCTCGACGAACGCGGCGCCGAGGGCGACGGCGGCCAGCGTCGTCTGGAGGCCGGTCTCGTGGCCGCTGTAGCCGATCGGGACGTTGGGGTACTCGGCCTGGAGCGTGTTGATCACGCGCAGGTTGAGCTCCTCGGCCTTCGCCGGGTACGTCGACGTGGCGTGGCAGAGCAGGATGTTGTCGCTGCCCAGCACCTCCACGGCGTGGCGGATCTGGCGCGGCGTCGACATGCCGGTGGAGAGGATGACCGTGCGGCCGGTGGCGCGCAGCGAGCGCAGCAGCTCGTCGTCCGTGAGGGACGCGGAGGCGACCTTGTGGGCGGGTACGTCGAACTTCTCCAGGAAGGCGACGGCCTCGGTGTCCCACGGGGAGGCGAACCAGTCGATGCCGCGCTTCCTGCAGTGCTCGTCGATGGCGCGGTACTCGTCCTCGCCGAACTCGACGCGGTGACGGTAGTCGATGTACGTCATCCGGCCCCACGGGGTGTCCCGCTCGATGTCCCACTGGTCGCGCGGGGTGCAGATCTCCGGGGTGCGCTTCTGGAACTTGACCGCGTCGCAGCCGGCGTCGGCGGCGGCGTCGATGAGCGCGAAGGCGTTCTCGATGTCGCCGTTGTGGTTGATGCCGATCTCGCCGGTGACGTAGACGGGGTGGCCCGGGCCCGCGGTCTTGGAACCGAGGGTGCGGAGGCGGGAGTTGGTGCTCATGTGGATCTTTTCCTTACGGGGGGGGTGAGTTACGGGGTGAGGGTGGGGGTGCCGGTGGTGAGTGACGGGCCGAGGACCCAGGCGGCGATCTCGGCGATCGCGCCCCTCGCCGCCCGGGACCGCCGTCACGGCGCGCGCCGCCGCGCGCACCGTGTCGTAGGGCGTTGGCGACCGCCACCGGCCAGCCGACGAGGGCCAGGCAGGACAGGTCGTTGACGTCGTTGCCGGCGTAGAGCACCCGCTCGGGTGCCACGCCCTGCTCCTCGCACCACTGCTTGAGGGCGAGGTCCTTGCGGTCGATGCCGTGGAGCACGGGGATGCGCAGCTTGCGGGCCCGTGCGGCGACGACCGCGTTCTGTTCCGTGGACAGGATCAGCAGCTTGAGCCCCGCCTTGCGCAGGGCCGCGATGCCGAGCCCGTCGCCGCGGTGCACGGCGACGAGTTCGCGTCCTTCGGAGTCGATCAGCACCCGGTCGTCGGTCTGGGTGCCGTCGAAGTCGATGACGACGGCGTCGATGTCGTCGCGGGTGGGGAGGGCGCCCGGTGTCTCCTGCGGGTCGAGGAGCGGCGCGAGGGCGCGGGCGCGGGCCAGGTCGTGCGGGTCGTCGATCTCCAGGACGCGGGCCGGGTCCGTGACGACGAGCGCGGTCCGCCCGAAGAAGCGGTGCCCGGCCTTGCGGAATCCGGCGGCGTCCATGGCGTACGCCGCGCCGGTCTCCAGGAAGTCCTGCGGACGGTCCTGGCGGCGGGGGCGGAAGCTCTTGTCGTGGTTGACGCCTTCCGCGGCGGACTCGGCGGACGCGGTGGACTCGCGCCAGACGAAGCCGTGGAAGGGGGCCACCGTGTGGGCCGTGTCCGCGCCGTCCTCGACGACCGCGGCGCAGACGCCGTCGACGTCCTCGCGTATCTGAGCCGGCTCTTCACTCTCTCCGAGCTACTCGATACAGCTGCCGACGACCAGCACGCTCTGGTGACCACAGCGGGCGGCGGCCAAGGCACTACCGGACTGGCAGTCCTGCGCACAGGACAACGCTCCGCATGGCAGCCGCTCCCCCACGACGGCATGGGAGCCGTACTCGACCCGGTTGAGCTGCCCCAGCAGATCGCCCGGCTACTGGCTCTCCTCCTCAGGTTGCCACTGCCCGACCCGCTGTCCGTCGCCCTGGGTATCGGTATCGATCCAGCCACCATGGTCAGCGAAGACACCATGAGCCGCTTGCCCCGTAGCACGGCCCAGTTCCCGATGAGACACGACCTCTTGCGAGTCCACCCGGACGAATCACTCACCATGAAGGAGCTGAACGCCAAGAGCGACAGCGTCGCCGAGGAGCTCGCTGCTCGCCTGCTCGCCAGCTTCCGTACCCCGCGCCGCAGTTTCTGACGTAGCCGAGAAGAAAGACGCACGATGGACATGAAGAGCGGGCCAGGCGGTACGTCTCCTGACGCTACGGGCTCTGGCACTCACGCTTCTGTTCAGACGAACTCAGCGACGCACGGCGGCACGGCAAACGCAGTACAGAACGGTAATTTGACGGTTAATCAGTACTTTCACGCGGATCCCAGCGCGCCTAATCCGTGGCTCACACCGCAGGAAGCGTTCAACGATCCGCAGGCTGCCGCATACTTCAGCCATCATTGGGACCTGGTCGGACGATCCGACCTCGTCGAACAACTGCTCTCCTTCGCCTTGGCTGATGACGACACCGAGGGCAGGATCGGTGTCCTCGTGGGCGCGGCGGGCGGCGGCAAGAGCCGTGTGCTGCAGACGCTCGCGGCAGAGTTCGCCCGCCGCTCTGAAGGCGTCGTGCAAGTGCTGCTCGCCACCGAGGGCGTACATCAGCATGCTGTTGAGCAACTGCCTCAACACGACAGTCTGCTCGTCATCATCGAGGACGCCCACCAACGTCCCGACGAGTTGGCGGCGATCATCCGGGCACTCCGCCGTGAACGGCCCGGGGCCGTCCTGGTCGTCTCCACCCGACCGTCCGGCACGACAGTACTCAGGGGGACGTTCAGGCAGTTGCGGGTGGACGACGCGCGGGTTTCTACGTGGGAACTCGGCGAACTCTCGACGCAAGATGCCTCCCGCCTCGCAGAACAGGCGCTCGGCGAGGCAAAGCGGCACCTGGCTCGCCGGCTTGCCGCGACCGTGGGTGATTCACCGTTCCTACTGGTGTTCAGCGCGCTGGAGATCGCACGCGGCAGGCTCGATCCCCAGCGGATGGAGAGCGATGCCCGCCTGCACCGGGAGGTAGTGGAAGCGTTCATCGAAACGGCCCTGACGGACCCGGCGACGCGCGACCAGGACCGAGCCGTGCTGCACACCGTCGCGGCTCTGCAGCCCGTGCGCACGGATGTCCCGCGCTTCGTCAAGTCCATGGCGGCACTGCTCGGCACCCCTGACAGCCTCCTTCAGGTCCAGCTGCGCCGGCTGGTGAGCAGCGGAGTGCTGGCACGCAGGGGTGCCTCGCACCGGATCCTTCCTGATCTCCTGGGCGATGTGCTGCTGGCCGAGGCCGCCATCAATCCGGACACCGGCGCCTCCACCGGCTTTCTCGAGCGCGTCCTGGCCGAGACCGACGGAGAACCGCTGACAAACGCACTGGTCAACGCTGGCCGAGTGGACTGGCAGTGGAGCCGGCTCAGGTCGACCGGCCGGTCCCCCTTCGAGCCGCTGTGGCACACCATCGAACAGGAGTACACCGACGGCGATGCCTCGACCCGCAGCCAGCTCCTGAAAGTCATACGCAACATCGCCCCGTTCCAGCCACGGCGCGTCCTCGGCCTCCTGCGTCCAGAGGTGGAGGCCGGCCCGGCCGATGCGTCTCGCCTGCTGGACGACGTTCCTCCGGTGCTGGCTGCGGTTGCGCAGGGCCCCGAGCATCTCGGTGAGGCCCTCGACCTGCTGTGGAAACTCGGACAGCACGACATGCGTCCCCTCCGCTCGTCCTCCCAGTCGGCACTGGGGCTATTGAGCGACCTCGCCTCCTACTCACCCAACAAGCCCTTGCTCTACCAGGAAGCGGTGGTCGAAGCGGTCGCCCGATGGGCGCAACAAGGCCCGGTGCGCACCGCCGACCGAATGCCATTCGCCCTGCTGGGCCGGATCTTCGAGCCCGTGGCGGAGGGACACGAGTTCGACGGCCGGACGCTCACCATCTCGCGTCTGCCGCTGCTGGCTGAGCGTGTGGCGCCGGTGCGCGACCGGGCGTACCGGGTACTGCTCGAGGCGTACGGCTCGGCGGACCGTATCAGGGCGGGCGTGGCGGCACGGAGTTTCGCGGAGGCTCTCAGCGGCCAGGTCGGCAGTTCGCAGACTGGCTGGTGCCCGCACTGGAGGCGTTGGCGGCGCGCACACGTGAAGTCCGCCCGGGCCGTTGGTGGCGCTGGCCGTGCGGCGGTCGGTCCACTGGCATGTGGCGTACGGCTCTCCGGATGCCGCGGCCGCAGCGCGCGTAGTCCTGGAAGCCCTGCCTGACTCGCTTCCGCACCGGCTTGCCGTACTGCTGCACAGCGACTGCCACGAATGGTCGGTAGGCGAGGACTACGACTACGAAGCGACCGAGAACAGCTGGAGCCGTCGACTGGCCGAGGCATCCTCCCAGGCCGCAGTTTGGGACGACGCCACGGCCTGGGACGCCTTGCGCGACCTGCTGGAGCAAGGGATACAGATATTCGCCGAGGCTCCGCCAGGTTGCACGGCCCTCATCGCCGGCATGGCCTCGGAACGACCTACGCGTGCGGCGGCAATCATCCGCGGAGCCCTGGAGTGCAGCGACATCACAGCGGATCTCGTCCTTCCGCCAGCGTTGAAAGCCCTGTGGAAGGACGAGCCCGACACTGCCTGGGAGATGGCGGCGGAACTTGCGGACGCCAGTCGCGCCGCACCGGTCCGCGCCGTGCTCCGAGCCAGCGCGGCACGGCTGGCGGCAGGGGACGTACTGCATCCACACGAACTCGCGATTGCCCGTCAGCTGGCCACCCGTGCCGACAGCGCCATGGGCACGGATGTCTTGCGCCTGGCCGTCTCGATGATCCGCAATGCGGCTTCGCGCGAAGACGCCATCGCGCTTGTCTGCTCAGTTCCGTTCTCCGGTCTGGCGCGAGGCGCGGCGGACTTCTGCTGGGCATTCATCGGCCCGGCCGGCCTGTCGTGGTCCGAGTTCACCCCGGAGCAACGGAAATGGTGTCTGGCGGAGTTGGCCAAGACACGGACGATCGATGACCATCGAGTCAAGTCGGCCATCGCGGCCCTGTCGGAAAGTCACGAAGACGAGGCGTTGGACCTGCTGCTGGCACGGCTGGAGTCGTGGGAGCAGGATCCCAAGCCGGGCTTCGATCCACTGCCCTTCGCCTGGCATGCCCGATCCCCCTTCACGAACAGCCCGCGCCGCGTCGAGCTATTGCGGAGGCTGACACGATGGTTCGAAGAAGAGCGTGAGCACCCCTGGCGGCGCGAGCTGTACGGCACCAAGCTCTTCGCGACCGTCGCCGGCAACGTGTACGACAGCGCCGCACGTGACGTGCTGCTGGAGGTATTCAGGTCGGGTGAGCACCAGCGAATAGACGCTGTTGCGCCACTGCTGAGCGGCGCACATCGCGGACTCCTCTGGGAGGAGCCCCAGTTCGTGGCCGAGGTGCTGAGCGCCGCCGTTCAGCTCTCGGAGGAGCTGTACCGCAAGGTCGGCGGCAGGCTGATGAGCTCCGTGACAAACGGATCAAAATCGACCTCCCCCGGCGAACCGTACCCGCAAGATCTTGAGATCCTGCAGCGCGCCACGGAAGTCCGGGCGACGCTGCGCGCCGGCTCTCCGGAGGAGCGGCTGTACGCCGCACTGCAGGACTACGCAAACAGACAGATCGACTCAGCCCGCAGAGAAGACCTCACTTTCGACGCCCGCCGAACTTGGTGAACAGTGCCTCGTCTCATGACGTCATTGCCGTGGCCGACCGGCTACGGCCAGCAGATACAGGGGCCCCAGCGATCAGAAACGGTCGCACGGTCAGGTGAGCTGGCCATCGCGACGCGTTCCCGGCCGGGCCGAAGGGCCGCTTGCGGTGCTGCTCCCGGACATCGACGCGGAGCTGACCGTCTGGGACAACGACCGCGCGCCGTGGTCCGAGGAACTACTCCCCGTGGCCGAGCTGGCGTACTGGCTCACGCACTGGCTCCAGAGCCCCAAGGCCGGGGCACGGGATCTCGCACTCGACTCGATCTCCGCGGATCCGGGCTGATTCACAGCACACGGACCGATAGCGGGTGGAGCGTCGGAACTCCTCCAGCCGAATGTGCGGACGTCTCCCGTTACCTGAGGTCCCCTGAAGGTCAAGATCAGGAAGTTGTGCGCTCCGTAAGCGAAGGCGTCGCCGGGCCGGTGATCGCCCCCACCTCTATCCCCGAGCCCTGGGCACGCTCCAGTACGGCCAACGCCGCAGGCAGGACTGAGCCAATTCCCGACTTCACCCAGCGAAGGCGCTCCCCGGTGGTCTGCGAGCTGCCCCCCGCCCAGGCAGGACGGGGCCAGCTGCCTCCCGCGCGAGCGGCGAAGAATCCTCAGCTGGACCCCAGGATTCTCAATACATCTGCGGGTTTTTCATCCAACTTGCTGCAGCGCAGGTCAAACACCATTACGACACGAAAGAACTGCCCAAGACACCTCTCAGCCACCTGCCGCATCGCAGGTCAGAGACCTTTCTCTACTACAGCGAGAATGAGAACTCACACCGACGCGCACGAGAACCACGGCCAGCCGCCGACACCCCGAATGACAGTAATTGAGATAAATATGAAGAATGGGTGGTTCTATTGGTATTCCTGTTCACAGCCCGAGCACTGGAGTGACATGCGAATCCGTACCGCCCTCGGCGCTCTCGGCCTTGCTGCCGCCGTTCTTGCCGGCACAGCAGGTAACGCCGCCGCCATCGGTAACGACAACGGCATCAACGTCGACATCGGCCTCGGTGCCTCTCAGGTCTACGGCAACCAAAAGACCGGAGGCCAGAGCCCGCAGCTCGGCCTGGTCCAGGGCACCCTCAACAAGCCCTGCATCGGCCTGCCCGTCAAGGTCAACGTCCAGTCTCTCGTCGCGCTGGTCAACGTCGGCGTCCAGGACATCAACGTCCTGTCCAGCTCGCAGAACCAGCAGTGCACCGAGAACTCCACTCAGGCCAAGGGCGACGAGGCGCTCTCACACATCCTCAGCAACATCCCCATCCTGTCGGGCAACGTCTCCGTCGACAGCTGACCCCCGCAACCTCTCCAGTGATGAGCCGTGGCCCGCCGAACAGCACCGTGTCATCGGCGGGCCACACGCCCCCCGTCGCCAGGGCAGAAAGAATCGGGCGTGGGGTCGGCGGGCGCGGGCTGGGCGGGAATGGCAGGTGAGGCCAGTATCTGGTGTGCGCCGAGGTGGAGGGTGAGGCGGGCGCCGGGTTCGGCGTGCAGCTCCAGGTGGAGGCTGTCGGTGTCGGGCGCGCCGGACGGGGTGTCGTGCACGGTGACGATCACGGGTTCGGCCATGCACGGTCAACGACCAGGGGCACGTCCTGGTGCTGCCTGGGGATGGTCGGCGCATGGCTGCTGCCGGGGTCCGTAGGGTGGCGCGCATGCTGATTGCCAGCCTGAAGCCCAGAACGATGGGCGGTACGACGAACACGGGCCTTCTGGCCTATGGCCTGGCGCGGGCTGGCCACCCCGTGACCTGTTACGACGCTGACGAGTCGCTGCAACTGGCGGCGTGGGCGCGTGAGGCCGGCGACTTCCCGTGCGAGGTGCACGTGGCGGACACCCCGGCGTTCGCCGAGGTCGTCTACCCGGAGATGGACCACGACCGGATCAACGTGGTGGATGCCGGGCACGCCGAGAACCACCCGGACATCGTGGACTCGATCCTTGAAGTGGTCGATCTCGTGATCCTGACGCTGTCCCCGACCAACCCGGACTACGAGCGGCTGACCAAGCCCGAGCGAGGCACGCCGCTCGCCAAGGTGATCAAACGGTTCGCCGCGCTGCGCGAGAGCGGAAGCCGCCGACGACCTACGTGCTGCTCAACCGCTGCCAGGCTGGGGCGGCAGCCCGAAGAAGTACGCGGACCTGCTGACAGGCGGCGGCGTGGACGGCACCGACCCGCGCTGGACGGTCCTGTCCACCCAGATCCCGCGCCGGGAGGGCATCGCGTCCGCGGTCGGCTTCCCCTGCGACAAACCCGAGCGCAAGAAGCCGTACGACGCGCTGGTGACCGAGCTGACGCAGCGCGGGCACCTGCCCGAGGCGAGGCGGTGAGCATGGCCGACGACAAGGCACTCGGCCGCCGGGACCGGGCGCGCGCCTTCGTCCCCGAACTGATCCCCGAACCGCAAGACCTCGACCGCACCGGGCCGCTGGACGCCAAGGAGCAGCAGCAGCTGGAGCGCATCCATGCCGCCCGCGACCACCACCAAGCCGCGAAATGGATGCGGGGCAAGGCCCTCGATGCCGCGTTCCGCCGGCGCCTGTACCGGGGCGAGGACGGGCAGCGCACCCGCCAGCAGTACCTCGATGCCGAGTGGGACGGCATCAGCGAGTCCGCCGCCTACCGGGAGATCGGTGAGTGGCCGCTCGCCCGGGCGATCTCCGATGCCTTCGAGCGGCCCGCCCCGGACTCCCACGTCCGCGCCCTGGTCGACGCTGCTGAGAAGCAGGGCAACGAGCCGGTCGCCCACTGGTATGCCGAGCTGCGCCGCCACGGCCAGCAGTCCGGGCGCCGGGTGACCGCCGAGGTGGTGGCCAACCTCGCGGACTTCCTGCGCACCGGCACCGAGGCCGAGCGCCTGGAGGGCGCTGTTCGTCCCCCGCCAGCTCCCGCCCGCCAAACCGCGCAAGACCGCCCCGGCCGGGCACGGCACGGGCGAACCGGTCACGGGCACGGTCGTCTCCCACGGCCCAGACCAGCCCGACGGCTCATTCCCAAATTTGGGAATGAACCGCCCGGACGGCTCCGGCACCTTCCCGGCCGGGAAGCCAGGGCGGCCGGTACTGACCGACGACCACGTCGGCCGGCTCACCGCGTGGCTCACCGCCGAGGCACGGAAGACGGGGATCAGTCCCGAGCACGCGGCGGACCTCCTCGTGCAGGCCCTCACCGCCGACGGCCGGCCCCTGCGCGAATGGATCGCAGCCCGCGCCGGGGCATAACCCGCCGCCCGTCACGTTGGGTAGCGGCGAGGCGAGGAGAGGCGAAGCGACGCGAGGGCAAAACCCCTTGACCACCCCCGGCACCGGCTCTCTGGCGGGGTGGTCAAGGAGTTTTCCGCTCGGCGTCCGCTTCGCGTCGCCGCTACATTCCGTGAGCGCCGTCCGGGGGGGCGGGGAGGGGGCCAGGCACGCCGACGGCCCCCCCCGCGCCGTGGGGGTCACCGCGCGGACGATGACGCCGACCGCTGTAATGAACACGGCGGTGTAGGTGCCCAGAGCCGCCAGCGGGGCGCGGGCCCGCGGGTAGCGGTAGGCCAGGTAGACCACGGCGCCTGCGCCCAGGACGAAGACGGCGAACGTAAGCAGCAGGACGAACAGCATGAGCGTGGACACGGAAGGTGTCCCCCCTTCGGTTTCGGTGATCAAGGCGAGCGGATCGTGGACGCCCGTCAGCCCTTGCCGTCCCGGGGAGACGGGACAGCAGCAGTGGCGGTAGTCGTCTTGACTCCGGTGGAACTGTGGGAGCAGCGGGGGTTAGCGGAGCAAGGCCCACTCCCCATGGACATGCGAAAAGGCACCATTCAATGTTTGACCTGCGCGTTTACCAGGCCGGTAGAACTTGAATGGCGCGTGCGGCACAGGTATGGGCTAGCCCCGCAACAGCACTTGGAAGTGATACACATCACGCCTTGTGGGGTGAGGTATGGTGACCAGTCGGCTCTCGGCTGACCAGTACGGGGGTTATGCCTATGGGGGTTATGTGGGGGTGGGGCCCCGATGTGACGCCGGATCCGCCGGATGAACCGCCATGACCACCGCCATGGCGGTGCAAACCTGACGCGGGCACGGTGCGGCGCCAGAGCGTCGGGGGCGAGGGCGCGTCGACTCCTTCCCTGAGAGACCCCGCTGCGGGCGCTGCGGGCGGCTTGCCCTACAACTTGCCCTGCAACTTGCCCTGCAACTGGCCCTACAAGTTGCTCTACAACTTGCCTCTCCGCTTGCCCCACAACTTGCCTCAGCCAACCGGGCCGGACCGGTAAAACCGCAGATCAGGCCAGGCGGTCAAGGGGCACCGGGCACGCCGACTACTTCCCTACAGAGGGATCTGGTGAAGTCAGACCCGATGCCGTACGTCTGCTGCGGCTGTCGAGAGGAACTCTGGCTATGTACGCGAGTTGTGGTTCTGGCTCACTTTCCGTGATGCGTGCACGCTGAGTAACAGCTGACGCTCAGATCGGGCTCCGGGAAGTTGCCTGAAAATGACCAGGGCTGATCTTGGTGTGGTCGACAGTACGGCGTCGTGGAAGAGACGTTGCCCCGTCTGGAGGGGTTGTTGTTTCCGTCCATCACGGACGTGTCGGTGCTGTCGCTGAACGTGAGCAACGACGCAATACGTATTGAGGCCTGCAGTACGAGGGCCTGGGCGACATGCCCGGATTGTGGGAGCGAGTCGAGCCGGGTGCACAGCTCTTATCTGCGGTTTCCTGCGGATGTGCCGAGTGGGGGACGTCAGGTTGTTCTCCAACTACGAGTGCGACGGTTCTTCTGTCCGGAGCCTTCGTGTGAACGGCGGACGTTTGCCGAGCAGATGCCGGGACTGACCCGGAGGCACAGCAGGTGGACCGAGCGGTTGCGTTCGACTCTGGCCGCAGTCGGTCTGGCCCTCGCCGGCCGGGCTGGTGCCCGGATGGCACGGGTTTTCGGGGTTTCCATCAGCCGCAGCGCCGTGTTGCGGCTGCTCGATGCGTTGCCCGAACCGGAAGTCCCGGACCCGAGGGTGATTGGTGTCGATGAGTACGCCACGCGCAAAGGACGGGTCTACGGCACGGTGCTGGTCGATGTCGAGACCACCGGCCGGTGGATTTGCTGCCCGACCGTGAGGCGTCCAGCCTGGCCGAATGGTTGGCGAAGCGACCTGGGATCGAGGTCGTCTGCCGGGACCGCGCGCCGTTCTTCGCGGAAGGCGCCAGGGCCGGTGCGCCCCAGGCTGTCCAGGTCGCTGACAGGTGGCACCTGTGGAACAACCTCGGCGATGCTGCCGAGCGGGCCGTCGCCCGCCACCGCCAGTGCCTGCGCGTCCTGCTCCCCGATCGGGAGGAGAAGGCCGACGAACCGACGCCGCCTGAAGAGAAAGCGGACTCTCCATGGCGGAGCGACCGGTTCGCCAACCGCATCCGAGCCAGGCACGCCACCGTCCACGCGCTGCTGGAAGCCGGCCACAGCCGCCGCTCCATCGGGCGCCAGCTCCACATGACCCACCGCACCGTCAAGAGCCTCGCCGACGCTGCCAAGCCTGAAGACCTCTTTCGCGGCCAGTGGCAGCACAACAGGACCTCCGTCCTCGACGAGTACAAGCCCTACCTGGACGAGCGCTGGGACGAGGGCTGCACCAACGCCTGGAAGCTCTGGAAGGAGATCGTTCCCCTTGGTTACCGAGGAAGCTACGGCAGGGTCAGCGCCTACCTGCGGGAGAAGCGCACTTCGCCGCGGCCGGCCACCGCGCAGCCGCCGTCACCCCGCGTGGTGACGAGATGGATTCTCAGCCGACCCGAGACGCTGACCGAGATCGAACACCTCCGCCTCAAGGCCGTCCTGGCCAACTGCCCTGAACTCAACGCCCTGACCGGTCACGTTCGGGCCTTCGCCCACATGCTCACCGAGCGCCAGGGCGAACGACTCCCGCAGTGGCTCGACGCCGTCCGCCAGGACGACCTGCCCAGCCTCCACACTCTCGCGGCAGGCATCGACCGAGACCGCGACGCGGTCATCGCCGGACTGACCCTGCCCTGGAACTCCGGCGTCGTCGAAGGACACGTCAACCGGATCAAGATGCTCAAGCGCCAGATGTTCGGACGTGCCGGCTTCGCACTGCTCCGCAAGCGGGTCCTCCTCGCCCCATGACCGATGTCAGTGGCTCCTGGAATCCTGCCTTCGTCCGAGACAGCCATACCAGGAGCCATCATGGGAACGTGGGGAACCGGCCCGTTCGACAGCGACCTCGCCGCAGACTTTGTCGATGCACTTGAGGGACTCACCCACCAGCAGGTCATCGACGTGCTCGAGCGGACATTCCAGCGAGTCACCAGCTCGGGAGCACGCGTCGACGGCGGAGACGGCGCCGAAGCCATTGCCGCCGGCGCTCTCGTCGCCAGCACCATCCCGGACAGCCCCATCGTGATCGATCCTGATGACGGTCCGGGGGAACCGCTGCCCGAACTACCGGCATCGCTCCACGCGTCGGCAAGGCTCGCACTGGACCGCGTACTCCAGGACGGCTCAGAAATGGCGACGGGCTGGGTGGACAGTGCCGACGCCGACCAGTGGCGCCAGGAAGTGCAACGGATTCTCCAGGCGCTCGAAGCATCCACTGATCACTAATCGTGACCACGTCACGGAAAGCGAGCCAGAACCAGCCCCCACGTACAAAACCAGCTGACCAACGGTGGGGCCGAGTGCACATGCTGCGCCCGGCCCCACCGCCTCCGTCAGGCGGCGTGGAACTGGTGGGCGGGGCCGCCACGCCACTCCACCCACTGCGGGTCGTCCAGGATGGCCTCGGGGCCGGCGACGCCGGCGCCTTCGAGGAACACGACCAGGTCGTGGTCGCTGTAGGCGGCGCCGAGGAACTCGTCCCGGCCGCCGCGTCACCGCTGGGAATGGGGGCCTACTGCGGCCCCGCCGCGACGACGCCCCGGGCTCTCAGCGTGCCTTCGGAGCCGACGCCCCCGTCCGCAACCTCTGGTAGAGCCGAACCAGCACGCGCTGGTGCGCATAGCAAATACGGACTGGCAGGGGGCCACGCAGGGGGAACCTGTCCGGCGGTGGCGCTCTCTTGGATGGCCGCCTGCGCCACGCGCCGCGGAGAGTCCCGCCGGGCCACGTTGGCCGGTTCCCCGTCTCCGGCAGAACGCGGCGCCCCCGCTGAACCCGCGTCACCCACGCCCACTACGGCCGTCCCCGCAGTGCACGGCGATCTCGGCGACGAGCGCAGAATGGCGGCGCGGTGCCGGGGCGGAGTATCGCGCAGGGCGTGGCGGACGATCACGAGGACTGTTGTCGCGGCCGTCGCGCAGATGAACAGCGTGGTGACGGCCTGCGTGGCCAGCAGGCCGACCAGGAGACGGGAAACGGTCATCACTGACTCCGGGAGAGACGCGGTGGAATGCGGACGCTCTCAGTGCGCCTGTCCACCGGGCTGTCCATCGACCCCCTCGGCCGCAGTTGTACGGACGGTGTGGAGAACGGGCAGTTGGCGGGCCTAGGCTGGAGGCCACCCGGTGCGCCTTGCGATGGACGCACCGAACCGTTGGTGAGGGGAGGCCGGGCGGCTGATGACCGATGACGGCAGCGTGGCCGCGCTCGAGGAAGCGTTCTCCGAGGAGCTCAGGCGCGTGGAGGAACTGCGCCGGCGGTTACCGGCGCCCATGCGCCCCTCCCTGCGCGAACTCGCGGACCGTGCCCAGCGCTCTCACAACACCATCGACAACTGGCTGAGCGGCAGGACGTTTCCGGCGGACGTGGACACCCTGGCCGGCGTGATAGCCCTGATCGGACAGGCGGCTGCCCACAGTGGCGTCCGCGACGCCGCGACGCTGCTCGATCCGGATGGTGGCGGGAGCGGCACGGCGCGATCAACCGGGCAAGGGTCCGGGAAGCCCAGCGGGCGCGGTCGGGCCGGCAGGCGGCTGCGGACCTGGCCACCGCCGAAGCCCAGGCCAGGTGTGCGTCTTTGACCGACCTGCCCCAGCGCCTCGGCCGATGGACGGCGGCCCGGCTGCGCGTTCACCCGTCCATCTCCGGCGTGGGCTCGCACACCCACGAGTTCGTGCTGCCTCGCGTACATCGAGCGCTCCCACGACCAGAAGCTGCGTGCGGCGCTGCGTACGGCGGCCGAGGGCACCAAGGCGGTGCTCGTGGTGGTGCGCGGGAGCTCGTGCACGGGCAAGACCCGTGCCGCGTACGAAGCCGTCCGGCACGTCGGCAGCCTGGCGGAGTGGGACCTGGTGTTTCCTCGTACGGCATCAAGCGCTCTAGAGGTACTGGCGGCCCGCGCGCTCGCGCCACGTACTGTCTTGTGGCTCGACGACATACACCAGCTGCTGGCCGGGCGTGACGGAGAAACACTCGCGGCCGGCATGCTCTCCCGGCTGGATCAGCCCGGCCCCGTGATCGTCGTAGCCACCCTTTGGGACGCCGCCTTCACCGACCTGACCACGCCCCCGCAAGACCACACCGCCGGCGGCGCCGACCCGCACTGCCACGCCCGTGCACTGCTGGATCGTGCCACCGCCGTGGTGCGCGTCCCGCCCGCCTTCGATGCCCGGGACCTGCGGGCGCTGGACAGTCTCGATGAGGACCCCGCACTGACGGCCGCCCTGCACGCGTCTCGGGACGGCAAGATCACCCAGGCCCTCGCCGCCGGCCTTCAGCTCGCGGACCGCTACGAATGCGCCCAGGAGCCGCCCGCCTGCTACGCGCGCGCCCTGGTCAGTGCCGCCATGGATGCCTGCCGGCTGGGATGGGACGCACCCCTGCCGGACGGCTTCCTGCGCGACGCGGCCTCCGGATACCTCACGGACGAGCAGCGCACCGAGGCGGCCCCGGCTGGTTCACGTCCGCTCTCGCCGACGCCCGTGCCCGGGTGCAGCGTGTTGCTGCGGCGCTGGAGCCCGTACCCCGGCACGACGGGATGGGGGCACGGCCAGGCGTCTCGCGTCTGGCCGACTACCTCGACGCCCACGGCCGCACCGTCCGGGAACACGCCGTCCCTCCCCAGTCGTTCTGGGACGCCGCGGCCGCTCACGCCGAGGGCGCGGGCCTCCTGGCGCGGCTCAGCCGGGAGGCTGAGGCAAGGAATCTGGGCGACGTCGCCGAGCGCCTGGCCGAGCTGGCCACAGCCGCTGGTGACCACGATGTTCACACCATGCTGGCCGAAATGCGGGAGCGGACCGGGGACCGGCAGGGCGCCGATCGCATGGCCCGGCTGGCAGCCGACGGCGGAGACCCGCGCGGCTGCGCCGCGTTGGCGTGGCTGCGAGAACGGGCCGGGGACCAAGAGGGCGCCGAGCGGATGGCGCGGCTGGCGGCTGGCGCCGGAGACACTGACGCTCTGCGCAGCATCATGGAGAAACGGGAGGAGGCCGGGGACCGGCAGGGCGCTGAACGTCTGGCCCGCCTGGCCGCCGAAGCGCGCGACCCGGGCGCCCTCCGCAGGCTGGCGCGGGAACGTGAGCGGACCGGGGAAACCGAGAGCGCCGAGCGCCTTTACGGACTCGCGGCCGGCGCGGGGGACAAGCGCTCCTACAACGCCCTGGTCAAAATGCTGGAGCGGTCAGGGGACGGCCACGGCGCGGAGGAGACGGCCCGACTGGCCGCCGACGCCGGAAACCCGCGTTGCTACACCACGCTGGCGTGGATACGGGAACGGGCCGGGGACCAAGAGGGCGCCGAGCGCCTGGCCCGGCTGGCCGCCGCAGCCGGGGACCGGCACGCCCTGCGGGAACTGGCCGACCTGTGGGAGCGCACCGGGGACCGGCACGGCGCCGAGCGCCTGGCGCGGCTGGCCGCCGACACGGGGAACACGGACGCGCTGAACAGCCTCACCGAGAAACGAGAGCGGGCCGGTGACCGCCGGGGCGCGGAGCGCCTGGCCCGCCTGGCCGCCGAAGCCGGGGACCCGGACGCCCCACGCAGCTGCATCGGCGACGGCAGCGACGCGGCGAAGGCTAGGACTTCTCCGTGCAGGGTTTCTCCAGTGGTCCTGTACGGAGCCGGACCACCGGCTCACTGGGCCGGACCCTCGCGACCGGACGGTGTCATTCGCCCTGCCCGGGCATGGGGCGCGGTACCGCATGCCGCAGAGGACGGTAGAACGCGCCGATGACGGCCGCGACTGCGATCTCTCGCTTTCGTGTCACTGCACGACCTGCGGATCTCTCACCAGATGGCAATGAACAGGCACCGTTCTCTCACCTTCCTGTCATTGAGCACGAACAGCAGAACCTCACCCTGACCTGCGCCCGCATCCATCGCCGAGCGGAGCCGCCACTGTCACTCATCCCACTGACACGAAACCGAGAGATCGCACAGGGTGGCTGATCCCTCACGTACGGGCCCCGAGAACCTGGTCCAGGTCGATGCCGTCGGAGTCGTCGCAGCCGCCGGCGAGGAACGCGTCGACGGCCGGAGCGGAAACGAGGCGCGCCCGCCAGGTCCGCACGACGTCATGGACCGGGCCGAGACTGTAGCTGTGCCGGGCGTCGTCCAAGGCGCGCGCCCAATCCTGCTCGAACTCCGGCACCCACGTGCTGGCGCGGCAATCGGCGCGCAGCTGGGCGAGCAGTCGGCCGGCGGCGGCCGGGGCCCGCGTGGCGGGGGCTTCCTCGGACTGCGCGCTCATCGGGTCCTCCTGGCGGGTCGTACCGCCACCGTACGCGCGGGGCGATGCCGTGGGGACGAACATGCGGTGATCCCTTCCCTCGGTGGTGGGCGTCAGCCGTGTGCCAAAGCGCGTTGGTTGTCACCACTGCCACTTTCCGACCAGGGGCTTCCCGTCTTGCGAAGCAGGCCAGTTGTCCCCAACGGGGCAGACTGCTTGTCACCAGTGCTGAGTTCGCGGGGGTGTTGTCACCGCTCAGCGTCGTCCGGAGAGTCTGGGCGAGGCCGGGAGGAAAAGCTTTCGAACAGACCGGGCCGACCAGGCACAGTCGCAATGCGGCCTGGGTTACCGTCCGGGCGCGAGTGCCGCGGTAACGGCGGCCTCGGCGTGCAGGCGGGTGGTGGCGAAGACAGGAACAGGACTGTGCTCCGGGCCGATGAGGAGCTCGATCTCGGTGCAGCCGAGGATGATGCCCTGCGCGCCGGAAGCCACGAGCCTGCTGATCACCTCACCGTAGGCCGCTCGGGACTCCTCTCGGATGATGCCCAGGCACAGCTCTTCGTAGATCACCCTATGGACGACGGCCCGGTCGTCCGCCTCAGGAACCAGGACCTCCAGTCCGGGCCCGGCCACACGGTCGCGGTAGAAGTCCTGCTCCATGGTGAACGCGGTGCCCAATAGCCCCACTCGGCGCAGACCCGCGGTCCGCACCGCAGCCGCCGTCGTGTCGGCCAGATGCAGCAGCGGAATGTCTACCGCCGCCACCACATGGTCGGCGACCTTGTGCATGGTGTTGGTGCAGATCAGCAGCAGGTCCGCACCAGCGGCCTGCAGGGACCGGGCGGCGTCGGCGAGTACTTCGCCGGCCTCGTCCCAGCGCCCGGCCGCCTGCAGCCGCTCGATCTCGGCGAAGTCGACTGAGTACAGCACGCACTTGGCCGAGTGGAGGCCGCCCAACCGCTCCCGGACCCGCTCGTTGAGCAGCCGGTAGTACTCGGCCGTCGACTCCCAGCTCATGCCGCCAATCAACCCGATGGTCTTCATCGCCCCACTCTCGCACGCACTTCGCTGGTCGCGGGGCTGAGGGCCGGGGTGACAGCAGCGCTGCCTTTGTGACAACTGTCGCGCTTCGGCTCAACGGGCGAGCCGAAGCTCAGTAGTTGTCACCGGTGGAGCCGGTGACGTGGCGAGTGAGACCGAACGAAGCAATCTGGTTGTCACCGGTGAGGCACGCGGCTTGTCACAGATGCTTCGTCACCAGCGCCTCCTACGGCGTGGGCCTGGCCGCCCGCCCCTTCGCGGCCGGAGATGCCGATGTCCTTGTCAGGGACGGCGGTGCGGTGACCGCGCAGTAGCCGGAGGGGCAGGAAGGGAGCGCCCGAACAATACGCGCTCGCAGGCGGGACAGGTCTTCGTCGCCTTCCTGATGCGCAGCACTCCCGCCTTGACGTGTGCAGGGCGGTCATAAGCCCATCCTCGTCGACGCCTCGTTCTCAGCGCAAACGCGCCTCTGCCCCGAAAACGAGCCGAGGGGGCCGGTTCAGCGATCGGGTGGCGGGGCGGGGGTGAGGCGGGTCCAGCCGGCAGGTGGGGCCAGGAGCGTGCGGACGTGGGGCCTGCGGGTGCGCAACCGCACGTGTCCGCGGTATCCGTGGAGGATGAGGTGGCTGAGGTGTTCGAGGGCCTTGACGGCGAAGCCGTTCGCCGGGCACATACCCTCGCCTTTGCCGAAGGGGAGGTAGGAGCGCCGCTGGTCGTCGGTCGGCTGCTCCCAGCGCGAGGGACGGAAGTCCAGGGGTCTGTCCCATACGGCTGCCGACCGGTGGATCGCGTGCGTGCCGATCAGGACGTGCTCGCCCTCGCGGACCGGGGAGCCGGCTATGTCGTGGTCGGCGGCGGCCACTCTGATCAGGCGCCAGGCGGTCGGATACAGGCGCAGCACCTCCCTGACCAGCCGATGGATGTGCTCCTGGCGCACCGCCGGGGTGTCGTAGCCATGCTGGATGCCGAGCATCACCACCCATTCGAGGGTCACGCCGGTGAAGCCGACCGTGGACAGGACGAGGCGTTGCAGCAACTGTGCGCGATCGGCCGGGGACAGCTCTCCGGGCAGGCCCAGCACCAGGTCGACCAGGTCCTGCGCGCCGCTTTCCTGCGCCGGCAGTCGGCCGAGCTGTTCGGCGAGCCCGGCCCGGACGGCGGGCACCGTACGGTGCGAGCGCCTCAACACATGGCCGACGATGTCGTCGCGACGACGCTCGACGTCACGTAGGCGTCGACGAGCGCGTTGATTTCGGTATGACGCCGGTGTGCGATGACGGGGGCGAAGTACCGTCGGACCAGTTCGACGCCCCAGCGCTGGTGCCGCAGGCGGCCGCGGCCGTCACTCACCTCACCGAGGGCGCAGTCGAGGTCGAACGATGACGTGAGGTCGTGCCGGGCCAGGATCCTGAGCAGCTCGCGGGAAGCTTCGCTCCGGACCTCCCGGGGCAGGGATTCGGGTCCCAGGCGGAAGAACCCGGACTGGGACAGGTAGTCGCCAACCGAGTCGACCAGGATGTCCCGGGCCGCGTCGGCATCGGCCACGAAGAGGGTGCCGAAGCGGAGCCTGAACGGACCGTCCCGGTCCGCGGCCTGCTTCTCCCACCGCCGCAGTTGCGGCCACAGACTCTTCCTGTCCAGGAGCACGGGTCATCCGCCCATCTGACGGAGGACGGGACGCGCGGCGGTCCGGCCGCTCGTCCCATCCCATTGCTGAGAGGACGTCAGTCGTTGTGCCCGTACCTGTCGCCGTACTGATTGCGGCGCGCACGCGCCTCACCGCTGAGCGCCCGAAGGCTCCTGATGACCCATGACATCCGGCTGCCCTCCTTGCCGGTCGGGTTGTGCCTGGTCCGGCTGCCGAGCGTCAGTCCTGCTGCCCGTAGCCGACGAAGTACCCGTGCCACCGTGCACGCATCTCACCGCTGAGCGCCCGAAGGCTGCTGGTCACCCACGACATCATGGTCCTCCTTGTCGGTCAGTGCTCTTCTCAACCGTGCCGCGTGATACGGCACCCCAGCCGTCCGCCGCCGGGGCGCACAACGCTACTTCCACGGCAGAGCCTGGCGAACTGCCGGAACCAGCCAAAGATGGTGGTGCGCCAGGGACGGGCCAGCCGCACCACGACCCACCCGCTGACGCCCTTCACCGCACAGCACCTGCGGGCGGTGACAACAATCCCGCCTATGTGACACCTATCGGGCTTCGGCTCAGAATCATGCCGATGATCATACGGTCGGCCGGGGCTGCTGAACCGGCAGTACATATTGCGGACGTGGGTCAGCAAGAGCGTGCTGGGCTGGTGCGCCTGGAGGCGTATCTCCGGGAGACGGTGCTGCCGCGCGCCCACCCGAGCACCACGGCGCGGCGCCGGGTGCTGGAGGCGCTGGGCGAGGTGGGCGGTCTGTGCACGGCGCGGACGGTGGAGATGTCCAGCGGTGACGTCATCCTCTGCACGCGCGAGGCCGGGCACTACGACCCGAACGACCTGCCGGGATGGAGTGGAGGCGCGGGAAGTCGGACGGGACGCCCGGCGGATGGCATCTCGCGGGCGGGGCGATCTGGAGCGACGCGGGTGCGGCCTGCATTCCGCACGCGGCCGTCTGAAACACCACAGGAATTCAGCGCTCGGGGAGGCAAGGGAATGTCAGCAATTCAGCTCAAGGAACACCAGGTAGATCAGCGGTCGGCGTTTCGGAGGTGGGTGGGATTCTCTGCAAGGTCATCTGTGCCCCCGCAGGGGCCCGGGGCACGATCGTGTCAGCGACCGGCTCGGGCAAGACGATCACGGCCGCCGCGTGCGCGCTGGAGTGCTTTCCGGGCGGCCGGATCCTCGTGACCGTGCCGACTCTGGATCTGCTCGCGCAGACCGCCCAGGCGTGGCGGGCGGTGGGCCATACCGCGCCGATGGTCGCGGTGTGCTCGCTGGAGAGCGACGCGGTGCTCAACTCGCTGGGGGTGCGCACCACCACGAACCCGATCCAACTCGCACTGTGGGCCGGGTCCGGGCCGGTCGTCGTGTTCGCCACCTATGCCTCCCTGGTGGACCGCGCGGACATCGACGCACCGGAAGGACAGCGGAAGGTTCGCGGGCCGCTGGAGGCCGCTCTGGCGGGCGGAGAGCGGCTGTACGGCCAGCGCATGGACGGTTTTTCGCTCGCGATCGTGGATGAGGCCCACGGAACCGCCGGTGATCTTGGCCGGCCGTGGGCGGTGATCCACGACAACGCCCGCATCCCGGCGGACTTCCGGCTCTACCTGACCGCGACCCCGCGTATCCTCGCCGCGCCCCGGCCGCAGAAGGGCGCGGAGGGCCAGGAGGCGGAGCTCGCGACCATGGCCGACGACCCGGACGGCACGTACGGCGCGTGGCTCGCGGAGCTCGGGCTGAGCGAGGCGATCGAGCGCGAAATCCTTGCGGGATTTGAGATCGACGTGCTGGAGATCCGGGACCCCTCCCCCGTGATCGGGGAGTCGGAGGAGGCGCAGCGGGGCCGGCGCCTGGCGCTGCTGCAGACAGCGCTGCTGGAGCACGCCGCGGCGTACAATCTACGTACGGTCATGACCTTCCACCAGAAAGTCGAAGAAGCCCGCGCATTCGCGGACAAGCTGCCCGAGACGGCAGCCGCGCTGTACATCAACGACGCCTCCGACGCGGATCCTGGCCGCCGCCGACAAGCTGCCGAAGTCCTCGATCGACGCGGAGTTCTACGAGCTGGAAGCCGGCCGCCACGTACCCCCGGACCGGGTGTGGTCGGCGTGGCTGTGCGGCGACCACCTCGTGTCCGAGCGGCGCGAGGTCCTGCGGCAATTCGCCAACGGCATCGACGCGGCCGGACGCCGGGTCCACCGCGCCTTCCTCGCCAGCGTTCGCGTTCTCGGTGAGGGCGTCGACATCACCGGCGAGCGGGGAGTCGACTCGATCTGCTTCGCGGACACCCGCGGCTCGCAGGTCGAGATCGTGCAGAACATCGGCCGCGCGCTCAGGTTGAACCGCGACGGCTCCACCAAGGTCGCCAGGATCATCGTGCCGGTGTTCCTGGAGCCGAACGAGGACCCGACCGACATGGTCGCCAGCGCCTCGTTCCGCCCCCTTGTAGCGGTCCTCCAGGGCCTGCGCTCGCATGATGATCGACTTGTCGAGCAGCTCGCTTCCCGTGCGCTCACGAGCGGCAAGCGCAAGGTCCACGTCCGCGTGACGAGGACGGGCAGATCGACGGGGCCGGCGGGGAGGGCGAGGGCGACGGCGAGGACCAGGAGGAGGACGACGACACGCAGGCCGCCGCCGAAGCCGCCCTGCTCCACTTCTCCAGCCCGCGCGACGCGGCGACGATCGCGGAGTTCCTGCGGACCCGGGTCTACCGGCCGGAGTCCCTGGTGTGGCTGGAGGGCTACCAGGCCCTGATCCGCTGGCGGGCGGAGAACGAGATCACCGGCGTCACGCCGTGCCCTACGACGTCGAGGTCGAGGTGGGGGTCACGAAGTCGTTTCCGCTTGGTCGATGGGTGCATCAGCAGAGGAAGGCGCTGCGGGCGGGTGAGCTGGAGGAGCGGCGCAAGACGCTGCTGGACGCCCCGGAGGCCGGGATGGTGTGGGAGCCGGGCGAGGAGGCGTGGGAGGGCAAGCTCGCCGCGCTGCGGTCCTACCGGCGAGCCACCGGGCACCTCGCGCCGCGTCAGGACGCGGTGTGGGGCGAGGGACGAGGCGATGGTGCCCATCGGGCAGCATCTGGCGAATTTGCGCCGGAAGGGTGGGCTTGGGAAGGACCCGAAGCGCGCGGCGCAGCGCGCGCAGCAGCTGACGGCGATCGACCCGGACTGGAACTGCCCGTGGCCACTGGACTGGCAGCGGCACTACCGCGTCCTCGCGGACCTGGTCGACGCCGACGGCGTCCTGCCCTACATCGCGCCGGGCGTCACCTTCGAGGGCGATGACATCGGCACCTGGAGGTGGCGGCAGCAGGAGCCGGGCACCTGGGCGCAGCTGTGCCCGAGCAGCGGGAGCGGCTGACCGCGCTGGGCGTACAGGGCGCCACCCTCCCCGTGACGGCCGCCGCCCCGGCGGAGCTCCCTCCGGCACCGGCCGACGTGGTCAAGGGTCTGAAGAAGGCCGGGAGCAAGGCTGAGGCGGCGTTCCAGCGGGGCCTAGCAGCCCTGGCGCAGTGGGTGGAGAAGGAGGGGCAACGGTCCGTCCCGCGCGGCGCGGTCGTGGAGATCGCGGTCGACGGCGAGGCGGAGCCGGTGCCGGTGAAGCTGGGGGTGTGGCTCTCGAACACCAAGTCGAGGCGCGACAAGCTCACCTCCGAGCAGCGCGCGCACTCGCGGCGCTGGGCATGGACTGGGCAGGCGCGGTGCCGGCCGTCGAGGCCGCCCCGGAGCCGCCCGCCCCGCAGCCCGCGCCACCGGCGGCGGCGAAGCGGTGAACTGGGTCTCGAGACCGTGGGCGGCGGCGGCGCTGTCGCGGAAGTACATCTCGCCCAGGCCTTCGGCGGCGATGGCGCATGCGGGGCCGTCACAGCCAGGTACCAGCTGATCCATCCCGCTTCCAGGTGCAGTTCGGCTGCGGCATCCTCACTCTCACGTGCGAGTGTGAGAGGCAGACGCGAATGCGCAGAGTGACGAGGCGTGGCAGGCCAAGCAGACGGACCGGCTTACAGACCCGCTGGGCGCTGGTGGCATCGCTGGCCGTCTTCGTGGGAGCAGTCGTCTATGCGGTCGCCCGCTTCGGACTCGAGGCGGCGGACATGACCGCCAGTGTCGTCGGCGGCACCATCGCACTGATCGGCTTCCCCATCTCCCTGTACGCCCTCCGCACGCCCCCGCATGCGGACAACGGTCCTGCCGAGACCAGCCCGCCGACGGCATGGGTAGCGGCCGTGGCGGGCGACGCATCCGTGCGGCCACCGGTGCCGACAGCGACCGTCCGGGGCCGCGAGAGCGAACTCGCCGAACTGAACAGCCTGCGGCGTGATGGGGGGATGGTGGTGGTGTGCGGGTTCGGCGGCCTGGGCAAGACGGCCCTCGCCGCCGAAGCAGCCCGCGCCTGGCAAGACGAGAAGGACAAGACGGAGGTGTTCTGGAGCCGCTGGCAAAACGACTCCAACCGCCTGGCCCAAGACATGACCCGCATCACTCAGGCCCTCGGCATCGAGGAGGAACGGCTGCAGGAAGCACGGCGCGGCCGGGCAGTACTGGTCGACGTGGTCTGGGAGCACCTGGCGTCTGTGCGCGGGTGGGTGATCGTCGTGGACGACGTCGATGACCCGAAGCGGGTGGGACCGGGCCAGGCTCCGGTTGCGGCCTACCAGGGTTGGCTGCGCCCCGACGGGGCCGGTCTGCTGATCGTCACCAGCCGAGACGTCGAGGAGAGCACCTGGGGCCAGCGGGTTAAGCGAGTGGAGCTGGAGCCGTTGGAGGTGATGGCCGCGGCTGCGGTCCTGCTGCACGCAGCACCACCGTCTGCCGGCAGCGAGGAGGACGCCCGGGCGCTGGTGGCCCGGCTGGGCAGTCTGCCGCTCGCGTTGGAGGCCGCGGGCCGGTATCTGGCCACCGCGACCAGCCGCTACCGGACGTTCACTGCCTACCTCGAGGCGCTCGACAGGGAGTTCGGCGACCTGCTCGGCGCCGAACACCCTCAAGCCGCCTCGAATCCGGAGATCGCCCGCACCGTCGTACGGCACACCTGGGACCTCTCCCTCGACCAGCTTCACCACGACGGCTACACCCTTGCCCGCCCCCTCCTCCACCTCCTCGCCCTGCTGGAGGCCGCTCCCATCCCGCTGTCCCTGATCACCCCGACCCTCCTCGCCGACGCCACCGGTCAGGACGTCACCGCCCCCGCCCTCGACGCCGCCCTGGCCGGACTCCACCAGTACGGCCTCCTCGGCACCCCCCGCACCACGCCGGAGATGTCAGTAACCGCGGTGAGCACAAGAGCCGAGAACGGTGCCGCTGTCGAAGTGGGCCACGTGGTCCTGCATCCCGTAGTCCGCGATGTCATGGCCTTGCATTCCGCTGGCAGCGACTCTGCCTCCTGGCACGCCGCCCTCGACACCCACCTCACCCGGGCGGTCCAGGACACCGTGCGTGCCGGGCACGCCGGCTGGCCCGCAGCACGCCTTCTCGCCCTCCACCTCCCACCCGTTCTGGACCGGGCCACCGACCACGCCTTCACCACCATCCGCACCACACTCGACGCTCTCGCCAGCACACTGCACGAAGCCGGCGTGTACGCCGAGGAACGCCCCCTGCGCCAGCACCTCCTGAACGCCGAAACGCGCCGCCTCCCGGCCGACCACCCTGACGTTCTCGCCAGCCGCAACGATCTCGCCGCCGCGCGTGCCGGCCTGGGCGAGTACCAGGAAGCCGCCAAGGTGCTCCGCGGGTCCATCAGCGACCAGGAGAACCTCCTCGGCCACGGCCACCCCGACACCCTTACCAGTCGCCACAACCTCGCCACCGCCCTGAACAGCCTCGGCCGGCATCAGGAAGCCGCCGACCTGCTCCGCCAGGTCATCACCGACCGCGAACGCCTCCTCGGCCCCGACGCCGTCGACATCGTCAACAGCCGCAACAGTCTCGCGGCCGTCCTGCAAGGTCAGGGCCGGCACCAGGAAGCCGCGGACCTGTTCCGCCAGGTCATCACCGACCGCGAACGCCTCCTCGGACCCAGCCATCCCGACACCCTCACCAGCCGCCACAACCTCGCCACCGCCTCGTACGAACTCGGCCGACACGAGGAAGCCACGGCTCTGCTTCGCCAGGTCATCACCAGCCGCGAACGCCTCCTCGGCCCCCACCACCCCGACACTCTCACCAGCCGTCACAACCTCGCCATCGTCCTGCAGGACCCAGACGGTGCGTCAGGTGAGCTCGGCCCGTTCCAGGAAGCGGCCGACCTGTTGCGCCGCACCGTCGCCGACCGGGAACATGTCCTCGGCCCCCACCACCGCGACACCCTCGCCAGCCGCAACGCTCTCGCCTCCTCACTGCGACATCCTCGGCCTGGACCAAGAAGCCCTCGACCTGGCCCGCAGCACCCTCACCGACCAAGAACGCCTCCTCGGCCCCGACCACCCCGACACCCTCACCAGCCGCCGTGTCCTCGACGTCATGGAAGACAGAGCCGCACAAGCACGACAAGGCCGGTGGCGGCTCCCGCGCCGACGCCGCCGACCGTAGAACACGAACAACGCCTGCACCGGGGACACGATCGCCCCAGCCGCAAACTGCCAGAGGGTCCCGGACCAGGTCAGCCAGCCGGATTGAAGCACCCGCGAGCCGGTGCCGAAACGGCGACCGCAGGCGAAGCCGGTGACACAGGAAGGACCGCCCCTCGACCACCGAAGCAGCGAGCCGGGCCTGGCCGGCGGGTACAAGCGCGGTCTGGCCGCCCGTCCCGCCCGCGAGCACGAGGAGCGTCTCGCGCAGCTGGCAGCGCACCGTCACCGGGCCCGCGCCGTCTACGACCAGTTGCAAGAGCGCGGCCAAGGGATGGGCGAAGCGCGGCGCAGAAAGGCGGCTGGCCCTGTGGTCACCCGCCGGTCCGGCTGTCCTCGGCTGGGTCGGGCCAGACGCCGGCCCACGGGGCGTCGGCGGTCTCCAGCTCACGACCGGCGAACGGGCCACCCGCGAAGCGAACGATCACAGCAGTACCTCCATCCGGCGAGAGCGTCCCGCCTCCCCCCTTGGTGGGGCTCAGCGCCCGGAGGACAGCGCCGGAGTGCCGGCGGCTTCCGTCCCGGCCCGGCCGCCGGGCTGAC